>NZ_JBGQOF010000008.1:0-239665 GCF_052113665.1 Flavobacterium sp. W22_SRS_FK3 | reverse complement strand
TTGTGTTTTATGTTGCTATGGACATTTAATATCAATTTTATTTCTTCTTTACTTAACACGTTGGGTAAAAGTTTGGCTCTTTTGGGACGATGTATTTTATCAATTTCAATCTTAGTTTCTTTGATGGTTTTAAAAAATAACTTTATGGCATTAACTATCTGATTCTGATAAGAAGCTGAAAGATTATTTGTTAATATATAATTATTGTTGTATATCACCACGTCATCATTGGTAATTTGATCAACTCTTTTTTCTCTATAGTATACCAAAAATGATTTTAAAGCTTCGGAATATGTTTTTATAGTGTTTGAACTGTATCTTTTAGATGATAGCCATTGAATAAATTTCTCTATTTGTTCTATACCTTCATCCGAAGGTAATGGAGAAGAGAGAGCAACTATTTGAAATCGGTCTCTGTTTTCTATTGTGTCAGGTAGATGCCATACGCTTAAGGTTTGACTCCAACGAGAATCTTCTAACTTTTTTATTCGAGCTATTAATTCAGGCTTTTTTTCAAAATAAACAGCAATTCTTTTCTCTTTTTTATGTGTAATAATTTTTGCTTCCCAATTCATGACAACAGCTTTTTTTTGAAACAAATTAACGAATTATTCTTACAAATTATACGATTTATTACAATTATTTAATTTATCAAAATAGAACTGATTAAGCATTACAATAGCAATTTTACGATTAGGTGGTGTGGCATTTGAATCAAAAAAAATATATTTAAAGGTTATTTAATTTTTTTAAATTTTATAGAAAATAGTTCGTAAACAGGTTAATAAGGAAGTTCTGATGGTCTCTTTTTTATTTTGCTCTATGTGTTCTTTTATTAAGATATTAACTGAATAGCTTCCAAAAAAAACTAATTCAAAAACTGTTCTCTATATTCTGTAGGTGTTACGCCTACTTCTTTTTTAAAAAGTCTTGAGAAGTAGGGTGGGTTTTCAAAACCTAATTGATAAGCGGTTTCGGATATGGTTTTGTTGGTATTCATTAAAATATTTTTTGCTTCAATAACCAAGGCAATATGAATATGTTCCAATGCCGTTTTGCCTGTTTCTTGTTTTAATAAATCGCTTAAATATTTTGGAGACAATGATAGTTTGGCAGCCATATATTTTACAGATGGTAAACCTTTTTTTTGGAGACTTCCGTTTTCAAAATAGTCCTTCAGTATGTCAGTAAATTTTGAGATTATGGTGCCTGATAAAACAGACCTGTTCAAGAATTGCCGCTTGTAAAACCGCTGGGCATATTTTAAGAAGGAATCTATATGAGTGAGTATAATATCTTTGCTGTACTCATCTTGATTATTATAATATTCTACTTTTATCTTGTTGAATAAATCCCATAGAATATCTTCTTCCTTTGGAGAGAGATGTAAAGCTTCGTTCACTTCATAATCAAAATAGCCATATTTATTTATTTCTGAATGAAGGGTATGGTTCACTAAAAAATCTTCGTGAATATATAATAGAAATCCTTTTTCACTTGTTTCTACATTATTCATTACTATTTTCTGATGTGGCTTTAAAAATGCCAAAGATCCATTTTCATGGTCGTACTTTGTTTTACCATATTGAAATGTGCCTGATTTTAATTTTGTTAAGGCAATCGTATAAAACGCCATAGTAAACTCTCTCTCGATGAAAGTACATTTTTCTGACTCTTCAAAAGTTAATATGCCCATCAGTGGATTTTCAGGTGGTGGAAATCCGTTTTTTTTATGAAGCTCACTTATTGTTTTATAATGTATCATACAAACTAGTTCTCACTTATATATTTTTAATGCTATATATTCTAAAAATAACCGAAGCCTTACAGCTATCCAAGGCACAATAATTTTGCAACAGGATTCTATTTATCCTGTTGCACCAATTTCGGTTATTTTTTTCTCATTTTTTCATTTTCGCTATGATAAATTTGCAAAGTCTAAATAATTAGGCTAATCTGTCACCTGAAAAAATCCCGTTGCTACTTTAATGAATTCCTGCAGTTTTTTAGGTATAGACAATTGATCAGCTTTAGACATACTTAAAATTTCGTCTGCTTTTTCTTCATTAGATGCAAGCTCAACCCAATTCGGATTAATGATAAGCCCGTGTCCAACAGCTACCAATGACAATCCCATTTTTAGTGCCTCATTTGCCTCATTGAATTGTTTGATACCTCCTGCAGCTATCACTGGAACTCTGTGATTAACGTGATCAAGTATTAATTTTAAAATAGGTTTGTCAGCATTTTTATCATCGTCCGACTTTTGCGAAAGCAAATCAGCAAGTGAAACGTGCAGATAATCAATCCCGCAGTCGATTAGTTTATCGATCAAAGGAAAAATGTCTTTCACTCTGTAACTTTCAGGCTCTTCTGGTGATATTCTGAAACCGGTTATAAAGGGTCTGTCTGCATACTTTTTAATGACATTCTGAATTTCTTTGATTACTTCTACAGCAAAGTTCATTCTTTTTTCTGCAGAGCCACCCCAATGGTCGGTTCTTTGATTATAATAGGGAGAAAAGAAATTCTGTAATAAGAATCCGTGAGCACCATGTAATTCTATTCCGTCAAAGCCTGCTTTTATTGCTCTGTGGGTAGTTTCGCCAAAAGCTTTTATCATTTCCAGAATTTCTTCATGTGTAAGCTCACGCGATACGACTCCTCCAGCATAAAACATAGAAGGGGCTAATGCTATGGGACTTGCACTAACAGGAATGCCATCAGGGATAAGATCCAAAACGGTCTTATTTCCAGCGTGATAAATCTGAAGTATTGCTGGTGCCCCGCCCTTTTTTGCAGCCTTAGCCAGCTTTTTAAGGCTTGGTAAAAAAGAGTCATCATAGGAGGCATATTCATTGTTAAAACCAATTCCGTTTGCCATAACTCTGGTGCAGCCTGTTATTACCAATCCAACGTTTTCACTTCGGGCCTCATAATGCTTTATTTCATCATCCGATACGGTATAATCATCATTGCTAGCCCAGGTTGTCATTGGTGCCATCGCAATTCTATTTTTAGTATTGATTCCGTTTTTAAATGTAAAAGTTTGGAATAATTGCTTTGTATCTGCTGTCTCGCTCATTATTTAATTTTTTATGTTGTTAAATGATGATGCAAAATTGGGATATTATATTATCCTGTAAGTTATACAAAAGTCGGTAGATGTGACACAAATTACGGAATAGGGCCTTTGTAAGCTGTTTTTCTAATCCAATTTATTCTCTTATTTTTATATAAGGGTTATTTTGTTGTTTTATTATTTTAAAAAGCATTAATCACCACTTAATAGTACTAGATTTAGTGCAGAATAGGGTATTCTACTTAGTTTTTTATTTGAAATTTCTTCAAATCCAGCAAAAAAGGTTTATAATTAGTTCTGTGAAGATCAAAAACTCCTTAAAAAAATTAAGGAGCTTTTATGCCTTTTTTTTTTTAAATGTTTTATTGCATTTATAAAAATTACAAATATATGCTATCTTTAATCTAATTAGATACAAAATAGTAACGCTGAAATATTAATTTTTCATCAATCCTTGTTGTAAAATTTCTTTAATTCCTTCTATATGATTGGTAAATTCTGTTATTTGCGACAGTACTTGTGCCATGTTGTTGCTGTCGCCAAAAGCTTTTAATTTATTATTTTTCACAAAAGTAGCTTTTATGTTTTCCCATCTAATGGTTTCTTCTGGAGTGAGTATTTTGTTCATTTCTTTAAATTTTAAAAGATTCGCTTCTGCAGCACTTGTCAATGTTTGTGTTTCGTTTTGATAATGCGAAAGTAATACGGTCTCAATTTCGGCATCGTTCATCATCGGAACGATTTTAGAAACTAATTTATTCATATCACGATATGAACCCTGTAGCTTAAATGGAGGTTCAACACGGTAAGCATCCTCCATAGCGGCCGAAGCAATATAGGCTGAATTTGACTTTAATACCACAGTCCGCACTTTAATAACCTTATCTAAAATAGCCAAATAGGTTTCTATATCTTGTTTAGAATGATTGCCTTTTAACTCAAAACCTTCTTTTTTGCCAGAAGCTGCCATTTCGATTAATGGGTATAAATCTTCCGGAGCTTTTGATACTAATTGAGTTAAGAGTGGGTGTGAAGTCAACGAATTTTCAATCAAACTTAACTCAAAAAGATCAGATGTGTTTCCGATAACATCTCCCAAATTGTAAATATCGGCTCTATTGGCCAACATATCCGGGATTCTAAATTTTTCACCCGTTTCGGTGTATGGATTTCCTGCCATGACCACACAAAATTTCTTAGATTTCATGTCGTAGGTTTTTGACTTACCGTTAAAAACGCCTTCTATTTTTCTGGTTCCATCTGCTAGAGAAATGAATTTCTGCAAAAATTCCGGGTTACAATGTTGAATATCGTCCAGGTAAAGCATGACGTTATTCCCCATTTCAAGTGCTAAATTAAGCTTTTTCAATTCTTCTTTAGCTGCAGAATTTGTAGCAGAATCCGGATCGACCGAGGTAATTTCATGTCCTAAAGCAGGACCATTAATTTTAACAAAAACCAAGCCTAGTCTGTTGGCAAGATATTCCATTAAAGTTGTTTTTCCATAACCTGGCGGTGAAACTAATAATAACATTCCGGATCGGTCTGTACGTCTGTTTTCACCGGCACTGCCAAGCTGTTTGGCTAAATTATCTCCAAATAGCGGAAGGTAAACCTGATCAATCAGCTTATTTCTTACAAAAGAAGTGAGTACTTTTGGCTCAAATTCATGGAGCCTCAAATCTTCTTTTAGCTGAAGCGTGAGTTGGTGTCTTTGATTTCTAAAATTTTCAAATTCAGGTACATCTTTTTCAAAATACGTTTGCAGCTCATTCAGGAAATTATGATAATTAAAATGAAAATTCCCCTCTTTTATTGTAGGATGTGCCCCTGATAAACCGCTTATGACAGCATCAGCATCAATTGAAATGACCAATTCATTACTTTCATGTGGAAATAACAAGAGTACAATTACTTCATAAGCATATTCTAAATAGGTATCTACTTTTAAATCGTTAATATATGAGGAAACCCACTGCAGGGCTAATTGAAATTTATCCATTACAGCATTCGCTTTCTCGATACCTTGTTTGAATTTAAGATCAGTGTTTTTTGCAGCAAGCAATTTCTGAAAATCTTCTAAAATTTGTTTTGCCTTTAAACTTGTTACAAAAGCATCGTCCTTCATTAATTCCTGAAAAAGATAAGAAGAGGTAAGTTTACTGTCAATCTGTAACTTGCTATCCAATTCAAATTTCGCCAAAAATATATTTATTTCTGTTTGCAGCTCCGATAACAGGTATTCAAATTGACTGCTATTTGGGAAAACTGCCAAGACTTCGCCAGCCGATTTTATCTTTTGATTTAAAGTCCCACGTTTTTCTGCATCTAAAGTTTCCCAAAATAATTGAGCAACTGCACGCGCTTTTGATTCAAAACGCAGCATTCCCAAGGCATTATATTTCTCTAAAAATGTTTTTAAAATTAATACGGTATCTGCATCATGTACTCCTTTAATATATCCTTCTGAATAATTTTTGGAGGTTTCTTCAGCAACAATTAGCTTTAAATTTTCAAAAGTCATCTGAGATAGCTCCTCTGCAGGATATTTTCTGAAAATTTTATATGCCAGGTATGAAGCTCTATAAATCTGATCATTTTCAGACACTAAATCCTGGGTCCAGTATTTTTTATCCGCATCTAAAACGCCTTTTTTTAAGGGTTGATAAAAATCAGTTCCGGTTAAATGATAGTTTAATTTTTCGTCTTTGAAAACAATGGTTAAATCTAAGTTTTGTTTGTTTACTGCAAATTTATGTTTCCCAAATTTGATGATGTTTTCACCATCTTCATACAATTCATGTTTGTCTTTAAGTTTACGTAAAGTATCTTCTTTAGCCGATTTTAACTCGGTTTCAATAGCTTCAGCTTTTCCCACATCTTCAAGTTCGTGCAATTGCTGTACCAAATCACGAAGTTTAGATATCATCAGGTCAGCTGCAAAATACCCATTAATTTCTTCAGCAGTATTAAATGTCGTAGCTTTGGCAGCAACACTTTTCAGAATCCGTTTTGAAGCATTTTCAAGAGCAATTGTTTTTTTATTTCTAGCCTCAAGTAAACTATTTTTTTTAGTTTCAAAAGCAGTATAGATTTCTTCCCTTTTTTCAATAATTAATTCGGTAAACTCTTCAAAATCGGCGAATCGGGCTTCTAAATCTTCAAGTTGAATTGACATTTTATTGAGCGATTCTGCAATTTTAGCTGGAGTATTGGCACGATCAATAGCATTTACAATACTTTGATCAATCAATTTCATTTGTGCGGCAAAATCAGCTTTTGCTTCTTCGCCACCTAATGCATTCACTTTATTTTTAATTTCTACTTTTACTTTGTTTAAAGTTGCAAAAATTAAGGAAATAGTGTTAATGATTTGAGTAGCATGCGAAGTATCTTCAATTTTTAAATTGGAAACAATGTCAATCAGCATTTCAAGATCAGCTGTAATCTGATTTACTTCGTTTTCCAGCTTTTTACCATCAGTTACTTTTGAAATTGATGCTATTGCTTCCTGACGTTCTTTTACCCGAATGTGATAGGGTGCTAAAGCTCTTTCATCTAATAAGAAACTTACGCAATGTTGTGAAATTCGTTCGGTTTGCTCTATGATTTCTTTCTCTAGCTGCTCAATAAAGGAGATGTCCATATAGCGGACTTCCTTTAAACTGATTACTTCTCCTCTAAGCGAACGTAAACTCGCAAGATTGGTTACAAAAGCATCAATATTGTCTAAGGGAGAGGACTTTATAACTCCAAATAATTTAGCTGCTTTTGCTTCTGTTTGACCTTTGATTTCCTGTGCATGCAAGCGCAATTGAACTACTTTTTCAAACTCATCAATTGCGGTCTTAGCTGTACTTTTTATTTCAAGAAGCGGAATTTTAAGCTCAAAAGTTTCCTTACTTCCAATCCAGTAATAACCGTCGGTTATATTTTCTGAAAGTTTTACCAGATCACTATATAAACCTTCATAATCATCATTTTTATTTAAAAGCGTGATAATCAAATTCGAATCGGCCATTGCTTTTACAATGTCTTTATTCCCAATTTTATAAATGTAACTGTCTTTGTGTATGGATGTACTGTTATCATCCTTGACAAAAGGTGTTTGCCAAATTTGAATTACATGATTTTTGGTTTGTTCATTTTCAGATTTAAAATAACATAATTCGCCATTTTGAAGGATGGTAAAACCATTGCAAATAATAGGCGTTTTTACTTCATGAGAAATTAAATTATAAGAAATCAATACGTATTGACCGTATTTGTTTTCATAAAAAACATACATAAAATCTTCCCCATTTGGTGAAGCAATTCGTTCCTGAAACAACAAATTATCAAGTGTGTTCTCAAATATTTTATACTCACCTGTTTGTAGGTAATAACCATTCGAAAATATCAGACCATGATTGTCAGGCAGTACAATTGCAGCATTTTTGATACTGTCGATCTTTTGGACCTCCTGTAATTTGTGATTGTAAACAAAATAACGGGCCTCTTCTTGAAAAGGCTTTATTTGCAAAGCAATCAAGTTGCCGAGGTCTGCAAATTTATAATTTCCATCATCCAGAGTCTGATCCGGAAAAGCTACATCTTCATCATAAATTCCTTTTCCAGAGGAAGTATTATCCTCAATTTTAATGGTTAATGTTCCACCAATGGTTTCAACAAAAACTTTGTCTAAAATAGAAATATGTGAGTGTTTTCCGTACTTGTGCATTTCTCTTGCCGTTTCCTGCCAAAAAAAATCATGCTGTTCCGGAAATTTGTATTCATGATCGCTGCGATTGTCAATATATTCCAATCTGTTTTCACGAATCAGCCATTTAAAGGTCTTGATGTCCGTTACACGATCACTTAGCTGAAAAACCATGTGCAGGTAATTTCCAGAAATAAAAAACTTTCTGAATTCTGTATCGCGGTAATATTTATAAAGATTTAAAAAATCAAAAAGGAAATTCTCGTCATCAATTAAATCAAGATTTTGAAGTTGAAATTCCTCGTTTTCATATTTATAAATACTAAAAACATCTTCAATTTTAATTTCTGTTCGAAGTCCGAAATAAACATTGTAACCAAACAAGCATAAATCGCCTACACTAACAATATCGCTGGAAATACAATTGTTTTCGGTAAGGATCCGATTGTTCGCTATTAATTTAGTTTCAATACTTCCAAAAACCTCTTTTCTGGCAGTATTAAGTAAATTTAAGCGTTCAATTAAATCTTTTTTTTGAGCTTCTAAACGACTTTGTATAATCTCGTAAGTTCCGCCTTCTAATGCATTCATACTATAAAGGTGTAGGTGGTAAGTAATGTAAAAAAAGCCTGAGATTATTAAATCAGGCTTATAAAGATCCTGCAGGAATTTGTATGCTTCCTGCAGGATTTAGAGTTGCTGTTATCCTATTTTTTTGTCGGTTAAGCCAAGATTTTTAGCCATTGACATTAAATTTGAAAATAAACCTTGTTCACTTTCATCGTTGCTTCTTCGCTGTAATTCAATAAGCAATCCGGAAACAGTAAGGTTTTTGATATCTTCAGATGAAATACCATATTTATCTGTAAAACTTTTTATTTTTTCTAAAAGGTTTCCTTGTTCTAAGTTGCCATCCCCAAGAATAGCTTCTTTAATCTCAGTAATGTTTTGCGAACTATTCACTAATCGGTCAAAACCTTTTGCTCTGGTAATCTGACCCACGATTTGGTCAAAGAACATTGTTTCGCCACCCACAATATCAATTTTAGCCGCTTTAAGCGCTTCACCAATAACGCTGGCTTGGGCATCTGCAATATCTTTTTGAATATTAATGTGTGCCAAATCTACTTGTAATTCTTTGTTAAGACGTAATTTAAATTCTTCGTGCTCTTTTCCAACGCCGTCCAGTTTTTTCATTGCATTTGCTTTTTCTTCAATTCCTGTGGCTTCAGCAACGGCTTTTTCACGTACTACCTCTGCTTCAGCAAATCCAAGATCTTTAGAAGCAATTGCTTTTGCTTTCATTCCTGCTGCTTCCGCAAGTGCCATTTTTTCAACAATAACGGCGTCTACAATACCCTGACGTTCGTTAGCATCTGCTTTTGCATGCATAACCTGTGCTTCAGAAAGTCCAAGCGTTGCGTCTTCTTTTGCTTTAGCCTCTGCCAAAATTTTTCTTGCTTGCGCTTCTTTTTCGCTTGCAACCATTTGAGCTTCGGCATCAATGCTGGTTTCTTCTGCTCTTTGTTTTGCGGCTTCTTTTTCAGCTTCTGCAGCTCTAATGCGTTTGATATAAATCTCTTCACTATCTTTTTCAGCAAGTGTAATAGCTACTTTTTTCTGTCTGTCTGCTGTTTTGAAAGCTTCAATATCTTTCATGTTTTCTTGTTCCTGAACTACTCCTTTTTCAAGTACGACACGGTCTCTGATAACGTCCTGAATATTCTTGCGTTCAATCTCAACTGCTTTTTCTTTTTCGATCTGTGCTAAAGTCACAATTCGTTCACGTTCCGTTTGTTCCAGCTCGCGATCTTTTTCTACTCTTTCGGTTTCAACAGCTTCCGTACGTTGCTTGTTCTTTAAAGCCACAATTACCAATCTATCCTTATTTTCTTCGGCAATGGCTACTTTTTCAGAAGTATTGATTCTTGCTGTTTCAGATTTCAATCGTTCCTCTTCGGATACTTTTAGAATTTCTGCCTCCTCACGCGCCTTAATATTGGCTATTTCCCGTTTTTGCTGTTCTTCCTTCTCCGCAAGCTGACGATCCAGTGCCAAGATGGCTTCTCTTGCTTCAACATCTTGTTTGCGAATCGTTTTTTCTTCGTCTCTACGAATTAAATTCGACTTGATGTTTTGAGCTGCTGTCAGTTCGATAATTTTTTTAATACCTTCAGAATCAAGAATGTTATCTGATTTTAAATGAGCCAAAGGCGTTTGCTCTAAGTCATCAATGGCACAATCATCTAGTACATATCCGTTTAAATCGGTACCGATTATCGAAATAATTTCTTCTCTAAATTCACTTCTTGCTTCGTATAATTCAATAAAATCAAACTTTTTACCAACCGTTTTTAATGCTTCTGAGAATTTAGCATCAAATAGAGTTCGTAAAACTTCAACCTCCGAAGCTCTTTCACAGCCAATTGTTTGCGCTACATTTATAATATCCGTTGTTGACTTATTAATTTTTATAAAAAAAGTGACTTTTATATCTGCTCTAATGTTGTCTTTGCAAATTAAACCATTGACACCGGTGCGTTCTACATCTAATTTTTTAACAGAAATATCCATGATTTCCATTTTGTGCAAAACGGGTACTACAAGTCCGGCATTATAAAAAACGACTGTCCCTCCGGCTCCGGTTCGAACAATGACTTTTCCCTGAATGATTTTTTTGTACATTGAAATGATCCATACGAGCAAGCCAATTATGACTACAATTATTGCAATCATTGTAATAAGTAGAGAGTTTCCTAACATTTTTTTGGGTTATTAATTAAAAGGTAAATGATTATAATAATGAAATAAAGAGTTGGTTGTGTTATTAATTTAGCTTTCTAGTAATCAAATTTTTCGACGTAATAATATTTTTTATCTTCATTTTCTCGAACGATAACTGCTTGTTGTCCTGCTATTAATTGCTCGTCGGTATTACTTCGCGCCGATAAGCGAATGGGATCTCCATTAACACTTAACTGTACTTGTCCCGTTTTTAAATTATTCAAGGCAGAAAAAACAACGCATCTTCTGCCAAGAAAATCAATTTCGGGCTCTCCCTTGTGATTTACTTGTTTGTAAAAATAGGAAATAGGTTTGCTGAAAATTTTAACGACAAAAAGACTTAACAGAAAGTTTGGAATCAATAATAAAAAGCCAATCAGTATACTGTTGATACCTAAATAATAAGTGGTATTAATACTTATAAACCACATACTAAAAAAGATAATCGTCAGGATAAACATCAACGGTAATTCATCAAAATTGAAGTATTCCAAAATTTTCATGAAACCATTTCCGTCTGAGCTTTCCGGACGGTCAGGTATATCGTTTGTATGATGATCCAAATCGGTTTCGAGATCAGCTGAATCAAAATCAATATCGAACAGATCAGGATCAATGCCTGCTATAATTACCAGGATCCAATACAAGAATAGTATTATCGACATAATGCTAAAAAAAGCATTTACAGGTGAAAAGGAAATTTCTATAAGTTCTTTCATCGGCCTGGATTATTCTCTTGCGCTAGAGATGCCTAGCTGTTCTTTTAATTTCTCAAGTTCACTTATTGCCTTTGTTTCAGAAATATTTATTGCCTTGTCAATTTCATCATCAATTGATTTTGAATTCCCGGCAATTTCGCCGTAAGCTTCTGCCAGTGCTTCTTCCTGAGCAACTTTTTCTTTCATACGTTCCAATAAAGCAACTGTTCCGTTGCTGTCAATCTGGGCCATTTGTTTATTCAGACTTTTAGTAGCATCGGCTACTTTTACTCTTGATCGTAAAATTTTAAGTTCATTTTCCCATTTGGAAATATTTTGCTTAATGGTTTTTACGTTTGATTCCATTTGCAGCACATTCTGATCAAATTTTTCTTTGTCAGCAATGGCTCTTTTTTGCCCAGTAAAAGCTTCTTCTTTTTTGATCAAAGCCTCAGTAGCCAGACGATCAGCTTCAGCAGGGATTAATCCTCCAGACTGGGCTTTCTTCAAAATCAGCATGGCTTTTTCGTTATAATCTTCTCCTTTATTAGCATATTCTTCCACTTCGTTTTTGGCTCGAATACTCATTGCTTTCACCTGTGCCAAAGCTTCTAAACTTTTATCCAAGTCCGCTTTCATGTCTCGAATCCCTTGTTCAGTCATTTTGATGGGATCTTCTATACCATCAATTGCAGAATGCACTTCTGCTTGTCCTATTTTGAATAATCTTTTTAAAAATTGCATAATTACCTGTTTTTTGAAAAATTAATAATTTGATCTGAATATTCACTTAATAAAACACTAAGTGAATTTATGGTTGCTTCAAATTCATTTTGATCCAGATTTTCTATTTGCAGCGAATCCCTAAAAATTACTTTTCTGCCTGTGTCATCTAGCACAAAGGCACCGTGGATAATGTCCCGGTTTTTTTGCAAAAGTGACTTGTAAATATGATTTCCATCTTCTTTGATTTCAAAAATAAATTGTTCAAAAATCACGATAGGGTAAGCTACACAAATAATCAAATGGAAAATTCCCTCCGATTCATTGTTAACAATAAAAATCCCTTCTTTCGGATTCTCATGGTTAATATCCAACTGGAGATTTTGAAGAAAACCTTTAACACAAGCGTAATAGTCTTTCATAAATGTAAAATAATGATTTGATAAAAATCGGCTATTTAAGAAATAGTAACAAGTTAATTTTTACTTTTTATTAACAAAATGCAATAAAAAACTATTTAAATAACTCAAATGATTAGCAAAAAGTTGTATTTTTGCTAAATGTATTAGGCAAATATACGAAGATATTTTATAAATGCAAATAAAATTAGCAAATGATATTGATGTTTGGAAAAAATTTAAAGAAAATCAGAAATGTTCATAGCATGAGTCAACAGGAGTTTGCGGATATTTTTGATCTAAAGCGTGGTACATTAGGCGCTTATGAGGAAGGAAGAAGTAACCCGAAACTGGAAACAGTAATAAAAATTGCTAATCATTTTAGCATTGGAATAGAGGAATTACTAATTAAAGAATTAACCGTAAACAGACTACTGAAATTCAATGAACTTCTCGCAGTAGAAAGTAATGCTTTTAATGTTGTAGATTTTAATGCAATTCCATGTGTTTTACCCAATGACAAATATGATTTTATCAAGACATTTTCATCAGGAGTTAATTTAGATAAATTTCCTGTTATTAAGATACCGAATGTTGATAATGTCAATCGTATGGCTTTTTCAGTAGATGATTTATCGATGACGGGTGGTGCAATAGAATTTTTTCCAAAAGATATTCTTATTGGTACTGAATGTGATAAATTGTTTATTGATGCCAATACCTTTGTTGTGGTGCTTACTCAAAATGAGCTCTTATTTAGAAAATTTTTTAAAGTTGATGATCATTTCATTTTAAAAGCAGATCATCATGCGGTAGCAGATTTAGTGCTTTCTGTGAAAGATGTTGTTTTTATTTGGAAAATTGAACACATTATTCAGTACGGCATTAGTTCAAGAGAAATTTTTCTCGAAAATCGATTAGCGACTATCGA
Organism: Flavobacterium sp. W22_SRS_FK3; assembly: GCF_052113665.1. Lineage (NCBI taxonomy): Bacteria > Pseudomonadati > Bacteroidota > Flavobacteriia > Flavobacteriales > Flavobacteriaceae > Flavobacterium > Flavobacterium sp. W22_SRS_FK3. The sequence goes on along the minus strand of NZ_JBGQOF010000008.1, from coordinate 226,350 downwards.
GCAAACTATTGCTTCTCTAAAGAATAACAAATAGATTCAGATCTTTAATAAAGGTTTTTACTTTATTTTACAAATTGAGAAATCAATTTTAATTATGCATAAGTTTTCTAAAATCAAAAAAACAATCTTTTTTTAGTTTTTTTATTCAGTTGGGCTTTGTTAATTTTCATGTGAGTATGGTGTTGTTTACTATAAAAAAAATAAAATTTATAAGAAACCCCGAAATTGAAAAAAAATAGTCAAAGGCTAGTTTATAATATAGAATGCTAATACATAACTTGGCTTTTAGTGGAAATGTCATTTTAATTCGTATTTTCGTAAATCCGAAAATACCGGTTCAAGATTCCCAAATCAAAAATTTTAAAATGAAAAAAAACTTAATAACCCTTCTATTTGTATTTACTGTAATAAATATATTTGGGCAAACGCCTACCGTTTCAAAATCTGACGAAACAGCTTCGACCGTTAATGATATGGTCACTAATAAAACGATAAAACCTGTTACAAAAGTTCCGCTAGATGAAGCTTTAATTCTTATTTATGATTACGACGGCAACCTTTTTACATTTGATTTAGAATCTGAAACAATTGCCTGGACTGTAAAAGCTACAGATTCCTATACTGAAATGTGCGCAAATGCAGTCGTATTGATTGATGGAGTTTTGTACGTTCCATTTATTAATGGTGAAATTTTTGCGATTGATAATTCAACCGGGGAAATTTTTTGGAAATCAAGATTAGGTACTGTTACAGATCAAATTGTATTAAAAAATCAAATTCCAGTTATAAATAATGGAAAACTGTTTATAACTGCTCAAAGTCCAATTAACAATATTTATGCTCTTAATACAAAAGATGGCAGTTTAGCATGGAAGTACAAGCTGGATTCAACAAATAATGATATTCCGGTGCTGTATTTTGACAATAAGATTTTTACCAAAAGTGGATCTAATGTTTATAGTTTTGAAGCTAATACAGGAAAACTTCTAAATCAAAAAGGCTTTGAGGAAGCGATGTCAGGAAAGCCTGTCACTGATGGCGAAAATGTATTTATAGCAAGTGAAAAAAATGGAATTTATGCCTTAACTCCTGATAAATTAGATGTTTTATGGGAATTTAAATTTGATGAAAATCAACATAGTGTCAAGGAACGTATATTTTGCAAAGAGAATAAAGTATATTTTGCAGCGCAAGGTCCAGAAGTTTCTTCTCTATATGCTGTGGATTCAAAAACAGGAACTCAGATCTGGAAAACAGACTTTAAAAATGATAATATAGAATATGTTATTGAGGAAAGTGATAATATTTGGGGATATACCCGTAAAAAGAAACTTTTTCAAATAGACTTAACCAATGGTGAAATAGCATCCGAGGTAAAACTGACAACACAGCCTATTTCAAATTTTGAATTTTTTGATGATAATTCCTTGTTTTATTATTCTGATGCAGCCTTAATTCAATTTGAATTTAGTACACATGACGAAAACGAAATGTATCTGAGAACCTCTATTAAAGATGATGTGTATAGTGCATATATAAAATTAATTCGATAACAAAAGAAGCCGTATCAAGATAATATTAATACGGCTTCTTCTTTTTACATTTTGCTTATTTCAGGAGGCAGGCTAAAAATAGTATGATTTGCTTAAATTATTAAAATCAATTTCTTTGTATAAAAATTTTTAAAGAGATATTCAAGTTCAGATTACTTTTCCATATTTCTAAAACTAAAGTTTCCCTAAATTGATTTGAATGTATTTTTAATTATTGTGAATTACCTTAGCTTAAAACAAAACTCCACTCCTAAGTGCAGTTTTGTTTATAATTTTTAGTATTAAAAAAAATTTAGAGTTGTTTACTGTACGTTTCAATCTCAAAAACTAAAGTTGCATTTGGCGGAATTACTCCTCCTGCACCTGCTTCTCCATAAGCTAAATTTGAAGGAAGAAAAAATATTGCTTTTTCTCCATCTGTCATCATATCAAGTGCTTCAATAAATCCAGGAATCATACCGTCTTTTTTACCTACAGTAAAAGGAAGAGCTTTGTATCCGCCTTGAGCATCTCTATTGGCATCGTATTTTCCATATGCTTTCGCTACGCTCGGCATACTGCTGTCAAATAGATTTCCATTTTCAAAATAACCTGCATAATGAAAATAAATTGTTGATCCTTCAGCACCTTTTACTCCGGTTCCTTTTTGTGTAATCACATATTTTAATCCGGAAGCAGTTGTGGCGGCAGTTGCTTTAGTTGCTGCAAAATAAGCAGCTTTCTCTGTAATTACTTTTTGAGATTCTAATTTTTTAGCTTCTTCTTTTTTAGCATCCTCTGCAATAACTTTTACAGCATCAAATTTTTTGGCTGCAGCACCTTTGCGTGTAATGGTGATTTTTGTCATAATATCGTCCTGAACAATTTTATTTACATTATCCATTCCTGAAACTACATGACCAAAAATAGTATGTTTACCGTTTAACCACGGAGTTTCTTTATGTGTGATAAAAAACTGACTTCCATTAGTAGCCGGACCGGAATTGGCCATTGCCAAAATACCGCCTTTATCAAATATTAATTCAGAAACGAATTCATCCTTAAAAGAAAATCCTGGACCTCCTGAACCATTTCCATCAGGATCACCACCCTGGATCATAAAATCATTGATAACTCTATGAAATTTTAATCCGTCATAAAATGGCTTTCCTTTAAGTTTCTCCACTTTTACATTCGGGTTTTTACCTTCTGCCAAAGAAATAAAGTTAGCAACAGTTACGGGTGCTTTTACATATTCTAAAGACAAAACGATATCTCCTTTACTGGTAGAAATTGTAGCAAAAATTCCTTCAGTCAGTTCTGGTTTAGCAGCTGGCTTTGTAGTTGCTGGTTTTGGTTTGGCAACAGGTTTTTTGGTAGTTTGCGCTTGGATATTAAATATTGCAAGGCAAAATAAAAATAAAAATTTAAATTTCATTGTATTTCAATTTATGTCTGTATGTGCTTTTAAAATGCATTATTGTGGCTTCTCTAATAATTGTATTTCAAAAATAATATTTGCGTTTGGCGGAATTACTCCTCCGGCTCCTGTAGTTCCATATGCTAAATGAGATGGAATAAAAATGACAGCTTTATCTCCAAATGACAGCTGCTCAATTCCTTCTATAAATCCCGGTATTAAACCTTGTTTACTTCCGGCTGTAAAAGGTATTGGCTGATATCCATTTGCCTGAGCTTTTTCTTCAATAAACTTTCCGAATGTTTTTGAAACCTCTTCTGAGCTTGAATCGAATAAAGTTCCGTCTTCTAAAAAGCCTGAGTAATCAATGTATACTTGCGTACCTGTTGCCGGTTTTTTGCCTGTTCCTTTTTCAGTAATTACGTATTCTAAACCTGTGTTTGTTTTTGTTGCTTTTGCTTTTAAAGCAGCCAAAGCAGCTACTTTTTCCTTTTGAACTTCAACATATTTGCTTTGTTCTTTCGCTACAGTTGAAAAATAATCATGAAATACTTTTACAGCATCAAACTTCTTTGCAGCTTCTCCATTTCTGATAATAGTTACAGAAACAATAGTGTCATCCTGTTTTACCTGATTTACTACTTCTTGTCCTTTTTCAACTACATGACCAAATATAGTATGTTTTCCGTCTAGCCAAGGTGTTTCAACATGTGTAATAAAAAATTGGCTGCTGTTGGTTGCAGGACCATTGTTGGCCATTGCTAAAACTCCGGCTTTGTCAAATTTTAAATCGGTAAATTCATCTTTAAATTTATATCCGGTATCTCCAGAACCGGTTCCTTCAGGATCTCCGGTTTGAATCATGAAATTTTCAATAACTCTGTGAAATTTTAATCCGTTATAAAAAGGCTTGTTTTTTAGATAATCTTTAGTTACAAATTCATTTTTCCCTTCTGCAAGGGTTACAAAATTAGCAACTGTAATGGGTGCTTTTTTATAATCTAATTCAACGATAATATGTCCTTTGTTTGTTTCAATGTCAGCATACAAACCATCAGGTAAATTGCTATGCTCGTTTTTACAGGAATAGAATAAGGTAACGGCTAATAGAAATAATAAAATACTTTTTTTCATTTTTAAAATGTTGTTTTATGGGGTTATTGTATCTTTTTTAGTTTTAACTGCTGGTTTTGCCTCGACAGGTTTTTGAGTTTGCTGAGCTGTTGTTTGTACTGGTGTAGCTGTAGATTGCGCTGCAGTTTGGTCAGGAACAAAATTGCGTAATGTAACAATACAGATTAACGATTGATTGGTTCCGATTTTTTTGTTGTCTCCATGATAGCCATAAGCAATATGAGATGGAAATAAGAAAGTTACGGTTTCATTCTTATGCATTAATTTAATTCCGTCTCTTAATCCCATCATAATATCCTGTTTGTCTACATAATATGTTTGTGGACCAAGTTCAGCTTCAGAATATATAGTTTTGCCTTTGATATCTTTTATTTCTAAATTATAATAAGCGATATCTCCTTTTTTAGGGGTTTGCGTATCAGTTAGATTTTTTTCGTCATAAGACAGCCAATATCCTTTTCTGGTTGCATAATATTTTACTTTCGGATTGCTTTTGATGATTTTTTTAATAATATCTTCTTCGCTTGCAACCAGTTTTTTGTTTCTGTCAGCAGATTTCTTCATAAACGTACCGGAAGCTTGAGAAACAGGTCTTCTGGCTTCTTCGTGTTGTTTGCAACTAACACATAAAACAGTAATAAGCAACGTATAAATGCTTAGTTTTAAGTAGTTCATATTGGGTTATATTTTTAATTTAATTACTAAATCTTCAAATTTTTTCAAGGTTTCTTCCATAGAGGATTCTGATCTTCCTCCAGCAGCATTGATATGGCCTCCGCCATTAAAATGATCTCTGGCAAACTGATTTACATCAAATCCGCCTTGAGAACGAAAAGATATTTTAATAATATTCTCTTCTTTATTTTCTATAAAAATAGCTGTAAAAACAATATCTTTTATACTCAATCCGTAATTAACGATTCCTTCAGTATCACCTTTTACATAATTAAAAGAATCAAGTTCTTCCTGAGTTAACGAAGTATAAGAAGTTTTATGTTCTGATAAAACTTTCATATTCTGCAAAGCACACCCTAATAATTGTAAACGGCTATACGAGCTATTATCAAACAATAAAACCGGGATTTCAGTATTTTCTACACCTAAATCAATTAATTCAGCCACGATACGGTGCGTGTTTCCTGTTGTTTTAGGAAAACGAAAAGAACCTGAATCAGTTAATATTCCGGTGTAAATGCAAGTCGCAATGGTTTTGTCTATATCTCCTTTTTTGTTTAAAAAAAGAATAAAATTATAAAGCATTTCGCAAGTAGAACCAAACGAAGTATCAGAGTAAGTATAAGCAGCATAATTATCCGGTTTTTCATGATGATCGATCATGATAAACGGAGCTGTCATCTTGGCTAAAGTATATCCCATTTCACCAGTACGGTGCAAAGCATTAAAATCAAGTGTAAAAATCAACTCGGCTTCTTCTAATATTTTAGTGCAGTTTTGAATGTCCTTTTCAAAGACTTTTACTGTTTCAGAACCCGGAAGCCAGGCTAAGAAATCAGGAAAATCATTTGGTGCAATAACCGTTGGCTGATGATTATTTTTTAATAAAAAATGGTATAGTGCTAAGGTTGAACCCATGGCGTCACCATCTGGCCCTCTATGCGGAATTATTGCAATTTTCTTTGGTGTCGCAAGCAACGACTGTATTGCCTGAATATCTTGTATTTTCATAGTGTGCGAATTTACATTTTTTTAATGTAATGTTGAAAACATTTTCTAGATTAACACACTTTTATAAGTTGGAAGTTATTAGTTAAGAGTTATAAGTTTTGAATTATGAAATTGGAGATGTTGTTTCACAGAGATTCGCTAATAAACGACAGGGATTCGCAGAGAATTTAAAATATTAGTCACTATGAAATGATTTGATATCAGTTATTCTTGAGTATTGGAATTTGGATTTTTAAACTCAAAGATTTTTTAATTCTTTTCTTTGTATTTTCTGATATAATTTATATTTGGCCCCTTTTACAATTTGTGATTTATAAATTCCCACAGAACCTGAAGAAAAATAGGCGGTTGTACAGGCTATCGCAATGAAAATTCCGGGCTGAATTCCAAATAATTCCATTCCCATAATAGTGCAGGCGATTGGAGTATGGGTTGCACCTGAAAATACTGCTACGAATCCTATTCCTGCTAAAAGAGCTATTGGCATTGGAATAATTAAAGACAAAGCACTGCCTAAAGTAGCGCCGACAAAAAATAAGGGTGTCACTTCACCACCTTTAAAACCGGCACCTAAAGTAAATCCGGTAAATAATATTTTGATCAAAAAATCATACCACGGATTCGCATTTGAAAACGAATCTATAATTACAGGAACGCCTAATCCGGAGAATTTTGTAAAGCCAAAACCAGCAATTGCAATGGCTAAAATGATTCCTCCAATAAAAGGTCTTAATGGCGGGTATTTAATATTTTTTGAAAAAAGAGAACTCCAAAAATGAGTGCTTCTGGAAAAAAGTAAAGCAGCTAAACCGGATAAAATTCCAATAATAACAGTATAAAGCAAAGTAGTGAAATTGAATTCAGATACAACCGGAATGCTGTAATGTGTATGTTTTACCTGCCAAATTTCAACAGTAAAATATGCGACAAATGCTACTGAAAAAGATAAAAGAATACTTTTAAAACTGATTTTACTGAAATATAAAACTTCCAAAGCAAAAATAGCACCAGCCAAAGGTGTTCCGAAAACAGACGCAAATCCCGCGCTTATTCCGAGAATAATCAGAATCTTTCTTTCTGAATTATTTAAATTGAAAATTTTTGTAAATTGATCTGCAATGGCACCGCCCATTTGTACCGCAGTTCCTTCACGTCCGGCAGATCCTCCAAATAAATGTGTAAGTAATGTTCCTAAAAGAACTAAAGGAGCCATTTTAAAAGGAATTATATCCTTAGGATTTTCATATTCTTCCAGTAATAGGTTGTTGCCTTTTACAACAGATTTTCCCCAATAATAATAACTTAATCCAACCAATAAGCCCCCAATAGGCAAAAACCAGACAATCCAGCCGTGATGAATTCTAAATTGTGTAACAAATTCAAGTGAAATTAGAAATAAAGCTGATGCAGATCCTGAAAAAAAGCCAATTAAACTACAGATAAAAATCCATTTGAAAATTGTCAGGAGTATTTCTTTTGGTTCTTGAAAATTCATTTATAAAAGTTTGCCACGAATTTCACTAATTAAAACGAATTTTAAAAGCTCTTGTTTATGAAATTTTTTAATTTGGGTAATTTTCTTAGGTAATTGAAAGAAAATTTAAGTAGAGAAATTCGTGACAAAAAATTATTCCTGAACAACAGCTGTAAATTCAATTTCAACTAAATATTCAGGTGCAACAAGTTTACTGATTTCATAAAAGCCCGTTGTTGGTTTTACATCTTTAAAAAAAGCTGCGTGTGCTCTGGCTACCTCTTCAAAGGTACCAATATTGGTAGTAAAAATTCGGGTTCTGATAACATCTTGCATTCCAACATTCAAATCTTCTAATACTTTTTCAATGCGTTCCAGAATATTATAAGTTTGTGCATAAGCATCATTAGCTTTTACTTTTTCTCCATCAACTATTGCCACAGTGCCCGATACTTCAATAATATTACCAATTCTTACGGCACGGCAATATCCCATTTTGTCTTCCCACGGTGAGCCTGTTAAGATGTTTTCTCTTCTCATTTCTTCAGTTTTATTGAATTGGTTTATAAAATTTTAAAAACGAATTCAGGTTATTAATTATGCTGCAATTTATAAAAGATGAGGATGAAAAATAGATAAAATTGTTTGAAATCATGTCGTTATTCACTCTTTTTTGTGATATTTTGAGATCCTTTTTTAATTTATTTTTGAAACTTAATATCATAAAAAAGCCAATAAAGAAAATATAAGCAAGTTCTAAACGATTTGTTTTAATGATTTATTCTGTTTCGTGCTGTTCAAAAAGTCGAAGTTTGTTTTGTGCAGCATTAAGATTTTGCTGCAAAACTTCAATTCTGTTAAGTAAATGATAAATGGCGTCTATCCCTTCAAAATTTATTTTAAGATCGAAATGCATGCGTATCATTTTTTCTACTGTAGGCAATTGTTCAGGCTGTAGATATTCATCTTCTTCTAAAACAATAATCTCAATCAGACCATAATTATTAAGTTCTGTTATAAAAGTATTTTCAATTTCGTGATACAGACAAAATTGTTTTATCTGAATTAAGTTTTTACTGTTCATGATTTCTTATTTTAGATAATTCCTGAAATAATTCTTTCTCTTTTTCGGATAATTTGGTTGGGATTTTTAATCTATAAGTAATAAACAAATCACCAAACTGATTTTCTTTTTTATAGACCGGAAATCCTTTGCCTTTTAGTTTAACTTTTGTTCCGGTTTGGGTTTCTGCAGGGACTTTTATTTTTACTTTTCCATCAAAAGTATTTACGAAAGTTTCACCTCCTAAAATCGCTGTATATAAATCAAGATCAACATCAGCATACAAATTATTACCTTCTCGTTTAAAATCAGAATTGTTTTCAATTAAAAAAGTAATATATAAATCTCCATTTGGACCTCCATTTGCACCTGGGCCTCCATGTCCGGGTATTTTTATGATTTGACCATTTTCTACACCAGCGGGAATTGTGATTCTGATGTTTTTACCATTTACAGTTAGATTTTGTTTAATGGTAGTATAAGCAGAAGCTAAATCTAACTGTAATTCGGCGTTAAAATCCTGACCCCGGTATTTAGACTGATTTCGGGAGCTTCTTCCTGAACCATACATTGAATTAAAGAAATCTGAGAAATCGCTTTCAGAGAAATTAGCTCCTCCAAAACCAGAAAAGTCCTGATTATTCTGTTGCTGTCTGGAGTATTGTTGCTGGTTAGGATCATATCCGGCTTTTTCAAATTCATCAGCATGTTTCCAGTCTTTTCCGTATTTGTCGTATTTTTTACGATTTTCAGGATTGCTTAAAACTTCATTAGCCTCATTTATTTCTTTGAATTTTTTCTCCGCTTCCTTGTCATTCGGATTCAAATCTGGATGGTATTTCCTTGCCATCTTTCGATATGCCTTTTTGATTTCGGCTTCACTGGCTGATTTGGTTATCTCTAATGTTTTATAATAGTCTATATAATCCATTTTTTTGAGTTTTAATATAAAATTAATTTTGCTATTCAAGGTATGAATAAGTTGTTAACTATCAAAATGATGTGATTTTTTTTAATTAAAAAATAACGTATTCATTTTTGGTTTAAAGTTTAGGGTCGGTCGCTAGTTTCGTATTTGGAATTTTTATATTTTTTTAAAACTGGAATTTCAATGATAATTTTTGGCAGGTTTTTTGATTCCAAAAATTAGCCTAATATATTGTTATAAAAGTCTTAAAGTTGAAGTGAGTAATTAATTTATGCTATTTTTGCTTTGCTACACTATTAATTTTATAAAATTTTTAAAAGCCGATTCGATAATGTTTTCAATGAAACACATTTTATTTTACATATTATTTTTATCCGTCTTTACTGCTTCTGCTCAGGCAGAATTTAACTCGGGTTTTAAATCTATTCCAGCTCCGAAGTTTGATGCTAAACCTAAAAAAATAACAGCCCCTGAAGTAAAAAATCCACAAACGGAAAATGCTGACATACCAAGTATCAAAACGCCCAATGTTTTTGAAAATACAAGTATAACTCCAAAATCTAAATTTCAGATTGGAGAAGAGAAAAGCAAATTTACGATGTCTACAGAGAATGATTTTGCCAATCCGGGAGATCGTTATATTCCTAAAATGGAAAAAGATCTGGACAAAGCTTTAAGGGAAGCTGGACTAAAAGAGGGTAGAGGAGAATTAGTAAAGAAGAACATATCTTTGGGTGATTTTAGAACTAAATCAGCTTATTTTATTGTCAAATTCAGAGATTTTGGAGCGATCGATGGGGATCTGGTCAAGGTTTCTTCAAATGATATTGTCATACAAAATCAAATATTTTTAGAGAGCAATTTTAAGCAAGTCAAAATTGTACTTTCAGATGGTTTCAATAAATTGGATTTTGAGGCATTAAATATAGGCTCTCTAGGAGGGAATACTGCTGAAATTCAGGTTTTTGATGACAAAGGAACTTTAATAACCAATGATTACTGGAACAATCTCGCAGCAGGTTTTAAAGCTTCGATTATTGTTACAAAAGAATAAAGCAAGGATCAAAGCAAAAAGTTTTTATACTTTTAAAACACTGATCCTTTGTTTGTTGCTGTAAATTTTTTAATAAAAAAACTATTCTACAATCCTTCTTTTAAGTGTTTGTAATTAGACTTAACAGTATCTAAAACTTCTTCCATTTTACCACCAAGCATTAATCTGGTCATTGATTTTGCCATCCCAATAACTTGTTCCCATTCCACTTTTGGAGGCATTGCCAGTGCATTTGGATTAGTAAAAATATTAAGTAAAACAGGTCCGTTATGGCGAAATGCATTTTCAATTGCTCCCTCAACTTCTTCCGGCTTATGAACATTTACGCCCTGAAAACCCATTGCCTGAGCAATTAGACTAAAATCCGGATTGACCATATTGGTTTCATTATCGGGTAATCCACTAACTTCCATTTCAAGTTTCACCATACCCAAAGCGCGATTGTTAAAAACAATAATTTTAACAGGAATGTTATATTGGTGAATTGTTGCTAAGTCTCCCAATAACATCGACAAGCCTCCATCGCCACACATGGCAATAACTTGCTTTTCGGGATGTGCGAGAGATGCTCCAATAGCCATCGGCATAGCATTTGCCATCGATCCGTGATTGAATGAACCTAGCATTTTTCGCTCTCCGGTACCTTTAATAAAACGTGCCCCCCAAACACAGCTCATTCCGGTATCTACTGTAAAAATAGCATCTTTATTTGCTAATTTATCTATGATATGTGCAACATATTCCGGCTGAATAGTGTCTTCTCCGCCATTATCATCAATATACGTGTTCATGTTTTCTTTTACACTTGCATATAATTTAAGTTGCGCTTGTAAAAAACTATCATCTGTTTTAGTTTTTAGCAATGGTAATAAAGATTCGATAGTATCGGCAACATTACCACATAAGCCCATGAAGAGATTTGCTCTTCTACCTAAACGCTCAGTACTTGTATCAATTTGAATGATTTTGTTATCTGAAGGCATGAATTTATCATAAGGAAAATCAGTTCCTAATAACAACACCAAATCTGACTCGTGCATGCTATGATAAGCAGAAGGCTGACCGAGCAGACCTGTCATTCCTATTTCGTTTGGATTGTTAGGCTGGATACTCATTTTTCCACGGAAAGAATATCCAACCGGGGCTTTGATATGATGCGATAATTGCACTACCTGATCGTGTGCCTTATCAGCTCCAATTCCGCAGAATAAAGTGATTTTATTGCTCTCATTTATAGCTTTTGCTACTTGTTGTAATTCGGAATCAGAAGGTCGAATAACGGGATTACAATGAAAATACTGAGTCGAAATATTGCTTTCAACCGCTTTTAATTGAGAAACATCACCGGGTAGTCCAATAACAGCAACACCTTTTTTTCCCAATGCATGTTGAATTGCTGTTTGTATAATTCGAGGAGCTTGTTCAGCAGTCATAATCATTTGATTGTAATAACTGCAATCGTCAAAAAGTTTAACAGTATTGGTTTCCTGAAAATAATCCATTCCCATTTCACCTGTATTTATTGTTGAGGCAATGGCTAATAGAGGAACGTGTGATTTGTGAGCATCATACAAACCATTAATTAAATGAACATGCCCCGGACCGCAACTTCCGGCACAAACAGCAAAACCGTCTAGTTCTGCTTCGGCTGCTGCTGCATAAGCGCCTGCTTCTTCATGGCGAACATGAATCCATTTTATTTTTCCATTTCTTCTTATCGCATCATTAAAATGATTTAAACTATCACCAGTTACCGCATATACTCGTTTTACTCCGGCCTCTACCAACATTTCAACTAATTGTTCTGCAACTATTTTACTCATCGATTGTGTTTTTAATTAATAATTTTTGTGGTATACTATTGGTTTTTGTTATGTTGGTTTTAGTGAGAAGTAAATACTAAATTCATAGAGGAAAGTAAGGAAGGTTTAATTCTCTTCTATAAATTTAATAAAAAAGAACTAGGTTTTTTCTGTTTTTTTGAATATTTGGCTTTTAATTACCGTTTATGAATTTTTTTGGAAAAAATGGCGAAGTTTTGGAGTTTTTATATTTTTTAAACTTTTAGAGTTTTAACCTTGGGACCTAAAAATTGGAACAATGAAAAAAAATATTGGTTTTTTCATCATTCCGATTTTTCATTTTCGAATATAAAAAGTATTTTTGCGCATGCAACACAACGTACTTATTTTAGATTTTGGATCGCAATATACTCAGCTTATTGCGCGTAGAGTTCGCGAATTAAATATATTCTGCGAAATCTTCCCTTACAATCACTTTCCTAGTGATTTATCAAGTTATAAAGCCGTAATTTTAGGAGGCAGCCCTTTTTCTGTTAGGGGAGAAGATGCTCCACATCCTGATTTATCTCAGATTAGAGGCAAACTTCCAATGTTGGCAGTTTGTTACGGAGCACAATATTTGGCACACTTTAGCGGTGGAGAAGTAGCAGCTTCGAATACCAGGGAATATGGTAGAGCCAATTTATCATATATTAAGGAAAATGAAGTTTTCTTTAACGGAGTTTCAGAAAACAGTCAGGTTTGGATGAGTCATAGCGACAGTATCAAGGCTTTGCCAACAAATGCAGTAAAATTAGCAAGCACGCATGACGTAGAATTTGCTGCTTACAAAATTGAAGGCGAAACTACTTATGCTATTCAGTATCATCCTGAAGTTTTCCATTCTACAGATGGTTCAAAAATGCTAGAGAACTTTTTGGTAAACATTGCCGAAGTACCTCAAAATTTTACGCCTAACGCTTTCGTGGAAGAGATTGTGGCTGAAATGCAAGAGAAAATTGGTAATGATAAAGTAGTTTTAGGACTTTCTGGTGGAGTAGATTCCACTGTAGCAGCTGTTTTATTACACAAAGCGATTGGTAAAAATCTATATTGTATTTTCGTAAACAACGGATTGCTTCGTAAAAATGAATTTCAAAGTGTTTTAGATCAATACCAAGGAATGGGATTGAACGTGAAAGGAGTTGATGCTTCCCAGCGTTTTTATGATGCTTTGGCTGGAGTTACAGATCCAGAATTAAAAAGAAAAGCGATTGGAAATGCTTTTATCGAAGTTTTTGATAACGAATCACACAAAATTGAAGACGTTACCTGGCTAGCCCAAGGAACAATATATCCTGATGTAATCGAATCAGTTTCTGTAAAAGGACCTTCGGCAACAATCAAATCACACCACAATGTTGGAGGCTTGCCTGATTATATGAAATTGAAAATTGTTGAGCCTTTGCGTATGCTTTTCAAGGATGAAGTACGAAGAGTTGGAGCAACTTTAGGAATTGATCCAGAATTGTTAGGAAGACACCCTTTCCCAGGACCTGGATTGTCTATTCGTATTTTAGGAGATATTACTCTGGAGAAAGTACAAATTTTACAAGATGTTGACAAAGTTTTTATAGACGGATTAAAATCTTGGGGTTTATATGATAAAGTTTGGCAGGCCGGAGCAATTTTGCTTCCTGTGAATTCTGTTGGTGTCATGGGCGATGAACGTACTTACGAAAAAGTAGTGGCGCTTAGAGCTGTTGAGTCTACAGACGGAATGACTGCTGACTGGGTTCATTTGCCTTACGACTTCCTGATGAAAGTGTCTAACGATATTATCAACAAGGTAAAAGGCGTGAATCGTGTGGTTTACGATATAAGTTCAAAACCACCTGCAACAATTGAGTGGGAATAATACGGTTTTTTAAAATTAAGGTCTTACATTTGTAAGGCCTTAATTTTTTTACCTACTATTTATGAGAGAACTTTTAACAATTTCTCTTGTGTTTATTTTGTCTTTTAACAAAATAACTGCGCAAGATTTAATTATTGAGCATAAAATTCAAAAAGGAGAAACTGCTTATTTTATTGCCCAAAAATATAAGGTTTCTATAAATGAAATTTACAAACTCAACCCCGAATCGCAAAGCGGAATAAAAGATAGCCAAATTCTTAAAATTCCGGTTCATGTTGCAGAAAAACCAAATCAAAATCAAAAAAAACATATTGTTGGAGCAAAAGAAACTCTTTTTGGTTTATCGAAACAATACGGTATTTCTGTTGAAGCGCTTCAAAATGCAAATCCTATTCTTGACAACGGACTTCAGATTGGTCAGGAATTAGTTATTCCGCAAAACACTTCAAATACTGTAAAAACTGAAATTACAGCTTCTTCGAAAGCCACACATTTAGTTGTAGCAAAGGAATCGTTATTTAGTATTGCCAGACAATATAATGTTTCGGTGCAGGATTTAGAAACTCTAAATAAAGATCTACTTCAAAACGGATTACAGATTGGTCAGACAATAGTAATTCCAAACAAAAGAAAAACCCTTGACGGAAGAGTTCGTGTTATTAATCAGGAAACTGTTTTTCATGTGGTTGAACCAAAGGAAACCAAATTTTCGATTAGTAAAAAATACGGTATTTCGATTGATCAGCTTGAATCTCAAAACCCAGAAATTGTAAACGGATTGGTTATGGGCAATAAACTGGCTATTAATACAAAAGAAATTAAACCTGCAAACGAGAGTGAAGAATTGATGCTGGCCCTTGCCGAAAAACAAGTTGTAGTTGAAAAAACTAAAGCCAAAACAGTTGAAATTGATGATTTAAAAGACAGATTGATTGTTCAGAGAGATATGAATCAAAAAATCATAAAAATTAATGATTTAAAACTCAATTTGAGTAACATGAATGGTTCCAAGGAAAATTCGGTTGAAAAACTGCGTCTGGTTTTAGAAGCAAATAAAAATGTTCAGGATATTTTAATGGCAAAATTAGATTCATTGGTCAATACGATGAATAATGATTTGGTTGAATTAAAAGGAATGGATATTTTAAATGTTGATGAATCAAAACGATTAGAAAGACAATCGTATGAAAGTATCGGAAAAACGAATGAATTATCTTCTCAGCTAAAAAAAGAACTGGCTGAAAATAGAAAAGCATACGCCGGTTTAATGAATAAAGTAGAAAAAATTGCTGTCCAAGAAAATCAGGAATACAAGAAGAAAATCCGAGAAAGCGAAAAGAATAACAATGTTATCTCATTACAACAGCGCCTTTCATTAGAAGAAATAAAACATTATAAAATAGAGCAGGAGCAAGGAGATGCACAAAATCAGTTTTTGATTGCAAAAATTGATTCGCTCGACACCCAGAAAAAAATCGAGGTAAAAAGGCATATCAGCAAAGCTTTTTATTATAGCATGGAAGCCAGGAAATTTGATGATAAACTGGCTTTGATAAAACTGAAAAAATATCAGGATGAGGTAATTAAAAAATCAGCTCCTGCAGAAACTTCAAAAGCGGTTTCATCTGAAGAAATCATGAACGAGCTTAAAGGCAATCCGCTTAAAAAGGATAAAACAATAAATGTTGAAGTTTTTGATAATCTAAAAGAAGTCTCTAATGGCTATTACTTAGTTTTGGGTATATTTACAGAAGCAGTACCAAGAGACAACTTAATTATGAAACTCATTGATTCAGGTAATTTTAATGCCAGTTTCTTCTTTAATATTAACAGTCTTTCGTATTATGTGTATTCGGATAAATACAATAATATGGAAGAAGTTCTATATCAATGCAAGAAAAAGGAAGAAGATGAGTTATATAAAAGCATTGTTATTGCCAAGACAGAAATTGATCTGAGAGAATAATTAGTAATGAATTAACTTTTGGACAGATTTTTGTTTTAAACATAAATTAGTATCTTGTTCACATTAATGAATAATTGTTTTAAAATCTATTATGAAATATTTTTTCGCCATATTTACTTTCGTTTTTTTTATCACATGTAATGCTTTTTCTCAGGAAAAAGTAGTTAAATACAAAGTGTCAAACGGAGAGACAGTCAATCAGATTGCACAGAAATTTAAGGTTACACCTTATGATATTTACCAGTTAAATCCGGATGCCAGAAATGGAGTAAAGCCTAATACAGTTTTATTAATCCCGAGTAATACTGATAATGCTGCTAAAAAAGAAGTTGCAACTACCAAAAAGGCCACTTCTCAAAAAGGAGTAATGCATGAAGTTCAGCCAAAAGAAACACTTTACGGGATTGAAAAAAAATATGGAGTTTCTGATGAGGCACTAAAAACTGCAAATCCTTTTTTAGTAACAGATGGTTTGCAAATTGGTCAGACATTAGTTATTCCGTCAAAAGATGCAGTTTCAAAAACGAATACATCTAAAACAACCGTACAGGAAAAATATGTGTTTCATGATGTTTTACCAAAAGAGACTAAATATTCAATAGCCAAACAATACAAAACTACTATAGAAGATTTAGAAAAACGTAATCCTGATATTGTGGCAAATCTTCCGGTTGGATATCGTCTGACTATTAAAGGAACGCCTCCTAAACCTCAGGTTATGACCAATATTTCTAAACCGGCTGATAGTTCAAAAAAAGTGACAACTTACATGGAATATCAGGTTAAGCCAAAAGAGACTTTTTATAGTTTAGGTAGAACATTTCATATCTCTCAGGAAGAGTTGATAGAGTTGAATCCAGCACTTTCTGAAGGAGTGAAAGAAGGTATGGTTTTAAAAGTTCCTTCTGGTTATTTAGTACCAGTTCCAATCATTGTTCAATCACAGCCAATTGAAAAAACGGTTGAAAATCCATCTGGGATAAAAATACTTGAAAAAGTAAAATCTGAAACTGTTTCGGCTAATCCTGAAGTGGTGGAATTATCTAAAAAGAGAGGCGAAAACGAACGTAAAAAGTTAGTTCTATTGTTACCTTTTAATTTAGCAAAAATGCAAAATGACACTGTAAGTTCTGTTAATAGAATAAAAAATGATAAATTTTTGAACATGACCCTGGATTTTTATTCAGGTGCAATGATGGCAATTGATTCTGCAAAAGTTTTAAAATTACCAATTGATATTTCAATTTATGACTCGGAAGAAACTAAAAACACCTCAAATGTTTCAGGTTTAATCATGCAAAATAAATTGCAGAATGCTGATGCAGTTATAGGTCCGTTCTATCAAAGTAATGCAGAGGCAACGGCTAATTCTTTAAGATTGTATAATGTACCGGTAATTTCGCCATTATCAAAAGATACAGCAAATCCAATTGATAATTTGTATCAGTCAATCCCCTCTAATGATGTAGTTAAAAATACAGTTTTTGATTATATGCGTTCTAAAAACGGAAATATCGTAGCTGTAGTGGATAAGAAAAAAGAATCCGTAATTAATTATATTAAACAAAATCAAAAAGGAGTTGTTTTTGCTTCTTTAACAGAGAATGGAAGTTTGGATGTTGCTAGTTTGAAGAGCTTATTATTACCTGAAAGAATGAATTATGTAGTAATGGAAACAGCCAATACCGCTATGGTAAAGTATACTATAAAAGCTTTGGTTGAGGCCCAGAAGACCTGTCAGGTGCAATTGGTAATTTTAGAACCCAATAGTACTTTGGATACTGATGAAATTTATTTTGAAAATTTAGTAAAATTAAAGCTGATGTATCCGTCTGTTTCCCGCGAGAGCGACGAACCCCGAGTATTGATTTTTGAAAAAGATTACACCTTAAAGAATAAAGTGAGTCCCAATACTTATGCAACTCGCGGTTTTGATGTAACTTTTGATACGATGATGCGTTTAGTTCAGGGGAAAACATATCAGGAAACTGCAGATTTAATGACAACAGAACAAGTCGATAATAAATTTCAGTATTATAAAAAAGAAGATGGCGGCCACGCTAATAAAGGTGTTTATCTTTTATATTATGATTCAGATTTAACTTTAAAAGTAGCAAATTAATGACATCCAAAGTAACCTATTTAGGCGATTTAAGAACAAAATCAATACATGTGCAATCAGGAAGCGAAATTATTTCGGATGCACCATTAGACAATAACGGAAAAGGAGAAGCGTTTTCTCCAACAGATACAGTTGCTAATGCTTTGGCAAGCTGTATGTTTACGATTATGGGAATTAAAGCTCGTGATTTAAATGTAGATTTAATTGATTCAACAGCCGAAGTAACAAAAATTATGAATGCTGAACCACGAAGAATTGGTGCTGTTGAAATTGTTTTTGAAATGAAAAGTAATGCTGATGAAAAAAACAAAACAATTTTGGAACGTTCGGCAATGACTTGTCCGGTTTTTTTGAGTTTAAACACGGATATAGAAAAGCGCATTACGTTTAACTGGAAATAAAACAAAAGAACGATTGAATTTTTAGAAGCGAGGAAGGGAATAAAAACTGTATTCTTTTTTCTTGCTTCTTTTTTCTTTTAAAAAATGGGACAAGATAAAAAACTGCTTATAAAATTAGCTCATACCAAAATGCCTTTCGGAAAATACGAAGGGCGTTTTTTAATTGATTTACCCGAGTATTATGTGGTATGGTATCACAATAAGGGTTTTCCAAAAGGCGAATTAGGGCAACAGCTCCAGCTTATTTATGAGTTAAAGCTTAATGGATTAGAAGAATTAATCAGAAATATTAAAAAGCAATATCCTAAATCTTAAAATAATTAGATAATGAGAAAATTAGATAATGTTTAGAGAGATAACTTTAAATATTTGGTTTAAAATGAATTTGATTCATTGTTTTCTAATTATCACTTGTCTATTTCTTAAATTTTTAAATTGGCACATTTTCTAATTTTCTAATTAGTAAATTGTCTAATTAAATTTGTACTTTTGCCAAGTTTTTTACACAACTACAATACAAACTACAATAGAATGAATCAAACAAAATATATTTTTGTTACAGGCGGTGTAACTTCTTCATTAGGAAAAGGGATTATCGCAGCGTCTTTAGCGAAATTGTTGCAAGGAAGAGGATATCGTACCACTATTCAAAAATTCGATCCGTATATCAATGTGGATCCGGGTACCTTAAATCCGTACGAGCATGGTGAATGTTATGTAACAGATGATGGCGCTGAAACAGATTTAGATTTAGGTCACTACGAACGTTTTTTGAACGTCCCTACCTCTCAGGCAAATAATGTTACTACAGGAAGAATTTATCTTTCTGTTATTGAAAAAGAAAGAAGAGGAGAATTCCTTGGAAAAACGGTTCAGGTTGTTCCTCATATTACAAACGAAATCAAAGACAGAATGCAATTACTGGGGAAATCCGGTGATTATGATATTGTTATTACTGAAATTGGCGGTACTGTTGGTGATATTGAGTCATTACCTTATATTGAGTCTGTTCGTCAGCTGGTTTGGGAGTTGGGAGAAAACAACGGAATTGTTATTCATTTAACATTAGTTCCTTATTTGGCTGCAGCGGGTGAGTTGAAAACAAAACCTACACAACACTCTGTAAAAACGTTGATGGAAAGCGGTATTAAAGCTGATATTTTAGTTTGTAGAACTGAGCATGAATTGTCACCGGATCTGCGTAACAAATTAGCTTTGTTTTGTAACGTGAAAAGAGAAGCAGTAATTCAATCTATTGATGCTTCAACTATATATGAAGTTCCAAATTTAATGCTTGAAGAAGGATTAGATATTGTGGCTTTAAAGAAATTAGATTTACCTAAAAAAGCCGCTCCGGATTTAAAAACATGGAATACTTTTTTACGTAGATTAAAAAATCCAAAACACACCGTAAATATTGGTTTGATTGGTAAATATGTTGAAATGCAGGATTGCTATAAATCTATTTTAGAGGCGTTCATTCATTCTGGAGCTGCAAATGAAACTAAAGTAAATGTGATCTCAATTCACTCGGAACACATTACAGCAGAGAATGTTGAAGAGAAATTAGGGCCTCTTGACGGAGTTTTGGTTGCCCCTGGTTTTGGTGAAAGAGGTATTGAAGGAAAAATCGAAGCTGTTCGTTTTGCACGTGAAAATAATATTCCATTTTTTGGAATTTGTTTAGGAATGCAAATGTCGGTTATTGAATATTCCAGAAATATTTTAGGTTATGCTGAAGCGAATTCTACTGAGATGAATGATAAAACAAAGCATCCGGTTGTGAATTTGATGGAAGAGCAAAAAACAATTACTGACAAAGGCGGAACAATGCGTCTTGGAGCCTGGAAATGTGATATTAAACCAAATACTTTAGCCCACAAAATATACGGTCAAAAAACAATTTCAGAACGTCACCGACACCGTTATGAGTATAATAACAAGTATAAAGACGAATTACAAAAAGCAGGTTTAATTGCTTCCGGAATTAATCCGGATACTGGTTTGGTAGAAATTGTAGAATTGGAAAACCATCCGTTTTTTATTGGTGTACAATATCATCCTGAATACAAAAGCACAGTTGCAAATCCACATCCAATTTTTGTAAACTTTGTGGCTGCTGCTATAAATTCACATAAAAAATAATATTAATATTCTAAGGGAATGTAATCTTTGAGTCTAGCTCATCACTAATAACCTTTAACGAATAACTTTTTTAAAATAATAATGGAAGAAAAAAAATTTGATCTTAATTCAATCATTGGCTTTGTATTGATATTCGGAATCCTGATTTGGATAATGTACCAAAATCAGCCTTCTGAGAAAGAGATTACTGCTGAAAAAGCCAAGAAAGAATTAGTCGCCAAACAAGAAGCTCAGGCGGAAGCTGACAAAACAAAAACAACTGTTTTACCAGTTGCTGCAGTCACTCCGGGTGATACTGTTCAATTAGCACAATTACAAAAAAAATTAGGTGGTTTTGCTTACTCTGCAACACTTCCTTCCGCTAAAGAGTCTTTTACTACTATTGAAAACGAAAAGATAAAACTTAAAATAGCTAATAAAGGAGGTTATATAGTTGAAGCTACACTTAAAGAGTTTGAAAAATTTGAGAAAGGTTCAGGACAATTAGTAGAATTGATTAAAGATAATAATTCGAATTTAAATATTCAATTATTAACAACTGATAACAGAACTTTAAATTCTAAAGATCTATTTTTTGAGCCAGCGATTACTAAAATTGGTGCTGATCAAATTTTGACAATGCGTTTAAAATCGGGTACTAGTGAATTTTTAGAATACAAATATACATTGAGGCCAAATGATTATTTAGTTGGTTTTGATATCCGTTCTCAAGGATTAAATAAAGTTTTAAATTCTGCTAAACCATTAGATTTAGTTTGGGATTTAAAATCGTATAGAAACGAGAAAAGTATTTCTATCGAAAAGCGTTTTGCTCAGCTTGAATATGAATATGGAGATGAAAAATACAGCTCGGTAAGTGACGGTGTAGGAAAAGAAGATACTCCGGAAAAAGTGAGTTATATCGCTTTCAAGCAGCACTTTTTTACTGCTATTTTGTCGACTGACAAACCATTTGAAAAATCTAAATTACAATCTGATGCTTTAGTAAAGGATGAAAAAATTGATACTACTTATATCAAGCAATTTAGAGCAACAGTTCCTTTGGCTTTTTCTAATGGAGAAATCGATTATAAAATGAGCTGGTATTTTGGTCCAGCTGATTATAAAGTTTTAAAAGCTTACGATAAAAACTTCGAAAAAATAATTCCGTTAGGTTGGGGTATTTTCGGATGGATTAACAAATGGATTTTTATTCCATTATTTGGATTCTTAAGTTCTTATATTGCCTACGGAATTGCGATTATCATCTTTACTATTATCATCAAATTGGCGATGTCGCCAATTACATATAAATCATTCTTATCACAGGCTAAAATGAAAGTTTTACGTCCGGAGATTACTGAATTGGGAGAAAAATTCAAAAAAGACCCAATGAAGAAACAGCAGGAAACGATGAAATTATACAATAAGGCAGGAGTAAACCCAATGGCAGGATGTATTCCGGCATTGATTCAATTGCCGTTTATGTACGCATCATTCCAGTTCTTCCCTTCTGCTTTTGAGTTAAGACAAAAAGGGTTTCTATGGGCAGACGATTTATCATCTTTTGATTCAGTTGTAAAATTACCTTTTCATATTCCATTGTATGGAGATCATATCAGCTTGTTTCCAATTTTGGCAGCAATTGCGATTTTCTTCTACATGAAAATGACTTCAGGAGATCAGCAGATGGCTGCTCCTCAGCAGGAAGGTATGCCGGATATGGCAAAAATGATGAAAATCATGATTTATGTTTCGCCATTAATGATGTTAATTTTCTTCAATAGTTACGGTGCTGGTTTGAGTTTGTATAACTTTATATCCAACTTAATTACTATCGGAATTATGTTTGTAATTAAAAACTACATTGTAGATACAGATAGAATTCATGCTCAAATTCAGGAGAATAAGTTGAAAGAGCCAAAAAAACAAGGTAAGTTTCAACAACGTCTTCAAGAAGTTATGGAACAGCAGGAAGCTGCTAAAAAAGCTCAGAATAAAAAGAAATAATATAGTTCTCAAATAAAAAAGGTCGAAATTAAATTATTTAATTTCGACCTTTTTTTATGATATCAAACCTTAAGTAATGGGATGAAAATTATTTTATTCCCATTGTGATAAATCTTTTCGGTATGTTTTTCTTTGACAATGGATTTTTGGATCAAAGTTTTTCCACAGCAAATGAATAGCGTTGTTTTCTAATAGTTCTGGAGTTCTAATGCAATTCTGAATTCCTTTTTCAGAGAAAGTCTTGTAATATTCATCAAAAATAATTGCTGTAACTCCTTTGTTTTGATAGTCTGGATGCACTCCTATAAGATAAAAAACAACATCTTTACTATGTTTTCTGGCTTTTAATAAATGAAGAAATCCAAATGGAAAAAGCTTTCCTTTTATCTTTTGTAAAGCTTCTGTAAAACTTGGCATTACAATACTAAAAGCAATTAAATTATCATCTTTGTCAACCACAAATTTGATATATTCAGGATTAATAAAACTAATATATTTCTTTTTAAAATATTCTTTCTGAACGTCAGAAATGGCTACAAAAGAAGCTAATTTTTCGTATGACTCATTAAATAAATCGAACATTTTGTCAACATGTGGCATAATGTCTTTTGTTTTTGTAAAAGTTAAAGCCCTTAAGCCATATCTCTTTTTAATGAGTTCCTGGGCTTTTAGGAAAAATTCAGGTTTTACGTTTGAAAAAGGAAAAATACTTTCAATATATTCTTTCTCTATCTGAAAGCCTAATTGCTCAAAATGAGTGACATAATAAGCATTGTTATACCAGGTAATCATGGTTCCAATTTGGTCAAAGCCTTCAGTCAAAACACCAACCTTATCTAAATTTGAAAATCCCATTGGGCCTTCCATATGCTCCAGGTTATTTTGTTTCCCTAATTCATATACTTTTTCCAGTAAGGCTTTAGTTACTTCGATATCATCAATGACATCAAACCAGCCAAATCGAACTTTCTTTTTATGTTGGTTATTTACTTCCCCCCAATTAATAATGGCTGTAATTCGGCCAACTATTTCATTGTTTTTATAGGCCAGATAAAAATAAGCTTCAGCATTTTCAAAAGCCGGATTTTTTGTTTTGTCAAATGATTCTAATTCATCTGCAATAATCGGCGGAACCCAGTATGGATTATCCTTGTATAAAGTGAATGGGAATTTTATGTATTCTGTTAATTCCTTTTTTGTCTTGGCTTCTTTAATTGTAATCATTAAACTTATTTTAATTTTATCAGATTAGAGATTCAAAATATTATTTTTTAGTTTTACGTTTTTTCTCATATTTTGATTTTCTTTTGCGTTCTTTTTCCTGGTAGTCTTCATCTTTTTTGGTCTTTTCCAGCTCAGCTTGTTCTTCCTTTGTAAGTTTATCGCTCTTGCTTTTCTTTTTAGGCTTTTTTGCTTTGCCAACTCTTGTTAGCTCTTCTTTATGATTGTCGTCATAACGTATAGAAAAACCAATTCCTCCATAAAGTAATGAAGGTGTATTTTTTATGTTTTTACTTATAGAAGCGTCAATTTGTACGTTTCTTGATAATAAATAAGCAGCACCTCCTCTAAAAATTGCATCGCTATACAAATCGCTTTTGTACCCCTGATTTTCTACAAAACCAGACCATTTGCTATTGAAGCCTCTTGTTAAGGTTAAAATGTATCCATATCCTGAATTGTCAGTACCGATATAATCCGCAAGAATATTTGATACTAATACCCATCTGCCGTCGCCAAAATGATTTTGAGTAATCAACATTATCTTTGGAGAAACACCTGATTTAGTTGAATAAAAATTCAGTGTGTTTGAATTGTAAGCATATGGATTATCTTTAAAAACAAAATTAGCACCTGCAAAAACAGAAACTGCAGGAATTAATTGATGCCAGTTAAATTTTTTATTGGCACTATAACTGTAAATATTAACATCTCCTTTATAATTTTTGAATGGATCATAAATTAAATATTTAACACCTAAATAAGTCTGCTTAAAATTACTTTTCTTGAAGCTCGTTGCCGGAGTTGTAAAATTTTCATTTTGATATTGAATATCTCCAATTAATTCCAGCTGTTCAACAAAAAGCCCCCATCGAAGTGTGAAATCAGTACCAAAGCCTGAGGCTTCATAATTTTGTATATCATGCTTTTCGTTAATGCCATAAAAACCAGCTTCAGCTTGTATTACAGATTTTCCAACAGAGAAAGCAGACATAGTTTCGCCTGGGCGATTTGAATTTATGACATCTGTATATTGAGCAAAAAAGTATTGTGGTAATAAAAATAGGCAAGCTATCAAAAAGTTTTTAATTTTTAACATATATGTATTTTTTGATTAAAAAGTAATAACGTTTTCAAATGTACTATATTTTATTATTTATTTAAGATTGATATTTTAATTTTGAAGAATCGTTTTATTAATTTTGAACAAAATTATACTACTATGCAAGAAGCGTCATTTTCAGGGTTATTTAAAACCATCATGTGGGTAATAGCTTTTTATTATATTTTTAAATTTTTGGCAAAAATATTTTTGCCTGTACTGGTAAAAAAAGCAGTTGAAAAGGCAGGTGAAAATTTTCAGAGACAACAACAATACAGTCAGGATAATACCTGGCAAAAAACGCGTACAAATAATGATGAGATAATCATCAATACCGCTAACGCAAAAAATCCACGCGAAACCAAAAAAGTGGGTGATTATGTTGATTACGAAGAAATAGATTAAGTTTGTATCCTAAATAGGATTCATCATTTAACCCAAACCAGCCTAAATTGAAAATAGTAAATAAATTTTATCCGCACGCCCTTGTAATATTGGGCTTTATTTTAGTTGCCCTAATTTATTTTTACCCGGTTTTACAGGGAAAACAAATTTTTCAGTCCGATATTGCTCAATATACCGGAATGGCAAAAGAGCAAAATGACTTTAGAGCTACTGAGCATTCAGAACCATACTGGACCAATTCTGCTTTTGGAGGTATGCCAACATATCAGTTAGGGGCAAATTACCCACATGATTACGTGGGTAAGTTAGATGATGTTTTACGTTTTTTACCACGTCCTGCAGATTATTTATTTTTGTACTTCTTAGGTTTTTATGGTTTGTTATTGGTTTTAAAAACTGATCCTCTTAAAGCTTTTATCGGAGCTATTGCTTTTGGTTTCTCTACTTATTTAATTATTATTCTTGGAGTGGGACACAATGCCAAAGCACACGCTATAGCCTATATGCCATTGGTAATTGCCGGTTTTATAATGGTTTTTCAAAAAAAATATATTTGGGGAGGTTTGCTCACCATGTTTGCGGTTGCATTAGAAATTAATGCGAACCATTTTCAGATGACGTATTATTTATTGATTTTCCTGCTGATACTTTCAGGCTACTTTGTTTTTCAATTTATTAAAGAAAAGGATTATAAAAGACTTTTGAAGGCTATTGGAATTTTAGCTATTGCAGGAATTTTTGCCATTGGAGCAAATGCAGGTAATTTATTAGCAACTACTGAGTATGCTAAATTTAGTATTCGTGATAAAAGTGAATTGACTTTTAACCCGGACGGATCAAAAAACACAACAACTGCATCGATGACTACAGATTATATAACAGAGTATAGTTATGGAATTGCAGAAAGTTTAAATTTAATTGCACCTAGAATTTTTGGTGGATCAAGTCATGAAGATGTAGGAACAGACAGCCGTATGTATTCTTTTATGATTGAGCAGGGAGTTCCTTCAGGTCAGGCTGATGATTTTGTATCAGGAATGCCTACTTATTGGGGTGATCAGCCAATTGTTTCCGCACCGGCTTACATAGGTGTTGTCGTTTTCTTTTTAGCTGTTCTGGCATTATTTATTGATGAACGAAAAATAAAATATGTTTTTCTTACAGGAGCTTTATTTACTTTAATGCTTTCATGGGGAAAAAATTTCTCTTTGCTGACTAACTTTTTTATCGAATACGTTCCAATGTATGATAAATTTAGAGCGGTATCATCTATTCAGGTTATACTGGAGTTATGCATTCCTGTACTTGCAGTTATGGGGTTACAATCCTTTTTTAAGGCAAAGGAAGATTCTGTACTGCAGCAAAAAGCATTAGTCCAGACAGGGGCTTTTGGTATTGGTGTTTTATTGATTCTAGTATTTGCGAAAAGTATGTTTCATTTTACAGGAATGAATGATAATGCTTATATGCAAAGTTACGGTCCAGCTTTTGTTGATGCCTTGAAAGAAGATAGAAAGAGTTTATATTCAGCAGATTTATTACGTTCAGGTTTTTTTATAGTTGTAACATTTGGAATTTTATGGATGTTCATCAAAAATAAATTAGCACAAAATACAACCTTAATTCTTGTAGGTATTTTAATGATTTTCGATTTGTTTTTTGTGGATAAAAGATATGTTTCTGCGAAAGACTTTGTAAGTCCTGTACAAATTGCAGCTCCTTTTCAGGAAACCCCAATTGATACCAAGATTTTGGAAGATAAATCGATTTATCGGGTTTTTGATGTGCAGGGACAATTACAGGGAAGATCTTCCTATTTTCATAAAACAATTGGTGGTTATAGTGCTGTAAGACCTAGAAGAATGCAGCAATTAATGGATTATCAAATTCAAAAAGGAAATATTGAAGTTCTTAATATGTTAAATGTTAAGTATGTTATACAAACAGATAAAGAAGGAAATGAGGTTCCTGTTGCAAATCCTGATGCGAATGGTAATGCTTGGTTTGTACGCACAGTTAAATTGGTAAATAAACCAGATGATGTCATGAAAACTTTAGATCATATTAACACAAAAACGGCAGCTGTTTTTAATGTTCATGATTATGAAGGTAAATTTAAAAGTGCAAGATTAAAGAAAAAATGGGATACAACCGGGACTATTAAAGTTCTGGAGTACAAACCCAACTACATCAAATACCAATCAGATAATGGTAAAGATGGATTGGCTGTTTTCTCTGAAATGTATTATAAAAATGGGTGGAAAGCATATATTGATGGTAAATTGACAGATCATTTTCCTGTAGATTATGTTTTAAGAGCAATGGAAGTTCCAGCAGGAAAACATATTATCGAATTTAAATTTGAGCCTCAGGTTGTTAAAACCGGAAGCATAATTACATTGACAAGTTCAATTGGAATGTTGTTGCTTTTGATTGGTGGAATTTATTTTGAAAAATTCTACCGTAAAGATTCACAAAGAATAAAAGAAGAAACTCAAAAAAATAGTTAGAGACTTAGAGGAGAACTTTGTGAGCTCTTTGAACAGAATTAAATGATGGAACAAAAAAAACTCTTAATCATTACCTATTATTTTCCGCCTGCAGGGGGACCAGGTGTACAACGTTGGTTAAAATTTGTAAAATACCTGCCGGATTTTGATGTTCAGCCAATTGTTTATATTCCTGAAAATCCAACGTATCCAATAATCGATGAAGGTTTGGTTAGTGAAATATCTGACAAAGTAGTTGTTCTTAAAAATAAAATCTGGGAGCCTTATCAGTTGGCTTCAATTTTTTCAAAGAAGAAAACCAAGAAAATTAGTTCCGGAATTTTACCACATCAAAAAAAACAGACCTTTTTAGATAAAATATTTCTTTGGGTTCGTGGTAATCTTTTTATTCCGGATGCACGTGTTTTTTGGGTAAAACCTTCTGTATCTTTTCTGGAAAAATATATTAAGGAGAATAATATTGATACCATTGTCACTTCAGGGCCTCCACACAGCTTACATTTAATTGGATTAGAATTAAAAGAAAAATTGAATGTAAGATGGTTTGCAGATTTCCGAGATCCATGGACTACTATTGGTTATCATAAAGCATTGCGCTTGTCGCATTATGCATTTAAAAAACATAAAATTTTAGAGCATAAGGTTTTGAATAGTGCTGATGCTATTATTGTAACCAGCAAAACTACCAAAAAAGAGTTTCAGGCAATAACCAACAAACCAATTTCGATTATTACAAATGGTTATGATATTGAAAATGTAGAGAAACAAACTTTAGATACTAAATTTACTCTGGCTCACATTGGATCTTTTTTATCAGATAGAAATCCAAAGTTTTTATGGGAATGTTTGATTGAATTACTTAATGAGATACCTAATTTTAAATTACATTTAGAGATTAAACTTATTGGAAAAGTAAGTCAGGAGGTACTTAATTCTATTGGAGAATTTAACTTGAATTCTTATCTGAAACTTCTTGGGTATGTATCGCATCATGAAGCAATTGCCTTTCAAAAAAAATCGCAGGTTTTACTTTTAATAGAAATTGATTCTGAAGATACAAAAAGCATTATTCCGGGTAAATTGTTTGAATATATGGTGTCAAACCGACCAATTATAGCTATTGGTCCTCAGGGTTCTGATTTTGCAGATATTATAAAAGAGACCAATACAGGTGTATTTTTTGATTATTCTGAAAAAGCGAAGTTAAAAAGTGTAATTTTGGACTTTTATAATCAATTTTTGGAAGGGAATTTACAAGCTAATGGAGTTAGTTTACAACAATATTCAAGAAAAAACCTCACCAAACAATTGGTCGAACTAATCAATTAGAAAAACAATAATAATTTCAAAAAATCAAAAGAGAGTAGAAAATAAAAAATAAATTCTACAATCTAAACGCTACAATCAAAACATGGGTATTGTTTTAAATCAGTCTTTCAAAAATACAATTATTACTTATATAGGTTTCGGCATTGGAGCTATTAATACACTTTATTTATATCCTGTTTTTTTAGGTGCGACCTATTATGCATTAACGAATTATATACTTTCAGCGGCAAATGTCATTATGCCTTTGTTTGCTATTGGAATGCAAAATACATTAGTCAAATTTTATTCACAGTATAAGACAGAGGAGGAGAGGGAGCAGTTTTTGTCGTTTACGGCATTGTTTCCGGTTTTAATGTGTATTCCTTTGGGAATTATAGGACTCTTTTTCTTTGATGATATCACTGCTTTTGTGTCAAAGAAAAATCCTGTTGTCAAAGAGTTTATGTTTTTGATTCCTTTTATCGGAATATGTATGGCATATTTTGAGATTTTCTATGCCTGGGCAAGAGTACATATGCATTCGGTTTTTGGAAATTTTATTAAAGAAGTCGGATTAAGGTTGTTTTCGTCTTTTGCTTTGATAGGTCTGTATTTTGGTTGGATAACGCTAATTGAATTTGTCTACGTAACGGCAGGAATTTATTTTGTCGCATTTTTAGTTACTATGTTTTATGCTTTTTATATTAAAAGGCCTAATTTTCAAATTTCAATACCTGAAAATGTTAAGAGCGTAATGGAATACACTTTTTATATCATTCTTTCGGGAAGTGTAGCGAATTTACTTTTAGACGGAGATAAAATAATGTTAAACCAATATATGGAAATTGAAAATATTGCATACTATTCTGTAGCTACTTATATTGCTTTGGTTATTTCGGTGCCAAGTCGTGCAATGCATCAGATTGTGTATCCAATTACAGCCAAATTAATGCATGAAAATAAACATGACGAACTAAATGATTTATATAAAAAAACATCTATAAATCTTCAGATGGTAGGTGGTTTTGTAATGTTGTGTATTTTTGTAAATATTAATCAATTATATCAAATAGTTCCTGAAGAATATCGAGGAGGAGTTCCGGTTGTTTTTATGATTGGTCTGTCAAAATATTTTGATTTGATATTAGGGAATAATAATGCTATCATTTTTAATACAAAATATTACAAAACTGTATTGTTTTTAGGTTTAGGTTTAGTGGTATTGACGTTTATTTTAAATATAATTTTTATACCTCTTTATGGTATTATGGGTTCAGCATTTGCTACTTTATTATCTATTACTTTTTATAGTTTAGCCAAATTGCTTTTTGTTGTTAAGAAACTCCATTTGTATCCTTTTACAAAGCAGAATTTATATTCCTTGGCAGTTACAACAGCTTTGTTTTTGGTCTTTTATTTTTGGGAATTCCCTCTTTATCCGTTAATAGGAATTGCTTTAAAATCCATTTTAGTGACGATTTTTTATATTTATCTAAATTATAAGTTCAATATATCGCCGGATATTAATAAGGTTATTGATGGACTTTTAAGGACAGTCGGAATTAAATTTTAATACGCCTTTATTGAGAAAACAGCAAGTGATTTAATTTTGAAGCTATTTTGTTTTTATATTTGTTAGAAGGATAACCATTTATTTCTAACATCATGAAAAATAAATTACTTTGTTTTTTAGTTTTATCTGTTATTTTGTTTTCTTCATATACTATTGCTCAAAAAGATACTTCAAAAGTAGTACAGACAAATGTTTTTCAGCCAAAATTAAAAGGGTATCCGGTCGTTCCTTTCAAGGATACTCTCTTTTATGTATACAATAAAGTAGGATCTTTTTCTGCAGAAAACAGAGCTAATACAATCACAGGAAAGATTAAGGAACTTTATAATGACTCTTTTTTTGATTTGGATTCAATTGTAGTTGTTCCTTCAGATATTTCTCAGGATATTATTTATAAAGATAACTTTGTAATTATGTCCGTTTTAGAGAATGATGCAAAAGTCGAAAATCAGACAGCAATATTTATTGCACAGCGAAATTTAAATTTAATTAAAAAAGCAGTTAGTTATCAGCATGAAAATTATTCGCAACTTCCCAAAAGGCTTGGATACACTATATTATTAGTTTTTATAATTGGCATTGTTTTATTTATAGTAGGAAAGGCTTTTAATTGGTTAAAAGTGCGTATTCTGAAAAAAAGCGATAGCTATTTTAAAGGAATTACTTATAATAATATCAACATTGTATCAGCTCAAAAACAGCAATTTTTAATAATGAGATTGTATGCAATTGTAAAAATTATTACCTTAATTTTTATTGTTTACTTTTCATTGCCTGTTTTGTTCAGCATTTTTCCTTCTACAGAGGTTTATACAACAACATTGTTACGTTGGATATTGACACCTGCAAAATCAACCATAATGGGATTTGTTGGTTTTTTGCCTAGTTTAATAACAATCATTGTTATTATTATCATTTTTAGGTATAGTATAAAAATTATCAAATTCTTTTTTGATGAAATTAAAAAAGAAAATATAAAAATTGATGGTTTTTACAGTGATTGGGCAATGCCTACCTTCAATATCATAAGGTTATTGATGTATGCTTTTATGCTGGTTATCATTTTTCCTTATTTACCGGGTTCAGATTCTTCAATTTTCAAAGGAGTTTCTGTATTTGTAGGTGTTTTATTTTCATTGGGTTCATCAAATGCTATTGCGAATATGGTAGCCGGATTAGTAATCACTTATATGCGTCCGTTTAAGATTGGTGATTTTATAAAAATTGGAGATGTGAGTGGAGAAGTTATCGAAAAAACAGCCTTGGTTACCAGAATCAGAACTACAAAATTCGAAGATATTACGATACCTAATGCAACGGTATTGTCAAGCACTTCGACTAATTTTTCAGCAAATACAAGCCATACTACAAATGGCTTGTTAATTCATACAACTGTTACAATTGGGTATGATGTGCCTTGGAAAGACATTTACGGAGCCTTAATCGATGCCGCGTTAAAAACAGAAATGATCGAACCAAATCCATCTCCTTTTGTTCTGCAAACCAGTTTAGATGATTTTTATGTTTCCTATCAGATTAATGTTTATACAAAAGAGCCCAATAAACAACCTCGGATTTATTCTTCTCTACATCAAAATATTCAGGATTCATTTAATGCAGCTGGAATTGAAATTATGTCGCCACATTATAATGCTTTAAGAGATGGAAACAAAACAACAATTCCTGAAAATTATATAGATAGAAATGGTAACTTCTCGGGGTCGTTTGATAAATAAAATGATATAATAGATTGACAGATAGGCTTATTGTTGAAAATAACAGCTGTTTATTTTGTATTTTATGAGATAAAAAGTAACTTTATGTTCTCGAATTAATAACAATTTGTCTTTTATATTGAAAAATCATTTGTAAATCACTAAAAGTGGGTATTGCTATATGTTTTGATTTTATCTACTTTTGTTAAAATTAATCTTTGAAAATAAACCTTGTTAATTTTAATTTAATGATTATGAAAAGGAATCAATTTAACCCCGAAGAAAGTCTACAGGTATTTTCTAATATGATCTCAAAAAAGGTTCATAATGGATTTGTACTTGAAGAACGTAACGACAAAATGCTTTTTGCAGTACTTTCAAAAGGAGGCAAAGCTGTAGATCATGGATTCAATTTTATAATTTTTTGTTTAACATTAGGCTTATGGTCAGTTGCCTGGTTGTATCTTACAATAGAAGCATCTAAACAAAAAAAGATTTTAGTTGCTATTGATGAAGATGGCGTTCCTTTTGAAGAAAGATGTTTAGTTGCATAGCAATTAAATAATTAAAAGTTTTAGCCACGAATTATTTCTCATTACCATTCGTAAAAAAGAAGTAATTCGTGGCTAATTTTGTTTAATTTAGTTTTTCTTTGAGATAAATTCCTGTAACAGATTCTTTTACTTTTACAATATCTTCTGGTGTTCCTGCAGCTAATAAATAACCGCCATTTTCACCACCTTCAGGACCTAAATCAATAATCCAGTCAGCACATTTTATAAGGTCAAGATTATGCTCAATTACAATGATCGAGTGTCCTTTTTCGAGAAGAGCATCAAATGAAGCCATTAATTTTTTGATGTCATGAAAATGTAATCCCGTTGTTGGTTCATCAAAAACAAATAAAGCTTTGTCTTTCGTAGCGCCTTTGACTAAAAAAGAAGCCAGTTTAATTCGCTGTGCTTCTCCACCGGAAAGAGTAGAAGAAGATTGTCCCAACTGTACATATCCTAAGCCCACATCCTGAAGAGGCTGTAACTTTTGAGTGATTTTGTTTTGTTTGTTTTTTTCGAAAAAAGCAATGGCATCATCAATAGTCATGGTCAGGATATCATTTATGTTTTTTTCGTCGAAATTGACTTCCAGAATTTCTTTTTTGAAACGTTTTCCTCCACAGGTTTCACATGGCAAAGAAACATCAGCCATAAATACCATTTCGACGTTTATGGAACCTTCTCCTTTACATGTTTCGCATCGTCCACCATCAACATTAAAAGAGAAGTGTTTGGCCTGATAACCTCTTATTTTAGAGAGTTTTTCTTTAGCATATAAATCACGAATGTCATCATAAGCTTTGATATAGGTAACAGGATTTGATCTGGAACTTCTGCCAATTGGATTTTGATCAACGTATTCTATATGTTTTATTTGTGAAAAGGATCCTGTGATATCGTTAAACTGTCCTGCTTTTTCCGAAGCATTTTCCAGTTTTTTTTGCATTGCAGGAAATAAGATTTTTTTAATTAATGTACTTTTTCCACTTCCTGAAACTCCGGTAATAACCGTTAGAACATCAAGAGGGAAAGTAATATTAATATTCTTTAAATTGTTTTCTCTTGCGCCAATTATATCAATATGGTTTTTAAATTTTCGTCTCTTTTTGGGAACAGAAATTTCTAAATCACCATTTAAATACTTAGCAGTAAGGGATTTTGATTTTAAAATTTCATCATAAGTTCCCTGCGCTACTAAATTACCGCCAAAAGTTCCGGCTTCAGGACCAATATCTATAATCATGTCGGCAGCTTTCATAATGTCCTCATCATGTTCAACCACAATGACAGTATTGCCCAAATCACGAAGCGACAGCAAAACTTTTATCAATCTTTCAGAGTCTTTAGGATGCAAACCGATACTTGGTTCATCTAGAATATACATTGACCCCACTAAACTGCTTCCGAGTGATGTGGCAAGATTTATTCGTTGCGATTCACCTCCTGAAAGTGTAGCAGAGTTTCTGTTTAAGGTTAAATAATCCAATCCAACTTCTGTCAAAAAGGATAAACGATTATTGATTTCGACCATTAAACGTTTAGCGATTTGCTGTTCGTAAACATTCAAATCGATATTCTTGAAAAAAGTAACCAAATGCTTAATCGGTAAATCGACTAATTCTGAAACTGTTTTTCCGCTAATTTTCACATAAGAGGCTTCTTCACGTAAACGCTTTCCGCGACAGGCATGGCATTTTGTTTTTCCGCGGTAGCGAGATAACATGACACGGTTTTGAATTTTATAATTTTTTTCTTCAAGTTCTTTAAAGAAACCGTTTAATCCCTGAAAGTACTGATTTCCTTTCCAAATCAAATCTTTTTGGTCTTCTGTGAGTTCAAAATATGGTTTGTGAACAGGAAAATCAAATTTATAAGCATGTTTTACAAATTCATCTTTATACCAGCTCATACTTTCGCCACGCCACGGATAAATAGCACTTTCAAAAACAGATAAAGAAGTATTTGGTACAACCAAATCAGCATCAATACCAATAATGTTTCCGTAACCTTCGCAAACCGGACAAGCGCCATAAGGATTATTGAAACTGAACAAATGTACATTTGGTTCTAGGAAAGTAATGCCATCTAATTCAAAATTATTAGAATATGTAAATCTTTTATCAGTGACTAATTCCTGAAGATAACAAATACCTTTTCCTTCAAAAAAAGCAGTTTGTACGGCATCGGCAAGACGATTATAAAATTCTTCTTCCTCTTTGACAATAATCCTGTCAATGACCAATAAAATATCTTTATTGTCTAATTTATGTGCATCTGTAGGGGTAAAATCATCCAGTCGAATCATTTCGTTATCTACTAAAATACGCGCAAAACCTTGTTGTAAAAGCACTTTAAGCTTGTCTTCTAACTGTCGTCCTTCTTCAAGGTGAATAGGAGAAAGTAATAACCATTTACTATCTAATTCCAAGGTTTTTACATCAGCAACGACATCAGTTACAGTGTTTTTTTTCACTTCTCTGCCGGAAATCGGCGAATAAGTGCGCCCAATTCTGGCAAATAAAAGTTTAATATAATCGTAAATTTCAGTTGAAGTTCCAACAGTTGAACGAGCGTTAGTTGTATTTACTTTTTGCTCTATGGCGATCGCAGGAGCAATTCCTTTAATATATTCTACTTTTGGTTTATCTAAACGGCCTAAGAACTGACGTGCGTAAGATGATAAACTTTCCACATAACGGCGCTGTCCTTCAGCATATAAAGTGTCAAATGCTAAACTTGATTTTCCTGATCCTGAAAGTCCTGTGATGACTACAAGTTTGTTTCGCGGGATAGCAACATCTACATTTTTTAAATTATGTACCTGTGCTCCTTTAATGATAATATTATGTTTTGGGTCGAGTGTAGAAAGATCAATTTGCATAAAAAAAGTCAATTTCTACAAAAGTAATCAATTTTGAATTGAGTTTTGTTAACGAGATTGTTCCAAATTTTAACAGAATTGCATAAGGTGTAATTGCTTAATATTGACTTGAACAAATAGATACATAGTTTTTTATTTTTGTTGAAGAAGAGCTTAAAAACAAATTCATTTCTTTCACATAGCGGTAATTTTGTTTCTGATCTTATTTTTTATATCCTGTAATTTTTTATTTCAAGCAGATTCTGCAGCTCTAAGATTTTAATTTAAAAAACAAGTAATAGCATTTATCAGCTGGAATCTTTTTAATCTGAGTCAAAAAACTTTGATAGTCTCTGTGTATGAAAATTAAGTGAAATGTCTTTTCATGATTCTAAAACCGATGTTTGTATTCGTTGAAATTATTTATTGTTTTAATATAAAAATACCCTATTTTAGAACTCCTTTAATACTATTTTAATATTCTGACCAAATTTTGAAAACTAAACTTTCTATTCTTTGTTTCTTGATGGGTTTTGCCTCGTTTTCTCAGGAATTACCTCCAATTGTCAAATATCCTTCTACTGTATATAGTGCCGGAAATCAGAGTTGGATGATTTCTCAAGATGATCAAAATATAATGTATTTTGCTAATAATGAGGGGCTTTTAGAGTATAATGGAACGAATTGGGAGTTATATTCAACTCCTAACGAAACCATAATGCGATCTGTAAAAGTAATTGATAATACCATTTTTACAGGTTGTTACATGAATTTTGGTTACTGGAAAAGAGAATCAAACGGAAAATTAAAATATACTTCGCTTAGCGATACAATCAAAAATAAAATTCTGGATGATGAACAGTTTTGGAATATTTTAAAGTATGATCAATGGGTTTTGTTCCAATCTCTAAACCGAATTTATATTTATGATACCAAAACAAAAACCTTTAAAATTATTTCACCTAAAAATGGTGTTATAAAATCATTCAGCACTAAAAATTCTATTTATTACCAAACAATAAATGAAGGACTTTTTGAAATAGAAGCGGGAAGAGAAAAATTGATTTCAAACAATCCGATTCTGAAAAAATATACGATTGTCAATGTTTTTACCATTGATGAAGGTTTGCTTATTCAAACGCAATTAGATGGATTTTATAAACTCATTGGAACAACTTTGACTCCATTTTCAACAGAAGTCGATGGACAAATAAAGTCAAGTTTTGTTTATAGCAGTCAAAAACTACACGATGGGAGTTATGCGCTGGGAACTGTTTCTAACGGGATTTTTATTTTATCGAATACTGGAAAACTAAATTATCATATTACACAAAGTAAAGGATTAAGCAATAATACTGCTTTGTCTTTGTTTGAAGATAACGATCAGAATGTTTGGGTTGGTCTCGATAATGGAATTAATTGCATCAACCTGCAAACGCCTGTACATAATTTTACTGATGATACAGGAGTTTTAGGGACAGTTTATGCTTCAATTGTATATAATGCGATGTTGTATGTAGGGACCAATCAGGGATTGTTTTGTAAAAAATACCAAAGTACTGGAGATTTTCAGTTTATAAATGGTACAAAAGGACAGGTCTGGTCTTTATTTGAATATAATAATACACTTTTCTGCGGTCATGATTCAGGTACTTTTATTGTAGAAAACACATCGGTCAAAAATATTTTCAGAAATTCAGGTACCTGGAAGTTTGAACCAGTACCAAATAATAAAAATATCTTGATTCAGGGAAATTACTATGGGATTTCGGTTTTAGAAAAAATCAATAATCAATGGCGATTTAAAAATAAAATTAAAGGTTTTAATTATTCGTCACGTTATTTTGAAATTACATCAGGTTTGGAAGTTTTTGTAAGCCATGAATACAAAGGGATTTTTAGATTTAAGCTGGATAATTCTTTTTTAAAAACAAATTATTTTTATACTTATTTGTCTCCTAAAAAAGGAAAAAACGCAAGTTTAACGAAATTTAATAATGTAATTTATTATGCTTACAAAGATGGAATTTTTAAATTAAATTCGACAACAAAGCAATTTGAAAAAGATAAATTGCTGAGTTCTGTTTTTGAAAAAGATGAATATACTTCGGGCAAATTAATTGTTGATCAGTCTAATAAAATCTGGCTGTTTTCTAAAAATTATATACATTATTTTTCTGCCAGTAAGCTAAGTAATCAATTAAAACAAAATGTCATCCCGATTCCGTCTTCTTTAACAAATTCGATGTTGGGTTTTGAAAATATTACTCAAATTTCAAAATCAGTCTATTTAATTGGCACTACAGATGGTTATTATACACTTAATATTGATGATTTAAGTTTTAAAAACTACACTGTCTTTATTACGGAAATTTCGATTAATAAGCAAAATCAAACTTTAAAGAATGTTGTTTTAAACGATGAAGGAAATTTTAAATCGAATGAAAACAATATTACTTTCAATTATACGGTTCCAGAATACAATAAATACATTAATTCAGAATACCAGTATCTCTTGGAAGGCTTTCAGAATGAATGGAGTGAATGGAATACAAAATCTTCAGTAAATTTTAAAAACCTGTTTCCTGGAAAATATACTTTTAAAGTTCGCGCAAAATATGCCAATACGCTTTTACAAAACACAGCAACTTATACTTTTGTCGTTTTAAAACCCTGGTATCTGACCAATCTGGCTTGTTCTGTTTATTTGTTATTGCTTTTTGTAATTGGGTATTTTGTAAATAAAGCTTATCGAAACTTCTATCAAAAGCAAAAAGAGAAATTAATTGAAGAAAATAATCTTTTATTAGAAATAAAAGAACTTGAAAACGAGCAGCAATTAATGCAACTAAGAAACGAGCAATTGTCGCAGGATGTAGATAATAAAAATAGAGAATTGGCAGTTTCTACAATGACTTTAAATAGTAAAAATGAACTTCTAGCATTTATTAAAGAAGACTTGAAAAAAACTTCTCAAGATGATAATAAAAATATCAAAACGGTAATTAGAACCATAAACGATAATATTACCGAAGAAGATTCTTGGAAAGTTTTTAAAGAAGCTTTTGATAATGCTGATAAAGATTTTTTAAAAAGAATAAAAGGTATTCATCCATTGCTTACTCCAAATGATTTGCGTCTGTGTGCCTACTTACGATTAAACCTTTCATCAAAAGAAATTGCTCCTTTATTTAATATTTCGGTTCGAAGTGTAGAAATAAAAAGATACCGTTTGCGTAAAAAGATGGAATTACAGCATGAAATAGGGTTAGTCGAATATATACTTGCTGTATAGTAAGTCAGAAATTGCTTTAAATCAACTATACATTACCACAACATTAACCTTTTATTGTGTTTTTGACACTTATTTGTTAAAGAAAATTAACATTGTGTTTTTGTAGATATATGCAGGTTTTTTTTATCATATTTAAAAATTTGTCGTTTTTTTTTGCGATGTATGTTTTTTGTTGTGGTTAATTTTATTTTATTATTAAAGGGATAGAATACATTTATCATTCAATAAAAACTAACTAATTATGAAACCAAAATTATTATTAATGGTATTGTTACTGTTTACCTCTTTTGCATTTTCGCAAAATTTTGATGTAAAGGGTACAGTGCTGGATGGCTCTGGGATGTCGCTCCCTGGAGTAAATGTAAAAGTCAAAGGTTCCTCGCAAAGTACAACAACAGACTTTGACGGATCTTTTAAATTATCAGGTGTTACAAAAGGGGCAACAATTGTTTTAAGTTATATTGGATTCCGAACTCAGGAAGTTTTAGTTTCTGATACTAAAATTACAGTTAAAATGAGTGATGATGCAAAGTCATTGGACGAAGTTGTCGTTATTGGGTATGGAAGTCAAAAAAAGAGAGAAGTTACAGGGGCAGTTTCGGTTGTAGATAGCAAGACTATTGAAGCCTTAAAGCCTGTAAAAGTTGAGCAAGCCTTACAAGGAACTGTTTCTGGAGTAAATGTAACGAGTCAGTCAGGTGCTCCCGGTGCGGGTTTAGATATTCGCATACGTGGTATTGCTACTAATGGAGAAAATAAACCAACTGCTATTATTGATGGTTATGTAGGAGACTTGAGTTTGCTAAATCCTAATGATATTGAAACTATTACGGTTTTAAAAGACGCACAAGCTGCTATTTACGGAACTATCGGAGCAAACGGAGTTATTTTGATTACCACTAAAATGGGGAAAAGAAATTCAAAAGCAAAACTTTCATATAACACTTATACAGGATTTCAGGAAACGTCGAGAAAACTTCAAACTTTAAATGCTACAGAGTATGCTCTTTTATTAAATGAAAGTTATGCTAACGCAGGAAAAACACTTCCCTATCCGAACGTTACTGGTTTAGGAAAAGGCACCAACTGGCAGAATGAAGTTTTTGGTAAAGGAGTTCCAATTATTAATCATGATTTATCCATTTCAGGAGGTTCAGAGAAAATTAACTATTCGGTTAGTGGATCACATCTCGATCAGGAAGGAATTGTTGGAGGTGAAAAATCTGGTTTCTTAAGAAATACTGCCAGAGTTGCTGTTGGTGCTGATGTCACCGACAAATTAAAGTTTAAAAGTAATGTTATTTATACTTATTTCACAAGAAAAACATTGAATGAAAATGGCCTGGGATCTGTTTTATTTAATGCATTAAACTTGCCTGCTACAATAAATCCTTATGATGTAAATGGAGATTTTACTGTAATTCCGCTTAATGGATTAGGAAACGAAATTATTAATCCTTTAGCCCAGATTGCTAATACCTATAATGATTATAATTATAAAAAACTTAATGGAAGCTTTGGCATAGATTATAAAATTTTTAAAGATTTTGTACTAACGAGTACCATCGGTTTTAATACTTCAAACAGCGAATCGAAAACTTTTGGAAAACAAGTTAGTTATGGCGGTAAAGTATTTGACGTAAAACAAAGTTCTGTTACACAGGGAGCCGTAAATGACAATGATTATTCATTTGACCTTTATGGCACTTATACTAAAAAGGTTGGTGAAAGTCATAATTTTGTCGGAACAATAGGAACCACTATATACAAAACCTGGGGCAACGGACTCTCAGCTACAGGGTATGATGTACCGTATAACTCATGGGAATTTGCTGATCTTAAATTAATAACAACTATATCAAAAGTATTGAATAATAGTTCTTATGATTATGATCAAAGAAGACTATCTTATTTAGGAAGATTACAATACGATTATAAAGGCAAATATTTATTGTCTGCTATGATAAGACGTGATGCTTCAACAAAATTTGGTCCGGATAATAAAATAGCATATTTCTCTTCTGTTACAGGAGGATGGGTTGTTTCTGACGAAAATTTCTTTGGACAGCCAAAAATAATTAATTTCTTAAAATTAAGAGCGAGTTATGGTGCTTTGGGAAATGATCAAATTGGGGATTACAGATATTTAGGTCAGCTTTCAGGTGAGGCAACTTATGTTTTTAATGATGAATTGGTTAGCGGCAGAGCTGAAGGTGTACTGCCAAATCCTAATGTAAAATGGGAAGAGGCTAAGAAATTTGATGTTGGTGCCGATATGAAACTATTAGACAATAAAGTTTCTATAGTTGCAGATTATTTTATCGATACAAGAAAAGATTTATTAATTCCTGGCATTGCGGTTACAGGTATTGGAGGTATAGGAGCTCCGGGTGCAGGTGCGCCAACAATAAATGCTGGTACTGTACGAAATTCAGGTTTTGAGTTTGCTGTAGATTACAAAGAAAAATTTTCTGATGCTTTTTCAATGAACGTTGGGTATAATGTAACTTTCCTTAAAAATGAAGTACTAGAAGTAAATAATGAAACTCATTATATAGAAAGAGGTGCTTTTTCTGTGGGTCAACAGGCACCAACGAGAATGGAAGAAGGAAAACCAATTGGGTATTTTTACGGATACAAAACAGATGGTATTTTTCAAAACCAGGCTGAGGTTGAAGCACATCCTTCTCAACTTGCTTTAGGTGCAAATGCAGTTCCCGGAGATTTGAGATTTGTAGATGTCAATGGAGATGGTGTTATAGATAGCAAAGACAGAACCAACATTGGAGACCAAATTCCTGCTGCTACTATGGGATTCAATTTACAAATGAATTATAAAAATATAGACTTTGCAGTTTACACTTATGCCTCTTTTGGTAATGACTTAATACGAAATTACGAGAGAAATCTTTCTGATGTCAATCATTTAAATTACGTTTTAGACAGATGGACAGGTGAAGGGACTTCAAATTCAACACCAAGAGTAACTACAGGGGCAACAGCAAATAGTATTTTTTCTGATTATTACGTTGAGGATGCTTCTTATTGGAGAATACAAAATGTACAAATTGGGTATACATTAAATCCTAAAATAGTTCAAAAGGCAGGAATTACAAAACTTAGATTATATGTAGGAGCTAATAATCTTTACACCTTTACAAAATACAAAGGTTTTGATCCTGGAGCTTCAACTGGAGATCCTATAGCGGGAGGAATTGATTACGGGTTTTATCCAATACCAAGAACCTATCTTTTAGGATTAAATCTTAACTTTTAATTGTTATCAAAATGAAAAAATATATTTATATATTCCTTTTAACAGGAATACTTTTCTCAACCATTTTTATTTCTTGTTCAGATGATTTTGTAGAAACTAAGCCAAATTATTCTATAGATTCTGAGAACTATTTTAACTCAAAAGAAGATTATGATCAGGCATTAGTAGCGGCTTATGATATACTGCAATCTACATACGTAAATGTATTGCTTGGCGAAATTGCTTCAGATAATACTTTAGCCGGTGGTGAAAGCCCTACCGATGTAGTTGGTTTTCAGCAAGTAGATGATATGATACATACACCTGTTAATAGTAATTTGTATGATATTTGGAATTGGATGTTTGCCGGTGTGCAAAGAACTAATTATATTCTTGAGTTTAAGGATAAAACAGATTTTGAAGGGAAAGCAGAAATTCTTGCAGAAACACGCTTTCTTAGGGCATACTACCAATTTGAATTAGTAAAATGGTTTGGTGGTATCCCTATGAAGGGAGATGCAAGGTTTAAACTTGGAGATGAAACTAAAATTCCTCGTTCGTCTGTTTCGGAAGTTTATGCTTCGATAGAGGCTGATTTAGTATACGCAATAGCTAACTTGTCTCCATCTGCATCTCAAAAAGGAAGAGTGACTAAAGGTGCTGCGCAGGCATTACTAGGAAAAGCTTATTTGTATCAGGATAAATTTTCGCAGGCAGCAAATACATTAGAAAGTTTGATAACTACTTCTCCTTATTCTTTAGTATCAGATTACAATTCAATATTTGAAATGGAAGGTGAAAACGGTTCTGAATCTATTTTTGAAGTACAATATACAGACGTTGAAGGTGCAGGATTTGGATGTTTACAATGTAGTGAAGGAAACGTAGCTGTTGGTTTCAGCGGAATACGTGGTTATGAAGGACCTGTGTTTTCGTCTGGCTTTAGTTTTAATATTCCAACCCAAGAAAGTGCAGATGCTTTTGAAGTAGGAGATAAGCGCAAAGATGTTGCAATTCTAGACATTGTGGCT
Organism: Flavobacterium sp. W22_SRS_FK3; assembly: GCF_052113665.1. Taxonomy (NCBI): domain Bacteria; kingdom Pseudomonadati; phylum Bacteroidota; class Flavobacteriia; order Flavobacteriales; family Flavobacteriaceae; genus Flavobacterium; species Flavobacterium sp. W22_SRS_FK3. The sequence goes on along the minus strand of NZ_JBGQOF010000008.1, from coordinate 182,907 downwards.
TGGGCTGCAGCGAACACCGGTGTTAAATTCGCAAAAGGAAATGAGGATACAGGATTTTTTAACCGTAAATATTTACCAAGAAAAAGAAGCGCTAATGCAGCCGGAGATTTGAATTTGACCAATCCAAATAATTACAGAGCGATACGCTATGCAGATGTGCTTTTAATGGCGGCAGAAGCTTACAATCGTGGAGGAATAGATGATGGTAAAGCAAGAGGATATCTTAATCAGGTTAGAAGACGTGCTTTTGGAGACACTAATCATGATATATCTGCATCAGGAGCCGCATTGACTGATTTTATTTTGGCAGAAAGAAGACTGGAACTTTTTGGTGAAGGACATCGTTTCTTCGACTTAGTAAGAACAGGAAAGGCAGTAGGAACAATCCCTGGTTTTGAAGCTAATAAAAACGAATTATTTCCAATTCCAATTCAAGAAATTCAATTTTCAAACGGAAACTGGCAACAAAATCCTGGGTATATTAAATAACATCAATTATGAAAAAAATACATTTTATTATAAGTCTTTTCGTTTTTACGATCCTGTTGGGTTGTGCCAGCGATAACAGCGATATTGATTTGGATAGCATAGCTGCGCCAAAAAATATATCTGCTTTGACAACAGTAACACAAGATAATTCAGGTAAAGTTACTTTTTTACCTAAAGGAGAAGGTGTAACACAATACAAAATTGATTTCGGTGATGGAAGTGCTGTTTCAGAATATATTTCGCCGGGAGCTACCGTGACACATGCATATGCGGAAGGCGTTTATACAGCTAAAATTATAGCGATGGGATTAAATGGAAAAACTACTGAAGCAGCTCAGCAAGTAGTAGTTTCCTTTAAAGCTCCGGAAAATTTAGTAGTAGTTGTAACCAATGATTTATCAGTTTCTAAAAAGGTAACAGTTACAGCCTCTGCTGATTATGCTTTGTTTTATGATGTTTATTTTGGAGAAGAAGGAAAACCGGAGCCGATTTCGGCAAATAATAAGGAAGCCGTTTCGTATACTTATAAAGAAGCCGGAGTATATACTATTCGTGTAGTTTCAAAAAGTGCTGCGGTTGCCACAACAGAATATACCACTCAGGTTACTGCCAAACTGGTTCTTAATCCAACAACATCAGCTCCGGCTCCGCCAAACAGACAAGCTGGAGATGTGATTTCTATTTATAGTGCAAAATATACTAATGTAGCAGGAACTGTTTTCTATCCGAATTGGGGGCAATCTACTACTTTGACAGAATTTGATTTAGCAGGAGATAAAATGCTGAATTATAATAACCTGAATTATCAGGGGATTGCGTTGGCAGACGGTGTAACGATTGATGTGACCGGAATGGAATTTTTCCATATGGATGTATGGACAGCAGATTTAGATAAAATCGAAACATTCTTAATTAGTAAAACGAATGGAGAAAAGCCAGTATCAAAAAACTTGACAGCGAATGCGTGGACAAGTATTGATATTCCTATTTCGGCATTTACAAGTCAGAATTTAACTGTTGCAGATATTTTTCAATTGAAACTGGTTGGAACCCCGGCAGGAAAAAATGTTTATATAGATAATATTTATTTCTACAAAACTGCTGCTCAGTCTATAGAATTGCCTCTTGATTTCGAATCAGCTAGCTTAACTTATGCATGGGGAGGTTTTGGAGACTCAGGTTTTGGACCAATTCCCGTTTCAGTTGTTACAAATCCTGATAAAACGGGCGCTAATGTATCTAATAAGGTAGTTAAAATTGAGAAAACATCCGGAGCTCAGGTTTGGGCGGGTGCAAGTCTTAATTTAGAAAATACAATCGATTTTACTAAAGGGACTACTGTAAAAGTAACTGTGTGGTCTCCTAAAGTTGGTGCTGATATTTTATACAAAATGGAAGTATCAACATCGCCAAAAGACGGAAACGGAAATCCAACTGTTTTTTTCGAAGCGCATGCTACAACTACAACAGCAAATGCATGGCAAGTCCTAACATTTGACTTGACTACAGCACCGGGTTTTAGTACAGCCAATAAATACGACAGAGTAATTTTATTTCCGGACTTTGGACAAATGGGGACAGGTTCAATCTATTACTTTGATGATATAAAACAATCCAATTAAAAAAAGAAATCATGAGCAAAAAAATAATTATAAAAATAGTATCCTTATTTGCTATTCTCCTGATGACGGGTTGTCAGAAAGATGATTACACATTTGGAGATATAACAGCTCCAACAAACATTCAGATAACTGCTGAAATTGTTGGAAAAACAGCTGATGATCCTTATGGGGACGGATCAGGAATCGTTAAACTTGTAGCTACTGGTGACGATGTCATTTCGTATAAATATATATTTAGTGACGGAACTTCCGAAAATTCTCCTGGCGGTCATTTTGATAAACGATTTACTAAAACGGGTGTAAATAAGTATGTTGTTACGGCTGTTGCTTACGGAAAAGGAGGTATAGCGACCAATACTACAATTGAAGTTGAGGTTTTAAGCAATTTTAGTGATCCTGATGCTGTTAATTTCTTAACTGGCGGAACATCTAAAAAATGGTATTGGTCAGCTTCAGAGCCAGGACATTTAGGAGTTGGGCAAAATGATGGGGATGCGACTAAAAATTACTATGCCAATTATTATCAGGCAGGTGTTTTTGAAAAAGCAGGATCACCGGCCAGCAGTTGTTTATACGAAAATGAATTGACTTTTTCTCTTGATGGAGATGTTTTAAAATATCAATTAGACAATGGAGGATCAACTTTCTTTAATGCTTCTTATGCAAGCGTTGCTGGAGGAAGCTCTCCAGATGATGCTTGCTTAAGTTATAATGCAGGTGGAGTAAAAACAGTATCATTAAGTCCTTCAGAATCAGTTGTGACAAAAAATCCTAATCATGCTACGCAAACAAGAGGTACTATGTTAAACTTCTCTGATGGAGGATTTATGGGGTATTATATTGGTCAGAGTTCTTATGAGATTTTATCTATTACGGCTAACAGAATGGTTGTAAGAGCTGTTATGGGAAATAATTCGGCATTAGCGTGGTACCATATATTTACTACAACCAAACCTTCACAGGCTCCGGATACAAATGTAGATTATACCAATTTAGTATGGTCAGATGAATTTAATACTGATGGTGCTCCTGATGCGGCAAAATGGGGGTACAATTTAGGAACCGGAGATAATGGCTGGGGAAATAATGAAAAACAAAATTATACCAATTCTGCAACAAATGTAATTGTTCAGGGAGGAAACCTTAAAATTACTGCTAAAAAAGAAGCTTCCGGAGGAGCTGCTTATTCATCTGCAAGATTAGTAAGCGACAGCAAATTCAAGTTTACCTACGGCAAAGTAGAAATAAGGGCTAAACTTCCAATAGGTGCTGGAACCTGGCCAGCCATCTGGATGTTAGGGCAGAATTATGCAACAAATCCTTGGCCTGCCTGTGGAGAAATTGATATCATGGAACATGTAGGGAATAATCAGAATGTAATACTCGGGACGTTGCATTACCCAGGTAGATTTGGAGGAAGTGCTGATTCAGGCAGTAAAACAATTGCAAATGTTTCAACTGAATTTCACGTATACAAAGCAGTGTGGAGTCCGGCATCTATAAAAATATATGCTGATGAAACACTGATTCATTCTGTCGCTAATGCTGCTTCATTACCATTTAACAGTGACTTCTTTTTAATATTAAACGTGGCAATGGGAGGAAATCTAGGAGGTAATATTGATCCTGCTTTCACACAGTCTTCTATGGAGATTGATTATATAAGGGTTTATCAATAAATTAATTAGCAAAAATGAAATTGGAAGGTCAGTTTTAGCTGGCCTTCTTAATTTAGTAATTTAAAAATATTGGCATGAAAAAAGTAATATTGCTATCTATAATTAGTAGTTTTTGCATGGCACAAAATGTAAAAAGAAAACTGATTTGGGAAGAAAATTTTAATAAAAACATCAACGAATCTGTTTGGAATTTTGAACTCGGTGATGGCTGTCCGGCTCTTTGTGGCTGGGGTAATAATGAAAGACAGATTTATACCAAAACCAATCACGAAATAAAAGAGGGTCATTTGGTTATTGAAGCCAGAAAAGAAGGTGAAAAATACACTTCGACAAAAATCACCACAAAAGGTAAAAAAGAGTTTTTGTATGGCCGAATTGAAGCAAGAGCCAAACTGCCTGTTGGTCACGGTTTATGGCCTGCTTTCTGGATGTTGGGTGCTAATATTGATGAGGTTAAATGGCCTAAAACTGGTGAAATTGATATTTTAGAATATATAGGTAGAGATCCGCACATGGTCTATACGACCCTGCATACACAAGACAGCCACGGAAATACAATTAATACCAAAAGAACCGAATTTCCTAATATAGAAGAAGGGTATCATGTTTATGCGATTGAGTGGAATAAAGATAAAATTGATTTTTTTGTTGATACAACTTTAGTCTATACTTTTCAGCCCGAAGTTAAAAATGAAGATACGTGGCCTTTTAATAAGCCATTTTACATTATTATCAATTTAGCCATCGGAGGAAATTTTGGAGGACCTGCAGTTGATGATGCTGTTTTGCCTCAAAAATATTATGTAGATTATATTCGTGTTTATCAGTAACATAAAACAACTACTACTAAAAAAAGAAGTGTAACTTGTTTAAATCAAAGGATTTAGTTAATTACGCTTCTTTTTTTTAAATTGTTAAAAAATCTCTATTATCTGATTTTCGGCAACATTTCTATGATAAAGTTTAATATTAATTGATATTATTTACAATTTATTATTAATTAATATTCTATTTGTTTGCTTTTTAAAATAAAAATTTGTTAAATTTGGACAGATTATTAACATAACCAAAAAAAGACTAGCCTATACAATAAAATTACTTTTTAGAAAATTACTCCAAATTTTAAACAAACCTAAAAAAGTAGTATTATGGCTGATCTGCATATTCCTGACGCTCTATTGGTTAAACATTATGTTGAAGGCAATGAAAATGCTTTGGCAACATTAATAAAAAGGCATGAGTCCAAAATATATGGATTCATATATTCTAAAATTGCCGATAGAGATATTTCAAATGATATTTTTCAGGATACCTTTATTAAAGTTATTAAAACTTTAAAATCGAATTCATATAACGAAGAAGGTAAATTCCTGCCTTGGGTAATGCGTATTTCACACAATTTAATTGTCGATCACTTTCGCAAAACCAAAAAAATGCCAATGTACAGAGAAACAGAAGAGTTTTCGATTTTTTCGATCATGTCTGATGATTCTTTAACTATTGAAGGTAAAATGATTGTTGATCAGGTTGAAATGGATCTTAAAAAACTAATTCAGGAACTTCCGGAAGATCAAAAAGAAGTTTTGGTCATGCGAATGTACCAGGATATGAGTTTTAAGGAAATCTCTGAACTGACAGGTGTGAGCATTAATACAGCATTAGGAAGAATGCGTTACGCCCTAATGAATTTGAGGAAAATTATTGATAAGCATCAAATTATTTTAACTAACTAATACTATTTTGAATATTAGCTCGTTATACTAATATAAAACATTTTCATAGTATGGCGAAAATTTACTCTAAAAAGACATTAGCTTCCAAAGATTTAAAACCAAAGAAAGAAGTCGTTTCTTTTTTATTAAGTTATTCACAAGCTTTAAAAGTTGTGAAAATCGATAATAAAATTTTTGAAATCATAGCTAATTAAACAGCCCACTACTTTTGTCGGATGTTTATTTCGAAAGAAAAACCAAATGGTCGTTTTGGTTGAAAGCTCACTATTCGTATGCAAATACAAATAGTGAGTTTTTTTATGTGATATTTTTGTCTTTTCCCTTATAAAATTAGTTCTTCTGTTTGCATTTTATTAATATTCTGATATAAAATATTTTATGTAAGAATTATTTACATATTTTGTTAAAGTTTTGTTTTTTGATTATTAATTGAATATTTAATCTTATTTTGGTTAAAAAGTAAGTTTTTATTCAATAATTAGTGCAATAAAGGTTTTTTTTTAAATAAAAAATCTTTTATTATTTAGAAATCACTAATGCAAAAAAATAAATGTTTAACTAAATAACCAGATATCAATGAAGAAAAATTACTCTGTATTGCCTTGTTACTTATAAATCATGGATTCTTTATTAAGAATACTGTGATAGAAGGGAAATTTTACAAAATAATTCAGTTATAAATTTTAGCTTTTATTTATTATTTCTCTCAATTATGATGATTTAATTTTTTGCTGATCATTTTGGCAAAAAAAACATCCTGAACAAAACCCAAAATCTACTTAACAACCAAAACCAAACCAAAATGAGGAAGAAGTTTAAGCTGCTATCATGTCTGATATTGATAAATATCGTGGCGTTTGCTCAAAAAGAACAAATAAAAGAAGCCCAATCGTATTACGCAAAAGGTAAAATTGAGGAATCGTTGGCTATTTTGAAAAAAATTGAATATCTCGTTATCAACGCTCCTGATGATGTGAAATCTGATTTTTTTTTCACGAAAGGAAATGTGTATAAAGAGCTGGCTACAAAAAATATAGATGCTGCATCTAACTTCTCTTTAGCATCTGGTGCATATCGAGATGTACTTTTATATGAAAATGATTCTCGTAATTATAAATATGCCTTCAAAGCAAACTTAGCTTTGAAAGAGATGAAATCTGTACTTGTAGATGGAGCTTATAATGATTATAAAGCGGCAAGATATAAAGAAAGTGCAGACAAAAGTTATGAAGTTTACTTGTTTGATAAAAAAGACACTTTAAACTTATTCAATGCAGCTAATTCGTCATTAACAGCAAAAGATTATATTGAGGCAATTAAGTATTATGAAGAGCTCAAAAAAATAAATTATACAGGAAAAGGGGTCATTTTTTATGCTACAAATAAAAAAACAAAAGAAGAGGAAGCTTTTGTTTCTATGAGTGCAAGAGAATTAAGTATTAAAGAAGGAATTTATGAGAATCCCAGAAATGTATTACCCCCTTCAAAAAAAAATGATATTTTATCGTCTTTAGCTTACTGTTATCTGGAGAGAAATGATTATTCAAACGCATCAAGATATTATGAAGATGTATTGCAGGTAAATCCAGGTTGTATGGATTGTTGTATCAATCTTGTTTATATAAAAATGCAATTAAAAAAGGACTTAATTGATCAGATGAATGCATTGGGAACTACTCCTAAGGAAATGAAACAATATGATAAGTTGAGTGCTCAAAAAGATGAAATCGTAAAAAGTGCCATTCCATATCTTAAAAAAGCTTTGGTTATTGAACCAAAAAATGAGGAAGTCTTAAAATCGCTTTTAGGAGTATACAGGGCTTTAGACATGACAAATGAGTACAATGCTCTAAAAAATAAATAACAAATAAAAGTTAAAGAAGCTGTTAATTTTTCTTTTTAGCAGCTTCTTCAATCAATGATTTTTTTCCTATTGTCTTTGTGATAATATCTTTTTCCAGATTCCAGCTTCTTGCAGGTGAATATTCACGGCCATACCAAATTATCTGTAGATGCAAGTCATTCCATAATTCTCTTGGAAACAATCTTTTGGCATCCTTTTCTGTCTGAACCACATTTTTACCGTTTGAGAGATTCCATCTGTGCATTAATCTGTGAATATGAGTATCAACAGGAAAAGCAGGAACGCCAAATGCCTGCGACATAACAACACTTGCTGTTTTATGTCCTACAGCAGGCAAAGCTTCGAGAGCTTCAAAACTCTGCGGGACTTCTCCGTTATGTTTGTCAATCAAAATGTGTGAAAGACCATGAATTCCTTTCGATTTCATTGGCGACAATCCGCAAGGGCGAATAATTTCCTTGATTTCTTCTACCGACATTTTAATCATATCATATGGGTTATCAGCCTTAGCAAAAAGCAGCGGTGTAATTTGATTTACACGCACATCAGTACATTGCGCTGAAAGTAATACGGCAATCAATAAGGTGTAAGGATCTTTATGGTCAAGCGGAACTGGTATAGTAGGATAGAGTTCTTTTAACGTATTTATAACAAATGCAACGCGGGCTTCTTTATTCATTTCCGTATTTTTATTGATGCAAAAATAACATAATTTTCATGATGTGCCTAGTCCAGCTTTTCGTTACAACTCCTCATTGTCAAAGTAACATTTTTAAACATTAACAAGAGCTTCCTCCGGTCGCTTTCTTAATACAAAAAAATGCAAACTTTTACAATTCCGGGGTTTTCACTGCAATCTGGGGCAGAAAAATAATTAACAATTGATACTTAACAATTATAAAAGATGACAACATTAAAAAAAGGGGATAAGGCTCCAAATTTTTCAGGAACTGATCAGGACGGAAAAATACATCAATTATCAGATTATGCCGGAAAAAAATTAGTAGTATTCTTTTATCCAAAAGCCAGTACACCAGGATGCACTGCAGAAGCATGTGATTTAAGGGATAATTTCGAGCGTTTTAAAGCAAATAATTATGAACTTTTGGGTGTAAGTGCCGACAGTCAAAAAGCACAGGGAAAATTTAAGGATAAATATGAATTTCCTTTTCCTTTACTGGCAGATGAAGATAAATCTGTAATCAATGCCTTTGGTGTTTGGGGACCAAAGAAATTTATGGGAAAAGAATATGACGGAATTCACAGAACCACCTTTATAATTGATGAAAACGGAATTATTGATGAGGTTATTTCGCAGGTTAAAACAAAAGAACATACTGCACAAATTTTGAAATAAGGAAATTATTGCTCAATAAAAATGCCCTTTCAAAAAGGGCATTTTTTATATTTAGGTTCTTATTTGTAAAATAGTACTACTCTAAAACCAATCCTATCTGTCCATCATCATCCAGTTCCGTTTCAACAGATTCATCATCTGATAATTCCGGTTTTTCAGGAATTTCTTCAATGGGTTCTTCGTAAGGAAGTGGATCTAATAAATTCACTTGTTTCAATTTATCAGTTGTCAGCTGATTACCTATGGCTTTGAAACCTTTTACAGCAATAAAATCTTCAACATCAATATGTAAATCTTCTTTCTGAACTCCTTTTACTTTGGCAAAAACCAATTGTGCTACCGGACGATAATCTGTCGATACAATTTCTAATTGTGAATTTGGATGCTCGGTAATAAAACTTTCTTCTTTATTTTCATTTTCAACCAGGAAACGTTTTAAGAAATAACGTTCTTTTTCGCCATCATAATAAATAGCAGAAATTGGTTTTTTAGGTTTCCATTTCTCCAGAACAATCATATCTTCATCAAAATGAGTTGATAATTCAGGAATAATAACTTTCAATTTCCCCGATTGATTAATGATTAAAATTTTATCACTTGGCTTAAATTCACCAAGCAATTCACCTCTGGCATCTACGTTCAAACGTTTGACGGTTTCATCGAACCACACTTTTCTTGGCAGTAAAGTTGAAATTCCTTTCTCTTTTAGTTCAATTTTTTTGATCGGATATTTCGTTACCAGATTTCCTTTTGAAGCACGCCCTTTTATCGCTAAATTGGCAAAATCAATGTCAAATTTCAATTTTTTAATAGTTCCAACCTGACGTAATAAAATGGTAATCACTTCAGCTTCACCATTTGGATTATGCGAAAAGTAAACTACCTGCGAACCTGCTTTTTCATTGGTCAGATCGTACGCTTTATCACGCGTTACACCAGAAACATTGAAACGTTTGATATAAGATGGACCGGATTTTCCGTCACGGTAAATCATGTTGTAAATGGTACGTTTGTCACTTTTGTCAAAAATCGCAAGATGAATAATATCTTTACCCACAAAAGTTTTGGCATCAACCTTTGTAACGAGCATTTTTCCGTCACGTAAAAAAACAATTACATCATCAATATCAGAACAATCGGTAACATATTCGTCTTTTTTCAAACTGGTTCCTACGAAACCTTCTTCGCGATTTACATATAGTTTTGTATTACGCAAAACTACTTTTGTAGCCTCAACATTATCAAAAACACGAAGTTCTGTCTGACGTTCACGGCCTTTACCGTATTTCTCTTTTAATTTCGTAAAATAAGCAATGGCAAAATCAGTCAAATGTTCCAGATTATGCTCCACTTCTTTCATTTCATCTTCTAACTTTGCGATAAAATCATCGGCTTTGTCAGAGTCAAAACGGGTAATACGAATCATAGGAATCTGAGTCAATCGCTGTAAATCTTCGTCATTGATTTCTCTGACGAATGATTTTTTGAAAGGCTCAAAACGGTCGTATAAATATTTGTAAAGCGATTCCCTGTCAGAATACAATTTGAAATCAATGTACATTTCTTCACGGATGAATATTTTCTCCAAGGTCGAGAAATGCCATTTATTATTTAATTCCTCTAATTGAATTTCTAATTCCTGACGAAGCAAATCTACTGTTCTGTGAGTGGAGATTTTCAACATTTCAGAAACTCCAATAAACAATGGTTTATTGTCTTCAATCACACAGCCCAAAGGTGCTACCGATGTTTCGCAAGCTGTAAAAGCAAACAAAGCATCAATAGTTTTGTCCGGAGAAACACCTGGGAAAAGGTGAATTAAAATCTCAACGTCGGCTGCCGTATTGTCTTCAATCTTCTTGATTTTGATTTTACCTTTATCATTGGCTTTCAAAATACTGTCAATCAAAGTGGTGGTATTGGTCGAAAACGGAATTTGCGTTATCACCAAAGTATTTTTGTCTAATTGTGCAATTTTAGCACGAACACGTACACGCCCGCCACGCAATCCGTCATTATAATTGGACACATCGGCAATACCCTGCGTCATGAAATCAGGGTATAAGGTAAAGGCTTTTCCTTTTAAGATCTTGATTGAAGCATCAATTAGCTCATTGAAATTGTGAGGTAAAACTTTTGTTGAAAGTCCTACTGCGATACCTTCTGCTCCCTGTGCTAAAAGTAATGGAAATTTTACTGGAAGATTGTTAGGTTCTGCACGACGGCCGTCATACGAAACGCCCCAATCGGTAATTTTTGGAGAATATAAAACCTCCAAAGCAAATTTTGATAAACGTGCCTCGATGTAACGGGAAGCTGCAGCTCCATCGCCTGTTAAAATGTTTCCCCAGTTTCCCTGACAGTCAATCAATAAATCTTTTTGGCCAATTTGCACCATCGCATCACCAATACTCGCATCTCCGTGTGGGTGATACTGCATGGTGTGCCCTACAACATTGGCAACTTTATTATAACGGCCATCATCCAGCTCTTTCAAAGAGTGCATAATACGACGCTGAACTGGTTTGAAACCATCTTCGATCGCAGGAACTGCACGCTCCAGAATTACATACGAAGCATAATCCAAAAACCAGTCTTTGTACATTCCCGTTACTTTCGTAATAACGTCTTCTCCTTCCTCTTCCTGATTTTCGTAAAAATGCTGTCCTTCAAAATGCTTGGTGTCTACGTCGATAATTTCGCCATCTCCTTCCTGATTTTCATCAAGTGGATTCTCATCTGAATTATTCTCTTCGTCGTTTGGAATTATGTTATCGTCTTCTTCGTCTTTCATTTATTTTGATTCCGAAATTATTTATTTAACTTTAATATTCTCAATTGTATTTTTACTCTTTTTATAATTTTTAATTAGAAAATAAGTGATTGTAAAACTTACAATAAACACAATGCTTCATAAATTAGTTTCTTCTTTTCCATTTTTATATTTCTTCCAATTCATCAATCTCCACCTTCAAATTCTTGATAATAAATTCTTGTCTGTCCGGTGTATTTTTTCCCATATAGAAAGACAATAATTGCTCAATCGAAGTGTTTTTGTCCATCATAATTGGGTCTAATCGAATGGTTTCTCCAATAAAGTTTTTAAACTCATCCGGAGAAATCTCTCCCAAACCTTTAAATCTGGTGATTTCTGGTTTTGGTTTCAATTTCTCGATAGCGTCCTTTCTTTCTTCTTCCGAATAACAATAAATGGTTTCTTTTTTATTTCGAACCCTGAAAAGTGGTGTCTGTAAAATGTACAAATGCCCTTCTTTGATTAATTCCGGGAAAAATTGCAAGAAGAACGTAATTAATAACAAACGAATGTGCATTCCGTCGACATCGGCATCGGTTGCGATTACGATGTTATTGTAACGTAATTTTTCCAGTCCGTCTTCTATATCCAAAGCGGCTTGGAGTAAATTGAATTCTTCGTTTTCATATACGATTTTCTTTGTCATTCCATAGGAGTTCAAAGGCTTACCACGTAAACTGAAAACCGCCTGTGTATTTACATCTCTGGATTTTGTTATAGATCCGGAAGCCGAATCTCCCTCGGTAATAAAAAGCGTACTTTCTAAGTTTCTTGGATTTTTTGTATCTGGCAGATGCGCACGGCAATCTCTTAATTTTTTATTATGAAGATTGGCTTTCTTTGCACGATCTGTCGCCAGTTTACGAATTCCTGATAATTCTTTACGTTCACGTTCAGCCTGTAGAATTTTGCGTAATAAAGCTTCTGCCGTTGGCGGGTTTTTATGTAAATAATTGTCTAATTTGTTTTTTACAAAATCATTTACAAAAGTACGAACTGATACTGCCGGTGTTCCGTCATCAGAACCCATATCGGTAGAACCCAGTTTGGTTTTGGTCTGAGATTCAAAAACAGGTTCCATCACCTTGATGCTAATTGCACTCACAATCGATTTACGAACATCTGAGGCTTCGAAATTTTTGTTGTAAAACTCACGTATGGTTTTTACAATCGCTTCTCTGTAAGCTGCTAAATGCGTTCCTCCCTGAGTTGTGTTTTGACCATTTACAAAAGAGTGATATTCTTCACTATATTGTGTTTTACTGTGTGTTAAAGCAATTTCAATATCATGATCTTTCAAATGAATGATGGGATATTCTAAATCTTCAGCAGCTATGGTTTCTTCTAATAAATCTCTAAGACCATTCTCTGAAATGTATTTTTCGCCATTAAAAATAATGGTTAAACCATTGTTTAAGTAGCAATAGTTCTTCACCATTTTAATTACATATTCCATACGGAATTTGTAATTCTTGAAGATTGTTTCATCTGGCGTAAAAGTTACTTTTGTTCCTTTTCGTTTTGTGGTTTCAATTATATCTTCTTCAAGAACCAAATTTCCTCCTGAAAATTCTGCTGCTTTTTGCTTTTCATCACGAACAGATTCTACACGAAAATAATTAGACAAAGCATTCACCGCTTTTGTCCCGACACCATTCAAACCAACTGATTTTTGGAAAGCTTTAGAATCGTACTTTCCACCTGTGTTCATTTTCGAAACTACATCAACGACTTTTCCTAACGGAATTCCACGTCCGTAATCACGAACTGAAACCGTTTTGTCTTTGATTGTGACTTCAATAGTTTTGCCCGAGCCCATTACGAACTCATCGATACAGTTGTCTAAAACCTCTTTTAAAAGAATATAAATACCGTCATCCGGTGAAGATCCGTCTCCCAATTTTCCGATATACATTCCGGGACGCATACGAATATGCTCTTTCCAATCGAGTGATCTAATATTATCTTCGTTATATTGATTTTGCTCTGGCATAAATGAATTTGGATTTTTGGCTAATGTACCATTTCTGCATAAAAAATGAAAGCGTATTATTTTAAAGTTATTAATAAAATGACCTTAAAAAACAGAATTCACTTGTTTTAAAAAATAGTAACCGTTAAAAATATAAAAAAATGATTTTGTAACCAAAAATCAAAGTCAGATTCCGAGTACTTGTTTTGCTAAAGCAATCATTTCAGGCGTTCCTGTGGTTTTATTTTTTTCGTCAGAAAGTTTTACAACGCCTTGCCAATGCGTATTGTCAAGTTTAACTTCGGTGAGTTTTATAACCATATTCATCGATGGCAGGCCGACATCATTGGTGAAATTGGTTCCGATTCCAAAAGACATCTTGATTTTGTCTTTACAAAAATCGGAGATAACTTTTACCTTATCAAAATTCAATGAATCTGAAAAAACAATTGCTTTAGATTTTGGACCAATTCCCATTTTGATGTAATGAGAAATTACTTTTTCTGCAAATTCTACCGGATCACCGCTATCATGCCTAACGCCATCAAAAAGTTTGGAATACTTTTTATCAAATTGACTAAAAAATATATCTGTTGTGTAAGTGTCTGTGAGCGCAATTCCGAGATCACCTCCGTAAACTTGTGTCCAATGTTCCAGACTGATTGAATTGGCCATTTTAAAGCCATATTGTGCGGCATGAAACATAAACCATTCGTGTGCATGAGTTCCCAAAGGGCGCTTATTATTGATCATGGCAAAATGGACATTGCTGGTTCCTAAGAAACTTTCTGCACCATTAGTTCTTAATGTTTCATTCACTAAAGAATGCACATCGTAAGAATGACGTCGTCTGGTTCCGAATTCTAAAATAGAAACACCCATTTTGTTATAACTGTCAATTTTGTTTTTGGTTACTTCTTTTATAGCATCGTCATTTAGACGAATTAAATGATTTGATTTATAAAAAAGCTCTGAAATTAAAGACATCAAAGGTACTTCCCATAAAATAGTACGATACCAATACCCTTCAATTATAACATTGAGTTCTGAATCTTCCTGAGTAATTTGAACTTCTGACGGATCGTAACTGTAACCCTGAAGAAAATCTAAATAAGTGGGATCAAGATAAGGACAATAATGAGATAAATATTTTTTTTCGTCTTTAGTTAACCTCAGATTGGCCATTGTGTCTAAAGACTTTCGAAGTAAATCTGCAAAACCTGATGGAAAAATATGTTTGCCACGATTGATAAAACCATAACGAACTTTTGCTTTTGGAAAAAGTTTTATTACAGCATGCTGCATCGTAAATTTATAGAAATCATTATCTAAGATTGATTTCAAAAAAGTTGGTTCCATAATTCAATTCGCTATATTTTTTCAAATCACTAATTGCTAAGATACGCCAATTTGGTAAAAGACGAAAATAATGTAAAAAATCAACTATGCTAACAATGACTACTTTAAAATTACTTTAAAAGAAGCAATACTATTTGTGTCCAGAAAGAATGTAATATAATCACCGATAGTATTATCAAAAACAACCTCAAATTCTAAACCACTTCTTTTCGGTTTTGAGTTTACTATTCGAACAGGTTGATTTTTTTTGTTTAAGTAATAAAACGGATCTGTTTTTGAAATTTTTTTAATCACAAAAGTTATTTTAGCACCTTTATTGACTTCAATTATTCCAGATTCTGGTGCTATGATTTTATGGTCACCTGCGATTGTTTTGTTATAAATTAAGGGTCCATTTAGAAACTCATCCTTGTTTAATTTATGACCAAGAAAAGAACCTGAGTCAGGAAAATGTTTTGCAAAAAAATAATCTGGTTCTGTATCAAAATAGACGGGATCAAAATTCATTACCATTCTGCCTTTATTGTTATCATAATAGCCTTGTCCCCAAGTAACATCAATTAAACGCCATTTTCCATCAATTAAAGAGATATTCCAGGCGTGATTTGAATTCGTGTTTTTTCGGCCAATGTCAACCAATCTTGTTTTTGAATCGCCTCTGATAATCTCTGATTTAATTCCAACTAATGCAGTTAAATGCTGAAATAAAAGGGTAAAGCCTTCACAAACTGCTTTTTTAGATTTAAATGTCTTTTGAAGTGAGTTGTTGTTAAACTCTTGTATCTTTTTTTGTTTTTCAGCTTCAGTACGATAAGAAAAACTTTGTGTTTTTGTGGGATTTAAAAAAGAATCAAAATCATACTTTATATTAAAAGCTATCCAACTATAGATAGCTCTAGCTTTGTCATAATCTGAATTAAAATCTTTTTCTATTTTTTCTGCTAATGCTTCAGGATTATCAAAACTTTTAGGATATTTTAAAACGATATTGTCAACTGCACTATATTTTTGAGAGTAGGAGGTATGCAGGAAAATAATATTTAAAAAGATAAAGGCAAAAACGAATTGTCTTATTTTCATTAATTAAAACTGTTTTTTACAATTGTTTTTAGTTCATTATCGAATTCAGGATTTGAGATTTCATTTTTTTCCAAATCGAAATTTGCATTGAAAGAAGGCAATGAAAAAAGTCCTTTTACCTGAGCGCCATATCTTGGGAAAGCAGTTTTTGCAATTTCTAAAACTGAAGCACCGCCTCTGGCTCCCGGAGAAGTTGCCATAAGAAGCATTGGTTTTTGCTGAAAAACATCTTTGGCAATTCTGGAACTCCAATCGAACACATTTTTAAAAGCAGCCGAATAATTTCCATTATTTTCTGCTAATGAAACAACAAGTATGTCGGCACTTTCTATTTTTTTTAGAAATGATTTTGCAATTTCATGCTGACCAATTTCTTTTTCTAAATCAACACTGAACAAAGGCATTGCAAAATCATTCAAATCTAAAATTTCTACATCAGCATTTTCAAAATGACTGGCCGCATAAGCTGCTAAATGTTTATTGATAGATTGTTGGCTGTTACTTCCCGCAAAGGCTATAATTTTCATGGTTTTAATTTTTATTAAAAGTAATAAATTAAATTCAGTAAAATAAAAGTCCAAAAAAGAATCACTCTTTTTTGGACTTTTTATGATTTTAACTAATAAAATTTGTTTTAATTTTGTTCTAATTCTTTTAGCGGATGATATCCAAAAAGGTGGTGTTCCTTTATTATTTCAGCTACTCCAGATGGAAGCATAGGTTCCCAGCCGGATATTCCCTGACTAATCATTTTTAAAACTTCGCGAGAGAAAACATTTAAAATGCCCGGATCATAGTCTACAATGTCAATTACTTTTCCGTTAAATTTAAAGAATTTATACAGTTCTTTCATTCTTGGATGAACTTTCAGGTTTTCAGAAGTAATAATTTCACCATCTTCACCCAACATCGGATATAAAAATACTTTCATGTCGCGGAAGAATAATTTTCCAAAAGCCTCTAGGATTCCACCACTTAAATGACGGTAATACTTCTCATCAAATATATCAACTAAATTGTTCACACCCATCGCCAGTCCCATGCGGGCTTTGGTATAATTAGCAAAATATTCAACTACTTTATAATATTCCTGGAAATTAGAAATCATTACAGTCTGACCCAATGAGCAAAGTAATTCGGCTCTGTCCATAAAATCCCGTTCGTCAATTTCACCATCTGAGCGTAAATTCGAAAGTGTAATTTCAAAAACCACCAAGGTATTGTCTTTTTCAACCTTGTTTTCTTCGAGAAACATTTTTAATGATTTCTCATACATATCAAGGTTAACATTTGTAACCGGACGGAAACTTCCTCTAAAAGCAAGAAGGTTTTTTTTGTATAGGACAGCAGCGGGTAAAACATTTTTTCCTTCAGGATTAAACATCACGGCATCAGTCATACCGTTTTTTACCAGTTGTAAACTCATCAAACGATTGTCAACATCAGCAAAACGAGGACCTGAGAAATTAATAGTATCTATTTCCAGCTGGTCTTTATCAAGGTGATCGTATAAATAACGAAGTAATCGTTTAGGATCATTGTATTTGTAGAAAGCACCATAAATGAGGTTAACACCTAAAACGCCAAGTGTTTCTTGTTGTAATCTGGCATCAGTTTCCTTAAAACGAATGTGCAGGATGATTTCGTTATAAGCTTCATCAGGTTCTATCTGATATCGTATACCAACCCAGCCATGGCCTTTAAATTGTTTGGCAAAATCTATTGTGGCTACAGTGTTGGCATAACTAAAAAAAAGTTTATTTGGATGTTTTTCTCTGCTTAAACGTTCTTCAATTAGCTCTCCTTCAAAGGTTAACATTTTTTTGAGTCGGTTCTCAGTCACATATCGGCCATCACCTTCTATGCCGTAAACAGCATCACTAAAATCTTTATCATAGGCAGACATTGCTTTTGCAATTGTTCCGGATGAGCCTCCGGATCTGAAAAAATGTCTGACAGTTTCTTGTCCTGCGCCAATTTCAGCAAAAGTTCCGTAAATATTTTCGTTTAAATTAATGCGTAGTGCTTTGTCTTTTATAGAAGGAATCTGAGCGATGACCTTGTCACCTTTGAGTTTTATTTCTGTACCCATTTTATTTTAAATAGATTTGTTACAAAGTTAGTAAATTAGGTTTCTAATGAAAGAGAAATAATCCCTATTTTTGTAAAAAAAACAAGTTCAATTGAAGATCTATTTTTTAGGTACCGGCACTTCTCAGGGTATTCCCATTATTGGGATTGATCACCCTGTTTGTAAAAGCACAGATGCTAAAGATAAAAGGCTTCGTGTGTCCATTTGGATCACATGGGACGACCATTCGTATGTTGTCGATTGCGGCCCTGATTTCAGGCAGCAAATGCTTTCTTGCGGCTGTCGAAAACTCGATGCAATTTTATTTACGCACGAACATGCGGATCATACAGCAGGTTTAGATGATATTCGTCCCTATAATTTCAGACAAGGCGAAATTCCGGTCTATGCACATCAGCGTGTGATTGATAATTTAAAAAAACGCTTTGATTATGTTTTTGAAACCGTAAATAAATATCCCGGAGCACCAAGTGTAAAAACTATTGAAGTAGTCAATGACAAGCCTTTTGCAATTGGCGATAAAATGGCTATCCCAATAAATGTAATGCATGGAAATTTACAAGTTTTTGGCTACAGAATCGATGATTTTGCTTACTTAACAGATGTGAAAACCATCGAAAAAGCTGAAATTGAGAAATTAAAAAACCTTAAAATTTTAGTTGTGAACGCCTTGCGGGTAGAACCTCACTATACTCATTTTAATTTGCAGGAAGCACTTGATTTTATAAATTTGGTCCAGCCTGAAAAAGCTTATTTAACACACATCAGCCATGTTTTAGGATTTCATGAAGAAGTACAAAACCAACTTCCTGATAATGTTTTCCTGGCTTATGATAACTTAGAAATTACAATTTAAATTATACCATAAAATGAAGAAATCCTTAATGCTCTATCTTTTTCTATTAGCAATACTAATGAATGTTTTTACTTATATGTTTTATAGCAGAGAAATAAAATTTGAGCAAGAAAGATATGATAAAACAACGAAGAGACTAAGAGATAGTATAAGTACAGTTTCAGCAAAATTGGCAGAATCAGATTATTTTTCATTAGAAAATAATGAAAATGCCCAAAATTATTTTGATAATAGTGCTTCAGGTGGAAAATTTATTCAATACGAAAAATTGATTCCGGTGGTAAAGGAGAAGTTATTAGACTTAAATGCAAATCCTATTGGTAATCCTTACACAGGACAAGATAAAATTGGAGATAAAAAATTTATTATCAACAAAGTAAAGATTTTAAACCACAGATGGATTATTGCTGATTACAGTAATGGTGAAATTTGGGGAGAAGTTTTATTGAAATATTTTGTAAATGATGATGAATCAATTGATTTTGAAGTAAACCAAACGTTGTTATATCAGAAGTAAATTAACTAAGGGCTGTTATCATTTTATCCAGAAACTGTGATAACAGCCTTGAAAATTAAAATTATTCCGCCAGCCAACTCTTAAAATCAAAGAAATTCTGAGGGGAAACACCGTGTCCAACAGGATATTCTTTATAAATAACCGGAATATTTAATTTCTCTAAAATAGCAGGCGTTTTTCTGGCCCATTCAATTGGAATAACTTGATCTACAGTTCCGTGTGAAGCGAATATTTTTAGGTTATTAAAGTCGTTTCTCTCGTAACCTCCTTTAATGATTTCGTCATTAAAATAACCGCTCATTGCTACAACTCTTTGAACTTTTTCAGGATATGAAAGTGCAACCGAATAACTTAAAATAGAACCCTGACTAAAACCAATTAATGTTATATTACCTGGATCAATTGGATAATTCGCAGCCAATTCATCTATAAATTTTGCGATTAAATCACGAGATGTTTTCGCTTGCTCATTATCTGAAAATTTATTCTGGTCAGCATCAAAATTAATGGCATACCAGGCATAAGCTCCATATTGCAAATCATAAGGCGCTCTTGCAGAAATGATGTAATAATTATCAGGTAGTTCAGTCGCAAATGAAAACAAATCGGCTTCGTTGCTTCCGTATCCGTGCAATAAAAGCAATACAGGATTTTTGTCTAATATAATTTTTGGTTCTTGTATTTTATATTCTAAAGATAGCTTCATTTTTTAATTGTGAATTGTAAGTTGTGAAATGTAAATGGTTGGAATTAACTATCCTATACTTTTAAACCATTTTTGAAATAGATCTCCCACTAAAGGAATTGGTCTTGTCTGACCCTGAATGGCACTGAAAATTCCGTATGTCCATAAAATAGAAATGCAAATCCACATTGGGAAAGTGATAAAAAAACTATCGAAATTACTGATTATAGCTCCAAAAGATATAAAAGACAAAGACAATCCTAATGCCTGACGAATATGAAAAGAAGCAAAACTATTTTTATTTTCAGCGTTCATTGACATGGCAATCAAAACACCAATAATTAAAATATAACTGGTTATGGCAATTGATTTTCCCTCTTCTATTGAATTATTCATTTTATTATTTTGTAATAAGTTGATTTTGATTTAAAATTCCGTAAACCGAGCCTTTAATTTCAGTTCCTAAAAAAGCAGAATTTTTAGATTTTGAAAGAATGTTTGCTATAGTAAAAGTAGACTTTCCTTCTGGATTAAAGAAAGTAAAATTGGCTTTTGAACCTTCAGCAATTGAATAATTTTCAATTCCGAAAATTACTTTTCCTAATGTTAGTTTTTCGATTACAGTTTCTAAAGGCAAAACCGTAAGCAAAGCTCCAAAAGCGCTTTCTAGACCAATAGTTCCGTTTTTAGCTGTATCAAATTCCATTTTTTTAAATTCAATATCAATTGGATTATGATCCGAAGTGATCGCATCGATAGTTCCGTCTAAGACCGCATTAATAAGTACTTTTCTGTCAGACTCAGTTCGCAATGGAGGTGTAACTTTAAAACGTGTGTCGAAATCTTGTAGTTTTTCATCAGTTAAAACCAAATGATGAACAGAAACGCTGCAGGTTACTTGTAAACCTTTTGCTTTTGCTTCTTTAATTAATTTGACTGATTTTGCTGTAGAAATTGTCGGAATATGCAGTTTTCCTCCAGTATATTCCAGTAAAAATAAGTTACGGGCAATTTGTAATTCTTCAGCCAAATTAGGAATTCCTTTTAAACCTAATCTTGTCGAAACAATTCCTTCATTGGCTACTCCGTTTCCTTTGATATTGGCATCCTGTGAATAGGAAATTACCAAACCATCAAAATCCTGAACATATTGCAGTGCTATTTTTAGCAGATTGGCGTTATCAAGACTTTTATTGTAGTCTCCAAAAGCGATGGCTCCGGATTTTTTCATATCAAACAATTCAGCCATATCTTTTCCTTCGCTGCCTTTCGTTAAAGCACCAATAGGAAATAGTTCTGTTGCAAAACCATTTGCTTTGTTTTTTACAAAATTTATCTGTGATTGATTGTCAATTACAGGGAAGGAATTAGGCTGTAAAGCAATACCAGTAAAGCCACTTTTTGCAGCAACATTTAAGCCGTTTGCAATCGTTTCTCTTTCTTCGTAACCTGGTTCACCAAACGAAACACTGCTGTCAAACCAACCTTGAGAAAGATGTAAATTGTCAAATTTTACTTCGATTGTATCATCAATGTCAAGAATAGAAGTTCCTATTTTTTCTATTAAACCATCTGCAATTAAAAGATCAACAGTCTGTTTATGAAACGGACTTTTTGAATCGATAATTTTGGCGCTTCTGATGATTATTTTCATATGTAGATAAATTTATTATGTAGTAAAATCTTAAAATGATTTTTGTAAAAGTAAGATGTCTAAAGAAATCTAAGTTTTACTTTACAAACTTTATAATTACCATTTCTAATGCTAAAAATAACAGTGCAAAGATAACAAACCATTTCCAAATTTGATTGTCTGTGCGTTCAGTTTGTAAGGTGTTAAATATGGTCGAAATTGTATCAGCGGTTTTAAAATCAGAAATTACGTTTGTATTTACGGGATTCAAATTGCTTTCGCTTCGTTTGTAATTAAAACTGAGGTTTTCAACCGGTTCTTTTTTATCAAAAATACTATAATTTCCAGCTGTTTCAGGAAAATCATTGAAGGTTAGTTTGACTTTATTATTCAATATCTGCTGAATCGGAATAAACGAATCATCATTTCCTTTTACTTCTAAAATTGCATCTTTGCTCAATAGAACATCCACAAAATAAGGCTGATTATTACCAATTGTCAAGGCATTAACACCTGTTTTTTGATTATTTTGTCCCATTTTATAAAAAAGAGGAACAATTAAAGGAGACTGCTGAAAGTTTGAATTTGAAGTATTTATTGGTCCTGAAAAAATAGTTATTCCTGCAATAGGATCTTGAATCATGGTTACAAAAACACTTTGGTCTTCATAAGATAGAACCGCTGGATACGGACTTGAAAGCTCAAAAGAACTGTTTGTTTTCGGATATTGAAAATTTGCTATTTTGTTTTCAAAAACCCCTGAAAATAATGGATGATCAAAGTTGATTTTGGTAATTAGCTTACTTTTATTTTCAAGGTTTTTAAACTGAATTTTTCCGAAATTCCCTAAAAATGAATTTAGATTTGAAACTGAGCTTTTCTCAGAAGGGATTACAACCAAATTTCCGCCCTTATGAACAAATGCTTTTAAAGTAGTTTGCAGAGCCTGTGGAACCTCAGTTAGTTCATTCAGAATAATGGTGTTTTGCTTTTCTAAGCTATTATAATCTAAACTGCTTAACGAATAATTGTTATAATTGAATTCGGCTGAAGTATAAATTCTCGATAAGAAATTGCTTTTATCTGGTTCTCCGATACTGATAACATTTGTTTTTTTAGCTTTCGTAATACTAAAGAATAATTTGTTGTCATAAGTCAGACCATTATCTTCAATAGTTACATAACCATGAAAAGCCTCTTTTGGAATTGTAAAATTGATTTTCTTTTTCTTTGAATCAAAATTGATAATCGTTTTGGCAATTAGTTTCTTCTGATTGTACAATGCCATCGAAATGGGTTTGAAATCTTCACCGTATGCGGATAAATTAATTCCTATTTCGTAGAAATTTTCTAAAGTCTGATTAATAAAAATGCTGTCAATAGAAACATTATTTTTTTGTTCAGCTTTCGGAATAATAAAATATGGTTTTTCTTCAGAATTGATATTTTTTACATCTTTTTCTGTTAAGCCAACAGCATCAGTAATAATAACAATATCTTTTTTATTTGATGATTTATGCGCTTTTATCTTCGCCATTATTGCCGAAAGTTCAAAAGGAGTTGCACTGTATTTTAGATTTTGAAGATTACTTTTAGAAGATTTGATATCTGTATTCCAGAGGTTTTCTGTATTGGATAACAATGAAAATTGAGTAGTTTCGGGCGTATTTTCTAATAATTCCTGAACAGCACGTTTTAATAATTCGCCCTTTTTGCCTTTAGCCTGCATGCTAAACGAATTATCCAGTACAATGTACATTTCGTTTGCTGCATTTTTACTGTCTTTGGCTTCAAAAAAAGGCTGGGCAAAAGCTAAAATAGCGCAAGTCAATAATAATAAACGCGTTGTTAATAATAATCTTTTTTTGATTTTTGAACTTTTACGAGTCTGGACAGTAAGTTCTTTTAAAAAGCGGACGTTTGTGAAATAAGAGGTTTTAAAACGGCGTAATTGAAATAAATGAACCAAAATAGGAACAATCAATAAGAACAGAAAGTATAGAATTTCAGGATTTTTAAAATGCATTCAGGCTTTAATTTATTTCACTGTGTTTTTTTCGCAAAGATACTCGTCAAAAATACAAATTTTTACTTAATCATTATAGCTTTTTATTAAACCATATAAGGAATGTTAGAGAATATAAGGGAGTTTTTATTTTAAGTAAATTGAAACGAATTTATATGATTTGAGAGTATCAGGTATAGTTTGAATAATATAACTTTTCAAAATTCATTTATAAGCCTAAAATCTGTTGCAAAAGATATTATTGCTTATTTTAGCTAATTCAAAAAACCACTTTAAAATATGAAAAGAATATGTTTTATGCTTTTTTTAGCAATAGCTTTCAATAATTTGCAGGCTCAGAATAAATTTAATCTGTTGGTAGGAACCTATACCAATACTTGCGAGAGTAAAGGAATCTATATTTATGAATTTGATGCTAATTCTGGAGATCTTAAATTAAAAAATTCTTCAGAAAATGTTATAAGTCCGAGTTATTTATCGGTTTCAGCAGATAATAAATTCATTTATGCCGTAAACGAAAACGGACCACAAAGTACCGTAAGTGCTTTTGGATATATTGCAAAATCCGGTAATATTAATTTTCTAAATAAAAATGATGCTTTAGGAGCAGATCCTTGTCATTTAATTAATGATGATAAAAATGTAATTGCTGCGAATTATTCCGGCGGTAATATTGTAGTTTATAAAAAGAATGCTGATGGGAGTATTTCTACAGTGCAACAGGTGATCCAGCATGAGGGAAAAGGTATTAATCCTGCGCGTCAGGAAAAGGCACATGTACATATGGTTGTTTTTTCTCCAGATAAAAAATTCATTTTATCTAATGATTTAGGCTTAGACAAAATTTTTATTTATAAATACAATCCGAACTCTAAAAACGAAATGCTGACATTAAAAGAAAGTGTTGATGTAAAAGCAGGTAGCGGACCAAGGCACTTGACATTTAGTAAGGATGGTAAATTTGTATATTTAATTCAGGAATTAGACGCTACACTCACGACTTTTAGTTATGATAAAAACGGAAGCTTAAAAAAGATTGCCGAGACAAGTATTCTGGCAAAAGATTTTAAAGGCGGCACGGGGGCAGCAGCAATTAAAATTTCGCCTGACGGAAAATTTTTATATGTAACAGACCGTGTCGATGCCAACAATATTTCGGTTTATAAGATTCTTAAAAACGGAGGTATTGAATTAGTAGAGCAAATAAGTACGTTAGGAAAAGGCCCAAGAGATTTTGCAATTGACCCAATAGGAAATTATCTTTTAGTTGGGCATCAATATACAAATGATATTGTTGTTTTTAAAAGAGACAAAGTTACTGGAAAACTTACAGATACTGGAAAAAGAATCGAATTGTGTTCCCCAGTTGGGTTGGTTTTTACGAAAATATAATTTTTAAAATTCCAATAAAAAAATTCCAAATTCCAAAGATGTTATGCTTGGAATTTGGAATTTTTAATTTTAGAATTTATATCTTATTTGTCTTTATCTTTTCTCTTCTTATCTCTGGTTTTTAACATATTTCGATTGACAGATCCGTGGGTCTTCTTTTTGGTTTTTGAAGGTCCTCCAAGGTTGACTTTTTTATTCTTTTTGGCTTTATCATGAAAGGCACCATCACCATCAAGTTTTACTTTTTTCATTAAAAACTTAATAGGCTGTTTGTCTTTTTCCGGCTCAATTAATTTGCTTGAGATTTCAACTTCTTCTGGGAATTCAGCAATTTCAAGTTCCTGATTCATCAAAACTTCAACTTCGACTTTAAATTCTTCTTCACGAGGCGTGATAAAACTTATTGCTGTTCCCGTTGCATCTGCACGACCAGTACGTCCAATTCTGTGCATGTATAATTCAGGGAATTCAGGAAGTTCAAAGTTGATAACGTGTGAGATATTCGAAATATCCAAACCTCTCGCCATAATGTCTGTAGTAATTAATCCGCGAAGATTTCCTTCCTGGAATTCAGCCATTGTACTCAAACGATAATTTTGAGATTTATTCGAGTGAATAACACCAAACTGTCCTTCAAAATCTTCTTCAATTCTGGTATGAAGCATGTCTGAAATCTTTTTATTATTCACAAAAACCAAAACACGTTCCATGTTTTCGTTTGTTTCTAATAAATGTTTTAACAGATTAACTTTAGTATTGAAGTTAGGGACGTTGTATGTTACTTGTGAAATGTTTTCAAGTGGTGTTCCTGAGGCAGCAAGTGTAACTTCTTCAGGAAAATCAAAAAAGTCATTCAATACAGCATCCACTTCGTCAGTCATGGTTGCCGAGAATAAAATGTTCTGACGTTTGGTTTTCATCATTGCCAAAAGTGCGGTCAATTGTGTGCGGAAACCTAAATTCAGCATTTCATCAAATTCATCGATAACTAATTTTTGAGTTTCATCAAAACGAATCACAGCATCAAGAGCCAAATCCATTGTCCTACCCGGAGTTCCAACTAAAATATCGACTCCTTCGTAAACCGCTTTTTTTTGTGTATTGATATTTACTCCACCAAAAATCCCTAAAGTGCTAACTGACATGTATTTGGTTAACTTTTCAATTTCTTCTACAACCTGAACAACTAATTCACGTGTTGGAACCAGAATTACAATTTTTGGTGTATTGGTTGGTGTAAATTTGTATAATTTTAAAAGAGGCAGTAAATAAGCGAATGTTTTACCGGTACCGGTTTGTGCAATCCCCATCATATCGCGACCTGACATAATCACAGAAAAGGATTTTTCCTGAATAGGAGTAGGAGTAACAAAGCCTAATTCGTCGATTGCTTTTTGTACTGATTTTGGAAGATTGAATTTTTCGAACGTGCTCATTTGCCTTGTTTTTTTGCAAAGATAGCATTAAATCCCCTTATAACAGATAAATACTGTAGACATCGTTAATCAATTGTAAGTTTGAATATTAAAATCTTATTTTAAACACCTTTTTACACGTAGTAATAATTCGTTAGGACTAAAGGGTTTTGCTATAAAATCATCTACTCCTAATTTAAAAGCATCCAGCACTGTAGCTTCTTCCTCTCCTAATGAAGACAAGGCAATTACGGGCATGTCTGCAAAATTATCTTTAATGAATTGTATGATTTCAAGACCGGATTTCATGGGCAGCATTATGTCTGTTAGAACTATATCCGGAACTTCTTTAGGAATTCTTTCAATCGCATCCAGACCATCTTTTGAAATTGAAAGTTCGTAACCTTCTTTGGAAAATATGAATTTCAATATTTCAATAGTCATGTTGTCGTCTTCAATGATAAATATCCTTTTTTTCTCCATAGGGGATGTACTTTAGGTATTTTTATTTTTGCTTTAGTACTATTTCATCCAGCATAAGCATTGGTTTTTTGTTTTTTCTTTCTCGCCAAATAGGCAATTTCTGTTCCGGAATCAGAATAATTTTTATTTTATCAAAAATACGAAAAGGAATGTTGTCAAAACTATAATTTCCTATGCTAAAGTTATAATTCTCTGTTAATTGTGTGCTTTTTTGCTCTTTAATAATTTCCCATTTTTGATTTCGAAAGCCTTTTAAAATAATTTCTTTAGGGAGAAATATCCAGTGTCTTTGGTCTTCTAAACATTGAAAATCTATAGAATTAAAATCGACATTATTAGAAGTAATAATTATTTCAGCATTTTGTCCGTACCAGCCGGTCCAGTTTAGATTAAAATCTTTATACCCTTTAATTCCGTCATTAAGTCCTCTTTCTTTTTTAGCATTAAAATCTGATGAGGGCTGGGTTTGAAATTCGTATTTCAGGTTTTCTCCTAAATGATCTACTACGTTATTTCGGGCAATGTACTTCCATTGGTTAAAGTATTCTTCTGGACTTAAACCATCTTCGCTAAGTTCATAAATCCCAAAATCTGAACAATTTTTCACAAAATCCTGAACCCTGTTTTCCAGATTATCTTTTACAGAAAATGAATTACCCTTTTTTTGATACATTCCGTGAGGTTCTTTTCCGTAAAATTTTGCCTGTTCAAAATATACATATTCCAGATCTAACCGTAACTTTAAAATTCGTTTTTTAATTACTGGATCATCATTTTCAGCATTTGCTTTAGCAATCAAATTGTCATAAATGGACATATTTTCAGCCGATAAAAAAGTATTTCTTTGTTCTACTGGGCCGGAATATATATCGAGGTAGCTCTTTGTTTCTATTTGATTTTTGGTCAAAATATCAAGATACTCCTGAATATAAGGAGCTGATTTGCCATAATAACCCCTTAAAAAGTCAGAAGTTGCTTTTTTTACTTCAAAATTGGAATTCCATAACAATTTTGCAAGAAGATATTGTCTTAATTCGCTGAAACTTCCCGGAATATCAGCATATCCCTGACTAAAAATTCCTTTAACTCCTATCGAATTCAAAAAAGAATAATTTGGAGAAAAAGTATGAAGGTTAGGGAAAGGAGACAGAAAATTAGAAAATTCAACCGTATAGTCCCAGAACATTACATTTTTAGAAACGTGTGTCCATTTTTGGAGCGTGTTTTTTATACTTATGTTTTTACCCTCATTTAAAGCTTCCCCACGATTTGCTTCAATTGCACATACTATTGGATATAAATTAGTAGCTAATTTGAGGTTTTTAGGTGGCTGATAGCTAAATAAATAAGCTAATGTGGCTATTTTTGTTTGAGGAAATTGTTTGGCTATCTGATTCAAAAAGTAGTAATGAGCACCTTGCGGTGAGCCATATTTTTGATTTAATTTTTGGCAATCACTGCATTCACAATAAACAACATCATCATTTTGGCTAACCGAAAAATAAGTAGCATATGGTTTTTCCTTAATAGCTTTGGTAATATTATTAACCATTATTTTGAAAACTGTATCATTTGAATAACAAATGGATTCGCCGTGACGTTTATGGTCATAAAGAGCAAACATTTTAGGATTTTCTTTGAAATATTCCTTGGCTGGGAGAAGTTGATTAAAAGTATGTCCCCAAAGTCCAAAATCATCAAGATACCAATCTATTTTATGCCATTTTCTAAAGGCTTCATCATACATTCCAGGATATAATAATCCTCTGAAATTGAATGACGGCTTTTCTTTTCTGTTTTTATTGGCAGGAAATTTTAAAACATCAAATTTTGGATAATAAGTATAATCAGGAGTGAATTTTCGAACTTCCCAATATTCTAATAAACTATAAACAGCATATTCTAAAAATAAATCTGAAGTAGCTCTTAAAGTTATTTTTTTATTGTCTGAATTGACCTCAAAATAATCTCCTTCTTTTGACTGAAAAACTTCCAGGATTATTCCGTTTTCGGTTTTATTCGAGGAAATTTCAAAACTTGCCAGACTAATTTTATCTAAATTTTCTTTGAGGATTTTCGCAGCGGTCAAACATTGAATATTACTGTAAGTAATAATATTTGATGAAGATTCCGGAAATGTAATTTCGTTTTGCGCCATTATTTTGGTGTTTAAAATGAAAAGAAATCCAAATATTAAAATCCATTTTTGCATATTTAAAATTTATATTGAAGCGAAACTGTTATTTCATATTCATTTTGTCTTTTTTCCGGAGCATATTCCTGATTGTTGTAAAGAAACTGAAAACCTGCAATATAATTATTGAAAATAGTTTTACTGATTCCGGCACCAATTCGATAAGAACTTAAATTTATTCTTTCACTATACAATCCTGAAGTGTTATTGTCATCAGGAGAAGTCCCGTATCCTAAAACAGCAAATAGATAATCGTATCTTGTGTCTAAATAATAGCGGGATGTAAAGGTAAATGCCGGATTTATTTTGTTATCGTCACTTTGAAGAAAGGAGCTTAGATTGAACCACAATGATTTATAATAAGTTCCCATTCCTAAAACTAATGCGGGGAATTCATCAGCATCTGTTTTTGTGTACCGCATTCCAAGATTGGCTTCCCATTTTTTTAGGAAACTAATGTAATAGCTTGCTCCAAAACGGTATTTGGGATAAACTTTGTCATTACTGAAAGCAGCATTAAAAAAAAGATAATCTTTTTTTGTGGTAAAAATATAGGATGAAAGCTCGAATTGTGCTCCATTTACATCCTCAGCCGAATCAGATTTTCGATTCATAGCATTTATGTTTCCAATTAAAGTACCCCAATCCCGGGTTCGTATGTATTGTGCCATGAATTGATTCCATGGACCATAACCGTCCCTGTTAAAACTCGTATTTGCATATTGTAAGCCAATCCTGTCTTCTTCAGTTTTATGAGAAAGTAAAATATAACGGTCTTTAAATGAAACATTTTTTGGGTTTTTCTTTATTAATTCCGTCATTAATTCCAGTTCGGCACCTGCATCGCCTTGCAACTCATAGATGTTTAATTTTTTTGTGTCGTAATAAAGTTGGTTTTCAGTATAAAGCAGTTTTCCTTTTTTAATATATTCTATTGCGGTATTATAATCCTTATTATTAATGGCTATATTAATTAAATAATTGTAAGCATCCGGATATTTATCACTTTTTAAAATTACCTTCTTATAATAAAACTGAGCACTGTCTGATTGTTTTATTCTTTCAAAATTTTGTCCGATAAGCAAATAATAATCCAGATAATCAGGAGCAATTTTTAAACCTGTTTTGGCTTTTTGAATAATTTCCTGCGGATCTTTATTTTCTCTATAATCAGAAACTAATTGTACAAGTAAACTGTCTACATCTATCTTTTGAGCTACAGCAGCATGATTACTTAAAAGTAAAAACCAAGTAAGACACAGAATATAAGAAGTATTCTTCATTTGAGTTATATTTTTTTAGAGGTTGTAAATCCTTTTCGGGTCATAACACCCCAGCTTTGTTCTTTTTGATTAAAAAAGTGCCAATACCCTTTTAATGAGGCATAAACACAAATAGGATGATAAACTATTGGTTCAATAATTGCCATCATTACCAAAACCATTAATTCTTTAGCATTATCGTAATTTTTATATAAGACTTCATCAATAAAGATCGAAATTAAGGTAATAAGTAAATAAAATAAATATATTGTCAAGGTAAACCAAAGCAGGTATTCTTCATTTATAAATTTAAATGTAAAAGCAATTATAATCGTTATCAAACCTATCACTTCAATTATTGGAACCATAAATTCAAACCAAAAAAAATAGGGAAGAATTAAAAATGCTGTTTTGCCATACTTTGGATTAAAAAACATATTTCTGTGCAAATATAAGGTTTGTATCAATCCTCTTGCCCAACGAACCCTTTGTCTTAGTAATATTTGTTTTGTAGACGGCACTTCTGTCCAGCATAAAGATTCCGGAATGTATTTAATTAAGAATTTTTGATGGTTGTCATACATGTATTTTCGCATTCGTGTAATTAATTCCATGTCTTCACCAAGCGATTTATGCCAATAACCACCTGCTTTTATGGCAATTTCTTTATCAAACATGCCTAATCCGCCCGATACTAGTAATAGGCCATTTATTCTGCTCCAGGCCATTCGTCCAAATAAAAAAGCTCTTACATACTCTAATTCCTGAAACCTTGGATACCATTCTTTAGGGAAATGTACTTTGACCAAAAAACCTTCTTTTACTTCGCAGGAGTTCGAAATCCTAATTCCGGCGCCTGTTGCAATTACCCTGCGGCTATGTTCCATAAATGGCTTTGACAGTTTAAGTATAGTTTCCTGTTTTAAAATACAATCTACGTCAGTGCATAAAAACAAAGGATATTTTGATGAATTGATTCCTGCATTTGAAGCATCGGCTTTACTTTTTCCGTTTTCTTTATCCACTACCATTAATTTGGAGTAGATAGGATTTTTGGATTTATAGTGTCCGCGAACAGGTTTAGTAGGAATATGTTCTTCGTAATAAAAATCAACTTTTACTAACTCAAATTCTATTATAAGTTTTTCTAATGTGTCATCTGTACTGCCGTCATTTACAATAATAACTTCATATTTTGGATAAGTTAAAGATAATAAAGATCTGACGTTATATACAATATTTACACCTTCATTAAATGCTGGTGCTACGACCGAAACTCCCATTAAATAGTTTGATTTAAATAAAGTTTCTTCTTCCAGGTATTTTTGAAATCGTAAGTGTTTTAAAATTGCTGTATAGGATAATAGAGCAAGAATGATATAAAACAGAATATAAATTCCGGAAAATGCTGAAACAAAAACTTCATAAGCACTGATGCAGTATTTTAATAGTTCTGTTGTCATAGAATATAAATATCATTTATGTGATTAAGCATTTTAAGGGTATCATCATCTTCTAAGCTTAGTTTTTCTATGGCTTTTTTGTCAATAATACTCAATGCATTTACTGCAAGCATCTTTAGGGATTTATTTGTTTCATATAAAACTAACTGTTCTAAGAAAAATAATGATTTTTGTCCTCCAATCACCTTTAAGCCTTTTAATATTTCTGCTTTATTATTATTGTCGTCATGTAAATAAATAGAAATCAATTCTGTTTCTGCATTTTTGAAATATAATTTTCTGCATGCTAAAATTGCTTCATATCTTAAAATGGAATCCTCAGAATTTAATAGTTCCACAATTTTTTCTTCCTGATGAGCATAATTAAAAAAAACCATCATTTTAATACCTAACCGTATTACAGAATTATTTTCCGAAAGTAGCCATTCATCAATATTTTTGGGCATATCTATTTTTTTTATATGTAGAAGCTCCATTAATTTAATCATGTTTAGCAAAGAAATTTTGGTTGGAATATTTGCAATCCTTTCTAATTTTCCTTGTACCAAAGATAAATAACACGCATATGCATTAGAACGAATAATTTTATCCCTATGTGTTAAATAAGGTTTTATTAATTTTTTCGCAGGTTTATAATCGATATGCTGAAATTGATAAAAACCTTCACATTTTTGAGAGTATCTTAAATTAGCAACTAATCTGGCTGAAAAAACATGAAGGTTCAGTTTTTTGTATAATTCTACAATTATAAAATTTGATTCTCCTTTCAGATTTTTTTTAAAATGAATCATTTCATTGATCACAATATTCTTGCACCAATTTCGATGTAATGGAATTTTATTTTTTAGTTCGGCTATTTTTTCATTAATTTTCTCTTTGTTGTTTTTTTCAAAAATTAAGGAAGTTAGAAATAGATCTGTATTTTGAATTACAAGACGTTTTTTTTTATTGAAATTGTATAAAATTAAACGTCTGCTCCACATTAAAGCTGTCAAAATAATAACGAAGCTTAAAAGTGAAGGGACAAGATAAAATTTTACAAATTCAAAAATCGAGTTCATTAGTATTTTCTTATACTTAATATTACGATTTTTTTTTGGATTAAGGTGTTAAAATCCTTCAAAAACTCCTAAGCCAAATAAGGCAAAGTCATATTTTACAGGGTCATTTGCGTCTAATTCACGTAGTTTTATGTCTAATTCTGCAAGTGCTTTTCCGTCATTTTGTTTTCTTGTAAGTAAACCTAATTTGCGTGCGACATTTCCGGAATGTACATCAAGAGGGCATGACAGCGCACTTGGGGAGATATTTTTCCAAATACCTAAATCAACTCCTTTTGTATCCTGCCGACAAAACCAGCGTAGCATCATATTGATACGTTTTGCTGCAGAGCCATTCATGGGGTCTGAAATGTGTTTTTGAGTTCGGCTTTGATGCGGGATTTCGAAGAATATTTTTTTGAATTCAGAAATGCTTTTTTGTGTTGAATTAGCTTCTAAATTTTTAGCAAAAACGGATTCTAAACCATTATGATTTTGGTAAATATGCTTTAATCCTTTAATGAACCCGGTAAAATCATTTCCGTTAAATGTGCGATGGACAAAATTTTCTAATCGTTCTAAATCCAAATCAGAATGTGACATTACAAAATCGTAAGGTGTATTGCCCATCAAATCCATCATTTGATGAGAATTTTTGATAATCATTTTTCGATTTCCCCAGGCAATAGTGGCACTTAAAAATCCTGCAATTTCAATATCTTCTTTCTGCGCAAACAAATGCGGAATTTGTACAGGATCACTTTCGATAAAATCGAATGTGTTATATTGATTAACTTTTTCGTCAAGGAATTCTTTGAGTTCTGTTTTATTCATTTTTCTGTATTTTTTTTGCGTAAAACCCGTCTTTTAAATCGTTAGTACGCATTTGAGGGATAATTTGAAAATATTTTTCAAAATAATCAATTTGCTGTTTATCAACACAAGGCAAATCCCCATTTCCATTTGCCCAGAAAAAATCATTTTTTTGAGGAGAATTATATTTTAAATTACCTAATTGAATCGTTTCAAAAGCGGTATTGTTTTTTGTATTTGGGTAAGGAAAAAAAATATTTTTAACTGAAAAATTACTGATTTCCATCATGAGTTTATGATTAGAAAATCTATTTAGACTTACAGGAAAAAATAAAACAACGAAAGTTGGAATTAATGAGAGTAAAAGTAAAATATTAATTGTTCTTCTGCTTTGAACAATACAAATAAAACAAAATATGGCGAAAAACAATATGAAATTCATAAAAAATCGATACTGTGGAGATGTTATTAAAAACAAAAATAATTGCACGATCATTACAACATAAAGTATCCATAAAGCTTTTTTATTTTGGAATTTAAAAATAAAGAAAGGTACAATAAGAATTAAAAAAATAGCGATTTTGTTAAATAAGCCGTTGAGTTTGGGCAGTGTTAACCATCTTAAAAATAAATCCAAAACGGACATAGAATTGTATTGCTCAGTAGTAACAAAAAAACCATAATATTTAATTTGATCGTAATAAAAACCCTGAATGGAGTCTGGAATCGAATAATTCATAGTCAATGAAGTTAAAATTTTAGACGGAAAAATCGGTGATCCACAAATAATCATATTTTTTATTACAAAAAGACAAAGAATTGTAATTGTTAAAAAAATAGTTTTTAAAAGGTTCCTTGATAAAAGCTGAAAATGAAGTATCAATAAAATGATTGGAAAAACAGAAAAAGTTAAAGTAGTATTTTTTATGTAAAGTAAAAAAAGAACCAAAATCACAATTAAATTATAGTTTTCAGGTGTTGTTTTTTTGAAATTTTCTAAGAAATAAAAAAGTAAAATAAAACTAAAAACATATACAGGAATATCTGGAGATGGTGCACTAATAAATTGGAAAAAGAAAATATTGAACAAAGGAAACAGTCCAATAAGGAGGTAGTTTTTATTTCTGTTTTTATAATATTCATCCAGCATTTGGATTGAAAAAATGTTTCCTAAAAGCAGGCAAAAACCACTTAAATCATTGTAATTTTTATATAAAAAAGAAAAATTAAAAACACTTTGAGTAATATGCCAGCCACTCATTTGTCCATAAAATAAATGAAGGTTTACCAGTCCTTTTACAAAACCATATTCGTTAAGCCATTTTATGGTTTGAATGTAATACGATTCATTATCAATGACAAACGGGATAGAAGCGCTTTGTGCAATGACCAGGAAAAAAATTATAAAGAGAATTAATTTAAAAACATTGTCTAATTGTTTGATTTCTAATAAAAATGATTTATATCTTCCAATAATAGTATTGTAGAATCGAATTACAGAAATAATATTTAGTACTAATAAAAAAAAGTGAAATTCAATATTTATTCTTCCAAAAATGGCCCAGATGCTGGCTAAAATTGTGGTAGAAAACAAACCTAATATTACAGTAATTATTAGATTATTATTTTTTAAGCCAATAATTTTATCAAAAACAAATCCTAGATTTACGTTAGTAAATAAAATATAAACCCAGCTTATAAAAATTAAAATCATGTTAAGTTATAATTTGTCCATCTGACATTATCAGTTTTCTGTCAGCCATATTTGCAAGCTCTTCATTATGGGTTACAATGACAAAAGTTTGCCCAAATTCATCGCGAAGCTGAAAGAATAACTGATGCAGGTTTTCGGCAGAATGAGTGTCCAGATTTCCGGACGGTTCATCGGCAAAAATCACATCGGGTTTATTGATTAATGCCCTTGCTACGGCAACACGCTGCTGTTCACCGCCGGAAAGTTCGTTTGGCTTATGATTGATTCGATGAGATAATCCTAAATAATTCAGGAGTCTTTTGGCTTCGGCTTCGGTTTCTGATGTTTTTTTGCCTGCAATATAGGCAGGAATGCACACATTTTCGAGAGCTGTAAATTCAGGCAGAAGCTGATGGAACTGAAAAATAAATCCCAAATTCAGGTTTCTGAATTTTGATAAGGCTTTGTCATTCATTCCCAAAATATTTTCTCCGTTTATGGTAAGGGAAGATTCAGAACCTGATTTTTCAGGCTTGTCCAATGTTCCTAAGATGTGTAGTAAAGTGGTTTTTCCTGCTCCGGAAGCGCCAACAATTGAAACAATTTCTCCTTTTTGAATATGTAAATCAACACCTTTTAAAACTTCAAGCTGATCGTAGAATTTATGTATATTTTTTGCGTGTATCATGGAAACTGTTTTTACAAAGAAACAAAGATTCTGCCGATATTAAAATGGACTGTAACAGAATTTTATGATGGAGAACAAAATGGGAATTAAGAAACAAATTTTTCTAATGGAATAATTTTTGGTGATAATTAATTTTTAAATTCGATATATCTAAATAATTTTAAAATGGAAAGGCTAAGTACAGCGAACGACGCTATGATAAAAAAATTGCTATTAGGTCTCCTTTTTGATGGAATTGGAATGATTTCGTTTAGCATTCCACTACTTGGTGAATTTTCGGATGTAATTTGGGCACCAATTGCAGCTTTTATTATGACTAGAATGTATAAAGGCAGAGTAGGGAAGGTCGCAAGTATTTTGACTTTTGTAGAAGAGATAATTCCGTTTACGGATATAATTCCTTCATTTACTATTACCTGGATTTATACTTATTATTTTCAAAAGCAAAACAGGGCTGTTTAATGTTTATTTCAAATTTTCTAAAAATGGTAATAGGGTTATTGCAGAAAAAGGAGAAAAATATTTTTTGTCAGTCTCAGGGTCAACAGTGCCATTAGACACGATACCTATTAGCATTCCTTTTTCATCAACAACAGGAGCACCACTTAAGCCACCAAATTGTTCCGGAACAATAATATCTTTAAGGAGAATACGATTGTTGATGGTTTTATAATATTCGAATTCATATACTCTTTGTTTTCCGCTTTCCATTTTTCTTGTCCAGCCCACTACATATAATTTTTCTCCCGCAATTAAAGGATTCACTCTTATTTGCAGAGGTTTTATTTTTGAATGATTTTCTTTTATTGAAAAAAGCAGCCAGTCATTTTCATAAGTCGATTTGGCTACTAAAAGTTCTGATTTGTTTTCATTCAGCAATTTATCACAAATAACAATTTCGGATTTGTTTTCTAATGGATACAAAGACCAGGATTTGATATTGTTTTCAAATGACAAGGTTTTCATTTTATCAGGTTTGATAATTTTTAATAGATGTTTTGCCGTGACAGCATAGATTTCGTTATTGTATCGTAGTAAAAATCCACAGCTAAATTTTGACTGATCTAATTTGGAATCAAAAAAATCAATTTTGTTGACTAAAGTGATTTCTTCAAAAGTTTTAGTTGATACTTTTTCCTGCCCCGTACACGCTGTTAATATCAGTAAAGCAATGAGAGAGATAAATTTCATAATTTTTTTAAATAAGGCAGTAAATAGTCATCATCATCTTTAATAAATAAATGGCAACTGTTTAAGGCTGCCATTTATATCAAATTTATGCAAAAAACTTATTGTACAATAATCTTGTTTATATGTAATACTTGTTTTGTTTTTGGGTCTGAAACTTTTAGAATAAAAACACCTTTTGATTTTAAATTGATGTTCTCCTGTGTTTTTCCAATAATGTTTCTTTTAAAGACTTCCTTGCCTAAAATATCAAAGATTTTGAGTTCAGCATTGCTTCCGTCATTTTCCAGTAAAACAGAAAAAGATCCGTTATTTGGTACAGGCCAAACTTTAAAAGAACTATTTTCTTTGATTGGTTTTTCTACTGATAGATTAGAGCTGTATCCGCTAACGATATTAACTTTGCGAGTCATAGTTGCTGCTTCGTTATCCGTAACAGTAAAATCAAAAGAACATAAACCTGTTGTCGTTGGAGTAAATTCTACTATATCTGAATTAAGACTCGTATTGCCGTTAACAACATTAGATACAGAGTAATTAACCCCAGTTGTAAAACCCCTTGATAGTTTCTGGATATTAATGCTGATTTTACTTCCGTCCGGCGAATCATAGTGAGGCAGGGACATCCATTGTAAATAGGTATCTAAATTAGTATAACCATCCAAGTCAGCATCAGCATTGGTATCTGAGAAATCACCAATACCGGAATTTGTATTTGTTCCCAGGATATTTTCCCACCAATTTGGCAATCCATCCTGATCAGTATCCCAATTTGCGTCTCTTATTATTTCAGGATAGGTTTCGTAACCTCCAACATCAGATTCGTTGTCAGGAAATCCGGGTTTATTGGTAACGCTTCCTCTATAAGTATAAGTTCCGTTTAATGTTTCTGTAATGATTCTTTGATCGTGATCATCAAATTCAGGCTGAATGCATCCAACATCAGATAGTACAATTTTATAAGCATTTGATGCAGATTGTGTAGTTACGTATGAAGGAAAGAATTGTGTGGTAACAAAGTTATCGTAAGTATTAGTTGCTCCATTTTTATAAGTGGATCTTCTTCCAATAGTTTGATTACTTTCGTCAAAATAGCCTGGCATCACATTTCCATTAAAATAACAGCGTTGCATTCCAGTTCCTGTATTTTCGTTATCCGCACTAAATGCAACAAATATTTTTGAACCTGCACCAGGCTTATAATAATTGTTTACAAAGTTTACTTCTTTAGTTCCGCCATCAGTTGTTCTGGAACCCCAATTATAAACTACATTATTTGTAATATCCATTCTGCCAGAATAAGCACCGCTACCATCTAATCCTCCTCCTAAACTCCAATTACGTCCATAGCAATGTGCTAAGAGATTGTGATGAAAACTTCCAATGTCACCGCCTATTGTCGCAGCATAACCATGCTCAGTTCCGGCTGGATAATTTTGATGTCCTGCAGCATTTAATGCTTCTGATATTAATGTTTTTTGTAAAGTAATATTTTTTCCTGAACGGGAACTAAAAGCCTCGTCAATTGTCCAGCTTATAGAGCAATGGTCAATTATACTATGATCTGCACCCGTTAACCCCATTCCGTCAAAGGTTGTTCCTCCTCCTAATCGTACTCTTATGTTTTGAACAATGGCATCATTTCCTGTAATTCCAAAAGGAGCAGTACGAATACAAATTCCTTTTCCTGGAGCTGTTTGACCAGCAATCGTTACATAAGGCTGACTTGAAACCAAACGAGAATTTAGCTGGATAATTCCAGATGTGTTGAACACAATCGTTCTTGGACCAATATCATTTGTAACAGCTTCACGTAAGCTTCCCGGACCGCTATCATTTAAATTGGTAACGGCAACTACTTTTCCGCCTCTTCCACCACGTGCAAATCGGCCATAGCCTTCAGCACCCGGAAAAGCAAGCTGTGCAGGACGAAAGCGCCATGTATTACCTTTTACGATTTCATTATTGGATAAAACTTCATCTACTCTCCAATAGTAAGTTTCTCCGGTGTATAATCCATTTAACTGATAAGAAGCATTTGCTTTAAGTTGGTTGCCTTTAAATTCAGGAGATAATGTTCCTGCGGCTTCAAGAGCTGCTAAATCAGTACCAAAATAAATATTGTGTGATACGGCATTAAGTGCTGAAGTCCATATTAATGTTTTATTGCCTGAACTTAATTCTACATGTTCATCATTATGTTTAGGAGCTGGATCTGTTGCCTGATTAAAAATATTAGGTGTGTTTAATTCAAATCCATTTAACATTACATTTTTATAAGTTTCAGTGCCGGATCTTTCGGCAGCAAAAATAATAACTACATCGTTTCCTGTTGTCGCCTGAAAAGTTAAATATGCTGATTTTGCATCTGCTGTTTTCAGTGCTCTCACACTTGGAATTAAATTATCGATTATTAAATTTCCATTTATCGATATATCAATTGGGCTAAAAGTGTAAACTGGGCTGTCTACTGCATTCAAAAAAGCCAGTAGGGTATGGGTACCTGTTTCTAATCCGCTAATTCGTACTTCTATTTGACCACCTTCATTTGCAGTGCCATTTTTTACAGTAACCCCATCACAGACTAATCTGGCATAAGTAGGTGCACTTATTCCGGTTTTATACCAGTTGGTGCCTAAAAGATCACCTTTGTCTCCAACACGGGTTAGTGTAAATTTAACTCCGTTTACAGTTTTAGTGTCTGAATTTGTAGTAATTACCCATGGCGTGTAGTCTGGGTCACCTACTTCTGCAGTTTGTCTTCCTGATTGATCAAAATCAATTTTTACTACCGGATTCTGAGCAAAAATCTTTGTTGTCGTTATTGTAAGGCAGATTATTGCCATTACAAACGAAAATTTAATAGAATTATTAAACATTTTAATGTGGTTTTGG
Organism: Flavobacterium sp. W22_SRS_FK3; assembly: GCF_052113665.1. Lineage (NCBI taxonomy): Bacteria > Pseudomonadati > Bacteroidota > Flavobacteriia > Flavobacteriales > Flavobacteriaceae > Flavobacterium > Flavobacterium sp. W22_SRS_FK3. The sequence goes on along the minus strand of NZ_JBGQOF010000008.1, from coordinate 142,602 downwards.
TGGTTAGTTAAGTAAAATCTTGTAAAGTAAAGTTTGATATTTCTTAAAATAAATCCATCCTGTTCTATCCTGTTCTGGTATTGAATTAATGATGTATGTGTTAGTTCTTTTCAGATAACGAATGGTTATTCTTAAAAGAGCCTTGTATTGTTAATGATTGTGATAAAATGCAATTTGGAATGATGGTGTGAAATGTCACTGCCGTTCTGTATGCTGAAGATAGAATACAAAAAAAGTCAAGCAAATTTCTTGGAAAACTAATTTATTTGACTCGTATTTAATTCACTTAAAGGTAATTGTGCAAAAAAAAACGGAAAGAATTTAATTTTTAAATAGAAAACCCAGGCCCAAACTTTTAAGCATCTTTTTTTCGAAGTTCCAAAAAAAACGAAACTGTCCAAAAATAGTTCCAATAGCAACTAATAGAACCTGATAGATTGGAAAGATAATTATTAACCGAATAAGGGTAAACCATCCGCCAAAATCTTCTTTGGTAATATGCAGCCATTCGCAAAAAGGTCTGGATAACCATGCTGATGCCGATCCTGTGATGGCAAAAACAATAAATATGATAATAAGTTGAAAATTAGAGGTTACACCCCAGCGTTGCTTTAATCGATTCATTTTTTATCGGCGATGATTGCAAATATACTAACATTATCTGGAAGGGACATATCCTCCTAATTTTTGTTTGTAAGTATTTTGAAAGTAAATCATGTAGTTATAGATGAGGTAATTTACTTCGTAACCATAATTTATAGCAGGGTCATAATCTATTCTCATTTCGTACAAATTAGGATTGTATCGCTGAGGCTGTAAAACTCTGTTGTTCCATTCAATTACATAAAATTGGTTTTTTGTTTCGAGATAAGACTGAGTGTGATAATTTCTTGGATAAGCGCGTGAAGCCAGCCAGAAACTAAAACCATTGTCTATAATAATAACTTCATATTCTAAAGAATCGTTTGCAATTCGTACAGTATCATTTAAAACAGTTTTTGATTTAGGATCAGCAGTTGCCAGACTTGAGTTCTTTGAAGATGTAGAACAGGCTATAACCGTAAATAAGATTCCTAATATGTAAACGAAATTTTTCATGGCTTAAATTTGAACTTTAAATTTACAAAAAATAGCCTGATGACTTTTATTATTTAACATTTGCAACAAAAGCTGTCTAGTTTTGGTAAACAGCTTTACAAATAATAAAAATTAACAATTTTTATTATTTGCTTTTAAATAACTTACCAATAAACCCTCCTATACCGCCACTGCTTTTGGTAACTATTAAAACATCTTCTACATCAACTTTGCCGTCAGCATTTTGATCTAAACCAAATTACATTCCATATTTTGAAATCGTATCCATAATACCTGAAGCCTGGCCGCTATTTCCTGATATAGCATTTATAATATCCGAAATTTGAAAACTACCATCTTTAGGATCTTTGGCTTTATTTACCAATGAACTTAAAATCTGTGGAATCATGCTTCCTGCGACATTAGAAGAAGTATCGCGGTTTAAGCCAAATTTTTCTCCCAGGTTTCCAGATAATTGTTGTGTTAACTGCTGTACAACAGGGTCCGAATGATCAATTGAGTTTCCATGAAATAATGCGGCTAATTGTTCTCCACCACCTTCTGAAACAATTTTTTGCAGTCCTGAAAAGATAGAATTTCCGGCTTCATTCAATACGCCTTCATTATGCTCATTTGGAATAGCATTGTTTTTTACAACAGCATCCTCTCCAAATTGTTGTACTAATTGAGTTAATTGTTCAAACATGATATTAAAGAATTTGGTTAGATTTACAACTCAAATTTAATCAAAAAAAGGAAGGGATTTATTAACCAATGTTAATAAATCCCTTCCAAATAATTTAATTATAATTAATTAGCTCAACAAAGAAATAATTTGTGAGGCTAACTCTGTACCAATTCTGTCTTGAGCTTCTCCAGTTGCCGCTCCAATATGCGGAGTCAAAGATATTTTAGAGTGCATTAAGATTGCCATTTCCGGTTTTGGTTCGCTTTCAAAAACGTCTAATCCTGCAAAAGAAACTTTTCCTGAATCTAAAGCTTTTATCAAAGCAACTTCATCAATGACACCTCCACGGGCACAGTTTACAATTCCAACACCGTCTTTCATGATTTCAAATTCTTTCTCACCAATGATGTAACCATCCTGAGCAGGAACGTGAAGTGTAATAAAATCAGATTCTTTCAACAATGACTCTAAAGATTGAGGAACAATGGTGGTCGTAATAGACTGACCATCAAAAAACTCCACTTTTACATCTACAGAAGGTATAAATCCATCAGCAGCAATAACTTTCATACCCAAACCAAGTGCCATTTTTGCAGTAGCCTGACCAATACGGCCAATACCAACAATACCTAAGGTTTTGCCTCTTAATTCAGTACCATTTGCGTAAGCTTTTTTCAAACCATCAAAGTTTGAATCTCCCTCTAATGGCATATTTCTGTTAGAATCATGTAAAAAACGAACACCAGAAAGTAAGTGTCCAAAAACTAATTCAGCTACAGATTCAGATGAAGAAGCAGGCGTATTAATGACATGGATTCCTTTGCTTTTAGCATAATCAACATCGATATTATCCATACCAACACCACCACGGCCTATGATTTTAAGACCAGGACAAGCATCAATAATATCTTTGCGAACTTTGGTTGCACTACGCACCAAAACTACATCTACATTGTTTTCATTCACAAAATTAGCAACTTGTTCCTGCGCTACTTTTGTTGTAATAACTTCAAATCCACCTTTTTCTAAAGCCAGAATTCCACTTTTAGAAATTCCGTCATTCGCTAATACTTTCATTTTTTGTTTATGTGTTTTATCGGTCAATCGTTTAACTGTTTAAAAGTTTAATCGATGAGCCTAATTATTATGTTTTTTTTTTTTCTTAGAAGCTATTTCCCGCTATCCGCTATATCTTTTTCTGTCTAAAAAGCCAGAAAAAGGATGCCGCTTCTATCGGGGCTAAAACTCCAATATTTAGATGATATTTCTTGTAAACAGAATTTTTGATTAAAAATTTAAGAGATTAAACAGTTAACCAAATCAACGATTAAACTTTAGTTTCCAAAGTTTTCATTACATCTACCAAAACCTGTACACTTTCGATAGGCATAGCGTTATATATTGAAGCTCTGTAACCACCAACTGAACGATGACCCGGTAAACCAGAAATATTGGCTTCTTTCCACAATTTATCAAATGTTTCAGTGTGGTCAGGATTTGTCAGTAAAAAAGTTACATTCATATTTGAACGGTCTTCAACAGCTGCAGCTCCTTTAAACAATGGATTTCTGTCTATTTCAGTATATAATAAAGCAGCTTTTGCATCATTTAATTTTTCAACAGCTGCAACTCCACCTTTACTCTTGATCCATTGTAATGTCAATAATGAAACGTAAACTGCAAAAACTGGAGGCGTATTGTACATACTTTCTGCTTTGATATGTTTAGCATAATCTAACATGCTTGGAATCGCTCTTCCGTTTTTACCTAAAATTTCTTCTTTAATAACCACCAAAGTAGTTCCTGCAGGTCCCATATTTTTTTGAGCACCGGCATAGATTAAATCAAATTTAGAAAAATCTAGATCGCGTGAAAAAATATCAGAACTCATATCGCAAACAACAGGAACGTTAGTTGCAGGAAATTCTTTCATTTGAGTTCCAAAAATGGTGTTGTTGCTGGTACAGTGAAAATAATCTGCATCAGCTGGTATTTCGTAACCTTTTGGAATATGGTTGTAGTTTTCTTCTTTTGAAGAAGCAGCAATAACAGTTTCTCCAAAAAACTTAGCTTCTTTTATAGCAGCAGTTGCCCATGTTCCAGAATCTAAATAAACAGCTTTTCCGTTTTCTTTCATCAAGTTATAAGGTGCCATTAAAAATGCTGTACTGGCACCACCTTGTAAAAATAAGGCTTGATATCCTTTGCCTTCAAGTCCTAATAATTCTAAAGCTAAAGAACGAGCTTCATCCATAACAGCAACGAAATCTTTGCTTCGGTGCGAAATTTCCAGAATAGATAATCCGGAATCATTAAAATTTAAAACTGCTTTTGAGGCTTTTTCAAAAACTTCCTGAGGTAAAATACTTGGTCCTGCGCTGTAGTTGTGTTTTTTCATGGTATAATTAATAGTCCAAATTTTTAAAGATGCAAATTTCGGCAATAGGAGCTGAAAAAGCGATAAATTATTCGAAATAATTAAACATATTTTTACTTTGTTGTTAACAAAAACGTTATAGTATCCACGTTATCTGCATAATCCCACAATTGTGGATTTTGTGCTTGTCCGAAAGCAATACTGTTTTTGATTACATTATTACTTACAATGCATTGAATTTGTTCAGCATCAGCTTCGAGACGTTTTTGCAAATCTTCTATGTTTTCATAAAATTCGTAAAAAACACTCGAAATAGGAGAAGCATAACTTGTATCTTCTTTTATAGTTAAAAATCCATTATCCAGTAATTTGAAATTACTCATTAAAAAAACAGCTTTATTGTAATCGTAATTGTTAGCATATTTTTCATAATGAATAACATCCTGATATTTGAAAATGGCTTCAAAAAAGGCATTAAAAGAATATCCCTTTGGAACAAAGATTTTGGAAACATTGCGGCATCCCAAACCGAAATAACGAAAAATATCTTCGCCTAAAGCTTCTAAATCCTCCTTTGTTTCCTGACCATTTAAGATCGCAACAGAATTTCTGTTTTTACGAATGATGGATGGTTTGTCTTTAAAATAATATTCAAAATAACGTGCAGTGTTATTGCTTCCGGTGGCAATTACAGTATCAAAATTTTCCAGTTTTCCTTCTACAAAATTGATCTTTTCGTTTAAGTTTTTATCAACAGCAATGAGATATTTTGCTAAAAACGGCAGTAAATGCTGATCGTTGGAAGATGTTTTTATTAAGGCTTTATTTCCGGTTATTAAAACCGATAAAAAGTCATGAAAACCTACTAAGGGAATATTTCCGGCCAGAATTAAGGCAACCGTTTTTTCTTTTTTGTTATCGTTTGCGGAGTCGAAGAAGTAATTTGAAAGCCATTTATCAAGATTTTCTTCTGTCAGAGCATTTGACCATGATTTTATTGCAAAATACACTTGTTCAGGGGTGTACCAGCCATTATGAGATTGTGATAAATGTATCAGTTTTTCAAAATCATCAAAAAATAAATCGTTATGTAAGACATCCGAATTTTTAGCTGTATCCTTTTCAGAGAATTGTTTTAAAAATTTTCCTAATTCAACAAAAATACTTTTTTTTGTTTCTAATGTCATAATGTTTGTTTATGAAGAGTTTTGATTGTAATTTTGCACAAAAATAAGCATAAATAAGTCGAAAGTCAAAAGTCATCTATTCAAAAGATAAAAATGCCTTTTTGTTTTTTTTTGACTTTAGAACTTTAAGACATTATAACCTTAAGACTAAAAAAATGGCAATAATTATAACTGACGAATGCATTAATTGTGGGGCTTGTGAACCAGAGTGCCCAAATACAGCAATTTATGAAGGAGCTGATGACTGGAGATATAAAGATGGAACAAGACTTTCAGGAAAAGTAATTTTACCAGACGGAACAGAAGTTGATGCAGAAGATGCGCAAACGCCAATTTCGGATGAAGTATACTATATCGTACCAGGAAAATGTACAGAATGTAAAGGATTTCATGATGAACCTCAATGTGCTGCTGTTTGTCCTGTTGATTGTTGTGTGCCAGACGATAATCACGTAGAAGACGAAGAAACCTTGTTGAACAGACAAGCTTTTTTACATGGTGAATAATATTTAAAATTATGATAAAAAAAATCCTGAGCATTGAGCTTAGGATTTTTTTTTTGTAAATAAAATATTTAATTTATTTTGTATTGCACTGGTTTTTAATATTTTATTTTATTTAAATTTGGCAATACTATTTTGCATTTATAATAACCTATGAAAAGACTAATACTTTTATTTGTTCTGCTTTTTAGCGTTGGTGTTTTTGCGCAAAACACTGAGTATTCTATTATTATTAAAGATATAGAAACGCAATTGCCTATAGAAAGTGCTACCGTATTTATTATGAAAACCAAGCAGACTTTAATAAGTAATAAAGACGGAAAAGTAACTTTTGAATTAAACGGTGCCTCAAATGTTCAGGTTTCTGAGACAAATTATGAAAAATTAACCCTTAGATGGACAACTTTAAAAGATGATGATTTTGTAGTTTATCTTAAAAACAGCCATAATAAGCTGGATGAAATTGTGGTTTCAAAAGAGAATCCACAAAAAACACTCCAAAAAATTGTTTCTAATTCCAGGCAAAAATTAGCTGATTCATACCGATTAAAGGTTTATGTAAGAGAGTTTTTTATGTTAGACAACAAATATTCTTATTATAATGATGGTCTTGTAAATTTTCAGTTTTCTGTCAGTCAAAAAAAAGCAACTACTACATTATTGGTAGAACAAAATCGTTCTTACGGTTTATTGGAAACAGATGTCAGTGCTGATTTAAAGGGATATAATTTGAATAATATTATGGAGAATTATTCAAACTTAAACTATTTTGACCCAATTTTGGATTCAAAGACCAGAAAAGAATATAGCTTTACAACGAAAGGGCATCCTAATAACAGCAACTATTATATAATGTCTGTTACGCCTTTGGATAATGCAAAAGAGGCTTTGGATACTTTTGAAATTATTTATGATCCGGAAAAAAAATTGATTGTAGAATTTAGTGTCATTATTGAACCGGCTCATCTTATTGAAATTGAAGATAATAAAAAACCAGGTTCTACAAATGTTACCAAATCGATTGTAAAAGTTAATTACAGGGTTGATGGTCCTGATTATTATGTGTTGAATGCTAATGAAGAAATAGGGTATGACCTTGTTTTAAAAGATGATAAGGTCAAAAATATTCAGGTTCGCAATAGCTTTGTGACAACAAATTTCAATAAACAAAATTTTACCTATAAGGAAAGTGATGTTTTTAAAGAGAAAACACTTTTTAATAAAAAGAATAAAGTCCTGACCAAATATTGGGACATTTCAGGATTTACAGCAACGGATGAAGAAAAAGGAATTATTGATTCATTGGAGTTTAAACTTTAATTTTTTAAGAAATAACAGATTGATATAAAAAAATCCTGAATAAACTCAGGATTTTTTTTGTATTTAATAATATGGGCTAATAGATTTTCTAGAAATTAAATCCAAGTCTGGCATAATAATAAGCTCCGCTGAAACCCATTTGTACAGCGTCCCAATATCCACCGGCTTCAACCCAGTCATCTTGTTGGTCTGGATAAATATTTAATAAGTTATTGGCTCCAATGCTGATTTTGGTTGATTTAGAAACTTTAAATCCTAAAGTCAAATCGGTTACAATTTTGGCTCCATAAGTATCTGTAGCAGCTTTCTTTTGATTTGCAAATACTTGATCATCAGTTTCTGAAGGATCTAATCTGTAATCTTCAGCGTCTTCATCCATTTGATAATCTAATAATTTTACATCGCTAAATCTGGTAAAAGCCAATCCGGCATCAAACCATTTTCTTCCGTAATTTAGGTTTAAACCAAATTTATTTGCAGGAGCTGAAGCTAATAAAAAGGCTTTATCACGTTCTCCAAAAAATGTTTTTTCGTCTAAATCTCCGTTATTTACTTTATCTATTTTCATGTCATTGATGTTTCCAACTAAAGTGGCTCCAATTCTGTTTTCGCCGATTGTTTTTTTCCAGGCTAAAACAACATCCAGACCTTTAGTTTTGGTATCTACACCATTTACGAAAAATTGTGCTTTATCAACTCCAAGTCCTAAATTAGAAGCATCGAAATAACCTGTTAATACAATTCTGTCTTTCACATTAATCATATATCCATCAACTGTGGCAGTAAAATCACCAAAATTAGCAGTAAAACCTAAAGATGCATTTATAGCTTTTTCTTCATTTAAATTATCAATACCAAAAGCTTTTGTAACAGGACTGTCATTTGATGAAAGCAATACTTCTGTTGCTCCACCGGAACTAAAGTTTGTAAAACGTAAGTTGTAATAAATTTGTGCTAATGATGGTGCGCGGAAGCCAGTACTTACAGAGCCTCTTAAGTTAATATTATCCGTAAGTTTAAGTCTTGAAGCTAATTTTCCGTTTACAGTGCTTCCAAAATCGCTGTAGTTTTCAAATCGAACCGCACCGCTTACCATTAAAGATTTTGAAATATCTAACTCAGCATCAGTATATAAAGAAAAATTATTACGGCTTTTATTTACTTCATTTAAAGGACTGTATCCCGGAAAACCTTGTGATCCTCCTGGTCTTGGTTCACCAGAAACAGGATCAATGGGGGCGCTTTGAGTTGTTGGATCTGTAATAGGTACTCCGTTAGTGTCGTAAGTAGCATAAGAACCTATTTCTCCTGCAAAAATTTCGAATTGTTCTAATCTAAATTCAGTTCCAAAAGCTATGTTAAGTCCTTCAAGAATGTCACCATAATTTTTGGAAACATCTAAATTAGTTGTGTTTTGAAGTAAACTATGTCCACCCGCATCAAATTCTGTCGGAGAATTTTCTTCAAGAGAAGCGTTGATTGTTCCTTCTATATTATAATGAAATTTATTTTTTCCAAAAGTATTACTAAAATCCCATTTCCAGCCTCCTGAAGTCTCTGTTCTAATTCCTGCAGCAATTGAATTATCATTTATTTTTGATGTAATTCTTGGTGTATAACCGCCCGGGTAAATAGCCTCTACAACTCTTTCGCCATCATTTCTGGTAAAAGCATAAGCATCAGTATCCCTAAAATTACTTCCTCCAAACGCATAAAATTGTGTTTTTTCAGAAATAGGAACAGCAAGATTTACAAATAAATTGACACCTTGAATTTCAGCTTCACCAAAACCTTTTCTAAAATCAAAACCAGGTCGTAAGGTTTTGTTTTTATTTAAAAATTCTCCGGTAACATTTATATATCCACCTTTAGCGCCAATAGAAGTTCCGTAATTAGCAGATACCTTTAATGATCCGCCGTCAAAATTCTGATCCTTTCCGAATGAATTTCCATTACCATTTTTGTATAATCTGTAACCTTCTGTATTAGCTGTTCCAACAGGAAAATCACCTTTTGCATCCGTATTAAATGCACCATAGGTTACAGCTCCTGTAAATTCATTAACATTGTCATTGGTTACAATATTGATAACACCGGCAATTGCATCAGAACCATATTGAGCTGCTGCACCGTCTCTCAAAATTTCAATTCTTTTGATAGAGGCAGCCGGAATTGCATTCAAATCCGTTCCGGTATTTCCACGTCCGCGGGTTCCAAATAGATTAATAAGTGACGATTGGTGCCTTCTTTTTCCGTTAATCAAAACCAAAGTCTGATCTGGTCCCATCCCTCTCAATGAAGCAGGATCAACGTGATCAGCACCATCAGAACCGGATTGTTTATTAGCATTAAATGATGGAGCAACATATTGCAAAAGTTCATTAATTTCTAATTTTCCGCTTTGTGTAGTTACCTCTTTTACGTTAATCACATCTATAGGAACAGCTGAATTCACAACTGTTCTTTTGGCATTTCTGGAACCCACAACTACAACATCGTTTAGAACCTGCCCGCCATTTTCGTCCAGAGTAACGTCTATTTTATCGGTTGTGGCAGATTTTTCAATAGTTGAATAGCCAACATAGCTAAAAACTAATGTTGCACCATCTTTTACTTTAATGCTATAGTTACCTTCAAAATCTGTAGATACACCATTGTTTGTTCCCTTTTCAAGAACATTTACACCTGGTAAAGGTCCTCCGGTTTTGTCCTTCACAACTCCGGAAACTTCTTTTTGGGCAAAAAGAAATACTGAGTTTAGCAGAAGCAGTAATAATGCAATGTTTTTCATGGTTGTTCGGTTTTTTGTTTGTTAAATTTATCTAAATATAGATAAAAGTAGTGTTTTTTAACAAAAATGCAGTTAAAAGTTTAATTATTTTGACGCGTGTATTTAAAAATACATTAATCGTCATTTTTAGTTCAGTTACGAGCTATTAAATCTTATATTTGCAAAATTTTAAAGCCAAAAAATATCATTTTGGCAGAAACAAAAAATCAAACACTAAATTATAAACCATTAAAATTACTTCTATAAATTAAGGTAGAAGCACTGATGGAAAAGCCTGAGCAATTCAGGATCAATAAAAATAAATAGAAACAACAGATGAAAGCAGGAATTGTAGGATTACCAAATGTTGGAAAATCAACATTATTTAATTGTTTATCTAATGCAAAAGCGCAGAGTGCCAACTTTCCGTTTTGTACAATCGAACCAAATATTGGTGTTGTAAACGTTCCGGATCCAAGAATCAATAAGTTAGAAGAATTGGTTAAACCAGAGCGTGTGCAAATGGCAACAGTTGATATCGTAGATATTGCAGGTTTGGTAAAAGGCGCAAGTAAAGGGGAAGGTCTTGGAAACCAGTTTTTAGGAAACATTAGAGAGTGTAACGCTATTATTCACGTTTTGCGTTGTTTTGACAATGATAATATTGTTCACGTTGACGGAAATGTAAATCCAATTCGTGATAAAGAAACGATTGATATCGAATTACAATTGAAAGATTTAGAAACCGTTGAAAAACGTTTAGAAAAAGTAAATCGTGCCGCAAAAACTGGAAATAAAGAAGCACAGACTGAAAAAGCACTTTTAGACAGAATCAGAGAGGCATTATTACAAGCTAAGTCGGCTCGTACAATTACTCCTCAGGGTAATGACGAAGAAGTTTTAATGGAATCTTTCCAATTAATTACGGCAAAACCGGTATTGTACGTTTGTAATGTTGACGAAAATTCTGCTGTAAACGGAAACAAATATGTAGATCAGGTTCGTGAATTAGTAAAAGACGAAGATGCTGAAGTTATCATACTTTCAGTAGGAGCAGAGGCTGATATTACAGAATTGGAAAGTTACGAAGAGCGCCAGGTTTTTCTTGAAGATATGGGATTAACAGAGCCTGGAGCTTCAGTTTTAATTCGTGCAGCATACAAATTATTAAAACAACAGACTTATTTTACCGCTGGTGTAAAAGAAGTTCGTGCCTGGACAATCAATATCGGTTCTACAGCACCTCAGGCTGCAGGAGTTATCCATACTGATTTTGAAAAAGGATTCATTCGTGCCGAAGTTATTTCATACGAAGATTACGTTCAATATGGTTCTGAAGCAAAAGCAAAAGAAGCAGGAAAATTCAAAGTAGAAGGGAAAGAATATGTTGTTAAAGATGGTGATGTTATGCATTTTCGTTTCAACGTTTAATTTCTGCAACCTAGAATGGAAAAAGATTTAAACTGCTGGAGAAATTCAGCAGTTTTTTTATGCCCACAAAATATAAATTCATGAAAAATGATTTTCCTTTCAAATATAGTAACTGAACTACTATAAAAGATAAAGTTAACTGAAGTAAAAGGTAAGCAATTGGAATTTGGTACAATTTTAGTTTTAAAAAGGTAACCTAAAAACAAAAAATTAACCATAATGAAAAAAATCATTTTAATCATTGCCCTAATAATTATTTCTGTTTCATGTAAAAAAGCTGATTTAGAAGCAGATTATGATGGAATCAAATTTTATTTTGAAAATCCGCAACCAATTAATAATTCAGAACTGAATGGTTTTCCTGCCAAATTTAAAGGATTGTATAGGAATGCAGATTCTACTTTTTTAAGAATTGTAGAAGACAGAATTTTAAGGGAATATTTTTATAAGTTTAAAGTTCATAAACAAAAAATGGATTCCTTACGTTCTGAATACGATCTTGTTGACGGCAAATTAATAGCTAAGGATACTAAAGATAAATTTGAGATAAATAGAAAAGGAGATTCTATAGAATTAATACGAAAAGAGATAGATACTATTTTTAGATTTTCATATAATCAAAAAGCAAAACGTATTAATGGTCATTTGATTTTAAGTAAGAGAGATTCCGTTTTTTGGAAAATTAGAATGATAACTTTAGAAAAAGATATTCTTAAAATAAAATACATTTATTTATTGAAAGACTTGAAGAAATTAGATTCTGTTACAGTAGTAAAAGGCAAAATATTGGATTCACTTTCTTATTTAATTAAGCCAACCAGAAAGGAGTTCAAAAATATTTTAAGCATTAAAAACTTAGGAGAGAATAATGTATATATAAAAGTTTCAAAATAAAATTCTAATCAACATGGTAAAAATATAATATTTATCTACAAAGCCACAATTCAAAATTTTTGAATATTTCTTAAATTTGAGAGAATATAAAAAATCAGCATATCGTGAAAATAAAAAATATATTCTCAAAAACTTGGTTTCTGTTAAAGAATACTTTTACAGAATTTAATGAAGACAATGCGATTAAATTGAGTGCTGCATTATCATATTATACCATTTTTGCCTTACCGCCTTTATTGATTATCATCATTACAATTTGTGGTTTTTTCTTTGGTGAAGAGGCCGTTACGGGTCAGCTATATGGACAAATTAATGAATTGGTTGGTAATGACGCTGCAGGTCAGATTCAGGAAGCTATTAAAAATGTGGAGCTTTCGGGCAGTAATGTTTTTGCAACAGTATTTGGAGTAATAATGCTGTTAATTGGAGCATCGGGAGTATTTGCTGAGATTCAGAGTTCTATAAATTTTATTTGGGGTTTGCGCGCTAAGCCGGATAAAGGTCTTAAAAAGTTTATTCAAAACAGGTTAATGTCATTTTCTATGATTGCTTCTGTAGGTTTTTTAATGCTTGTTAGCCTTTTTATAAATACGACACTTGATGTTTTAAGCTCACGTTTAAAAATATATTTCCCTGAAAGCACTGTTTATTTATTTTATATAGTCAATAGCGTAATTGTTTTGGCCAGTATTACACTTCTTTTTACCATTATTTTCAGAACGTTGCCGGATGGAAAAATAAGATGGAAAGATGCTTTCATAGGTGCGACTGTTACAGCTGTACTTTTTATGATTGGTAAATTTGCTATAGGATTTTACTTAGGAAGTTCTACGGTTGCATCTGTTTATGGGGCAGCAGGTTCTGTAATTATTATATTGGTTTGGGTATATTATTCGGCAATAATTCTATATTTTGGAGCAGAGTTTACTAAAGTATATGCAAAATCGTATGGAGGAAAAATTTATCCAAATGAATATTCAGTAGAAATTCAAAAGGAGATTTTTGAAATTATCGAATAGCGCCGGATGCAAAATTATTTAAATAGCTGATCCAAATTAATTTCTTTCTTTTCCCTCAGTTTTTTTACAATTTTTAAAAATGCAATAGCCGTAATATAAGCATCTCCTAATGCTGTATGACGGTCTTTTTTAGAAATATCAAATTTATCTGCCAAATCATCTAACGAGTAATGGTCTTTTCGTTCGAAGAGATGGGATTTTATCAACGTTTTTTTATACAAAACACCAGTATCAAGAGCTTTGTTTTTTAACTCGGGAAAACCATTTCTTTCCAAAGCACGATTAATCATTGTAATATCAAAATGAGCGTGATGTGCGATAATAACAGAATCACCCAAATAGTTTAAAAACTGTTCTAAAGCTTCTGATTCTGACGGTCGTTTTACAACAAAATCTTTCAAGATACCATGAATCTGCGCTGTTGATTTATCATAATGCTCCTGTTTTATATAAAGTTCAAAACTATCCTGAACCGAAATAATATTATTTTGTAAAACCAGGGCTCCAATACATAAAATCCGATCATTTGTATAATCAAAACCTGTTGTTTCAGTATCCAGAACTACAAAACGTGTTTCTTCAATAGTTGTATTTTTATAGAAAGTATCTTCTTCCTTTTTCCAAAAGTGCAATAAACTCATCCTTATACAATATTAGAAACATTAAAACGTACCGAAATTAATTCCTGAAGTTCTTTTATGGTTTTGAAAGTCCTTTTTAGTTTTATTTTTTCCATCTTCGAAAGGGATTCCAAAGCAATAAACTGTCCCGAATCGTGATGTAAAAGTCCTTGTTTGGTTCTAAATTTTAATAATGCTTTAAACGAATATGAACATGATAAATAAAGTTCACTGTTTTGAGGCTCCAATTCTGCTAATTTTTCAAAACGTTCCGCCGTATTACTGATTGATTTTACAGAGTGAGATAAAATTAAAACCCTTGCAGCATCTGTCAGTGGCATTAAAGCTCTTCGTTTAATGTCAAACTGATCTTTGTTAGCACCATCCTGTTCAACCAAAAATTGCCTAAAAAAACCAGTTGGAGATGGGCTTTGCAAAGCGCCGCTAACCAAATGAACATAAAAAATAGGATTCGCTTTTACACTCTCAAAAATCGAGTCCGACAATTGACTGACAATTTCAGCGTCACCGTATTTCAAACTATAATCAAAAAAGATAAAAGATAACAGTACTTCATTTTTACCAGGATTATTAATCCAGTACGTGACCTGATTTTTCCATTCATCAAGACTCATGCACCATTTAGGATTGGATGCCATCATTTCGGCAGGGCAATATTCGTAACCAATAGTAAAAAGCCCTTTATTAATGTAAGTGGCTAATTTTATAAAATATGCTTTAGTTTCATCTTTAAATACTTCAGAAACATTTTCATACACAATAGCATTATCCTGATCTGTGTGTAACATTTGTTCGTCACGTCCCTGACTTCCAAGTGCAAGCCATGCAAATTTTACAGGAGGAGGACTATGCATTTTTTCTAAAGATATATCAATAACGCGGGTTACACAGGCATCATTTAATTCGGTTATAATTTTTGTAATCAGCGTCATCGGAATATTTTGATCTAAATATCCTTGCAGTAAGTGCATGATTTGCGCTCTTATAGGTTTGATTTCCTTGACTTTCGTCGTTCTTTTTAGAGCTTTGATCAAAACGGCAGGATTATTTCCCAACGACACCATAAGATCATGTTTAGATAAAATACCAACCGCTTTTGTGTTGACGGTCCCATCTTTGGTAAGACACAAATAACTAATGTTACTTTTCATCATAGCCATTTGAGCCTCAGTAACCGTCATTTTTTTAGAATATGTAATTACCGGCGATGTCATAATCGTTTCGGCAGTGGTAGTGATAGGATAATCGCCTGAAACAATTTTGTTGCGCAAATCCTTGTCGGTAATAATTCCGATAGGAAGCATTTCATCCACAATTAAAATAGCACCAACTTTTTTCCGGGTTAAAATTTTAGCAATTTCTTTTGCTGTCGTTGAGGGGTCGCATGTAACTATTTTTTTAGAATATTTGACAGGCTGTAAATCAAATAATTCTTTGTCTGAACTGAGATTTTCCTGTACGACAACTTCTCCGTATAAATTATTTTTATGAACTTCAGAATAAGGATTTTTAGTGTTTGAAGCATAACTTTCAATCAGGAAATTACCAATATCTTTATTTTCTAGGGCATAAGGCTTAAAAACGGCAATGGGAATAGCGTATAAAATACTTTCTTCATAAGCGTTGGCTTCCATAACATAATTTTCCTGGGCCAGAAGCGGTCTTAGTCCAAAAATATCGCCTTCATCACACATATCCAAAATCACATTTTTTTGATTCTTTTTAAGTGCAACTGCTCCTTTGTGAACCACATAAAAAGAATCATGTGTTTTCTCATTTTCGGAAAAAATTATCGAATCTTTTTCTTTATAAATGATAGAAATCTGCTCTGATAATTTTTCAAGATCTTTTTGTTGCAAAAAATTAAAAGGAGGGAAGTTCTTCAAAAAGTCGGCAACTCTATGTGAGATTGTATTTTTCATAAGCTTGATTTTAATCCAATTTAAGATTTAAAATAGAAATGTAAAAGAAACATTTTTTAAATTTTATTCAAACTATATTTTTTTAAATATTAGGTCAATTTGTTAAACAAAAAAAGCTCCTTAAAGGAACTTTTTTGTAGGCTATATAAATTAGCATTTTTATAAAACATACTGTTTAGTCAATTTTAGTAACTTTACCGTGCTGTTTTTCTTCAGAACCAATCATTCCAAATTCAAACGTATATGAATCTTTCGAAGTTGTTAATATTTTCATGCTGATTGCTTTTTCCTCAGCCATATTTTTTGGGTGTTTTTTTTGCAGAACGTATTCGCAGTCACTTACCCAGCGAACTGTAGAAGTATCTGTTTTTCCTTCAAAAGTTTCGATTTCGATATTGTTTTTTCGTTCGAAAATCGTTGTTTTTTTAACACCATCTACTTCAAACTCAAATTTGAATTTCCCGGTTTTAAAATCTTTGCAATTGTGCTCGGCGTTATAGCAGGAGAATAATGTGATTAGAGGAAATAAGAATATAATTTTTTTCATTTTAAAGGTATTGTTTTATAAGGAGCTAATCCTGCTGTCCACTGTATCTTTTGTGGCGAACCCCGCCACAAAAGGATGTCGCTTCCATCAGGGCTAAAAATATATCGGATAAATAATAAACATTGTTACAATCAACACAAAAAGAATATTTATAAAAGAAAGAAAAAATAAATTCCGTCTTCTGTTTTTATCTGTTAGTTCATCAGATAATTTTGTTCTGCAGAATTTAATTAAAATCCAGTACCAAAATCCTCCTGAAGATACATGAAATTCTATCATTTCAATCTTTCTAATTCATCATCCGTAAAGTTCTTTATTTCTTTTTCTTTGGCAAACTTTTCAGCATTGTAATTTCCGGATTTATTTTTCGGAATCGATAAACTGTTCCATTGTTCATTTTTTAATTGTTTGGCATAAAAAACAATTTGACCAATATGATACGGATAATGCGCCAGCTGACGATTTATAGCTTCAATAACGGTATGGCCTTCATTTCGAATATAAATAATATCCGAAAGCTGATCTGGTTTTAAACTGTTTAGAGCATTAAGAAAACAGTCCCAGCCATTATTCCAAACTTCTAAAACTTCTTCTTTTGTTTGTGAATCATTTTCGAATTCGCCATCGCGATTGCGCCACTCTTTTTCTCCGTCAGAAGTTAAAAAGTCTGTCCATCGCGAAAGCATATTTCCGGAAATATGTTTAATTATAGTCGCAATACTGTTTGTGTCTTCATTTTTTGCGACAAAAAGCTGTTCAGAGCCTAATTGATCCATTGCTTTTTCACCCAGCATTTTATAATATAAAAACTGTTTTTTAATGCTTTCTAAATAAGCTTCGTTTGCTTCCATATATTATACAATTTTAATGTCATATTTATCCAAAAGTCCCACAATTCCCTGATTAGAAAATTGTGCTTTTCGCATCGGATTGAATTCAGGATCAATTTTATAGTTGTAAGCAGTTTTAAAATTAACGGCAGCCAGTTGGGTATCATTAAAAATAGCGCCATCCAGATCACAATTTTCAAAAACAGAACTGGTTAAATTGGTTCCTATAAAAGTAGCTTCTTTTACAGAGCAATTTATAAATTTGGTTTTAGGCATTTTTTTATTTGAGAAAACCGCATAATCCAAAGCAGTTTCTTCAAAATAAACCTGGAATAAAAAATCATCACATTCATTAAAAGCGATTCCCAGAAGTTTACAATTTTTAAAAGTCACATTTTTTAAACTGGTTCCGGCTAAACTTGTCATTGAGAGGTTGCAGTCGATAAACTCACAATCCAAAAAAGTATTGTAGGCAAAATTGCTATTTGAAAAATCACAGTTTTTAAAAACACAATCCTCAAACTCCCGATTGTTTATTTTTTTGTCAATATAAACGACTTCTTCGAATGTTTTCTGGATGTGAATTAAGCTTTCCATGGATGTTTTTTGGATTTTCGACCGTTATAATTTATTGTTATTGTGGATTGAATTGTAATAAATTAGGTTTTTCATTACATTATTTTTTTAGCAATCCTGAAGAATTGTAAATTTTAAGTCAGATACAAATTAGTCATTAAACAAACCTCTCATAATAGTTTTCAATCCGTAAAAAATTAAAAACATAGCGCTTAAACAAGCTAGAATTCCAATTCCTAAAACCAGATAATGCCAATTTGTATGCTGATTCATAAACGCATTATATATTAGGGAAGGACCAATAAATAATAACGGTAACGAACCTGATAGATATTTAATGCCTTTTCCTAGTAATTCTTTATTTGTTGCCATTTTTAAATTTTTGTTTCGGGTTTCAGGTTTTTTTAGTTTTAAGTTTGACACCAGCTTTGCGATTTCAAAAAAACTTCTTTTCAATTTAAAGGGTTGTATACTTTGAGAAAAAACCTTTTTACTTATTTATAATTATCAACAGCATTTCTAACGCTGCCATATTTTTTTAATAATTCCGATGCTTCTTCATACGAAACCGGAATTTCACCCATAATCATTTTTACACCTCGATCGACCAATTTAATGTTACTCAATTGCATATCAACCATTTTATTCCCTTTTACTTTTCCAAGCTGAATCATCGCTGCTGTCGAAATCATATTCAAAACTAATTTTTGAGCTGTTCCGGCTTTCATTCTCGAACTTCCGGTAACGAATTCCGGGCCAACCACGACTTCAATTGGAAATTTTGCAGTCAAAGCCAACGGGCTTCCTGTATTGCAGGTAATACAGCCTGTTAAAATATTATTTTGATTACAGGTTTCCAAACCACCTATAACATAAGGAGTTGTTCCCGAAGCGGCGATGCCAATTACGACATCATTAGCACCAATATTATTCGCCTGCAAATCAATCCAGGCTTGTGCTGCATTGTCTTCTGCGTTTTCTACAGCACGACGAATCGCAGTGTCACCACCGGCAATAATTCCGTTTACCAAATCAAACGGAACACCAAAAGTAGGAGGACATTCTGAGGCATCCACAACGCCTAAACGACCTGAAGTTCCTGCTCCGATATAAAATATTCGTCCGCCCAGTTTTAATTTCGACACAACTTGCGCTACTAAAGCTTCAATTTGTGGCAACGCTTTTTCAACTGCATTCGGAACAGTTTTGTCTTCATTATTGATATTCGTCAGCAATTCATGAACCGACATTTTCTCTAAATGTTCGTATTTTGAGGATTGTTCAGTGGTTTTTGTAAACGTCATTTTTTGTGTAATTGGTCTTGCCCAAAATTACTGTTTTTTATTGCAATTTTCAGAAGCTTTTTGAAAGAACTAAATATTATATTTGTTAAATATTAAAAGATAAATGGATAGATTAAGCTTACTGCAGGGGATTGCCAAAATCTCGGTTTTTGTGTCTTTACTAATGGCGTTTTTTTTATATACCGTTAAAACCGAAAATAAATTGGCCAACCGTTTATTTGCGTGGTTTTTTATTGTGTCGGCTATTGACCTTAGTGGATTTTTCGTTTTCGAATACATTCAGGATTACCCGAATCTGGCCATTTTCAGATGGACGATCTGTTTGTTGGCAATGCCTCTGTTTTATCTTTATGTACTAGCAGTTTGTTATTCTGACTTTAGATTAAAATGGAATCATTTGTTGCATTTACTTCCTTTAACTGTTGTTAATTTGGTTTTTATTCCACGACTTTATCTGGGAATGAATAAAGAAATTTCAAACTCCATTGATCAAATGCCTGAAATATATTTTATTCAGATTTTAATTGAATTTCAATACGTATTTTATATTGTCAGCGCATTTTTAGTTTTAAAACAGTACAAAGAAATTTACCTGGAAAATTACGCCAATCCGAGTTCTTTAACTTACAAGTATCTTTTTCAAATGACTACTGTTTTTCTTGTTGCACACTGTTTGGTGGCCTTGAAAAATGTATTGCGTTATAGCGATTACAGACAAGTGTTTCTTTGGTTAAATGTAGTTGTAGGAACTGTCGCTTTGTTTATTACTTGTTGGTTGGTAATGAAAGCTCTGAATCATCCGGAACTTTTTAGGGGAATCAATTCTAAACTAAAGCTAACAAAAAATATTCTTCCGGAAATTAATGATAATACAATCGAAGTTAAAGAACACCATAATGAAGCTATTGATGTTCAAATTATGACATTAAAAAAATACATGGTTGAGAAAGAGCCTTTTCTTGATCCATCGCTTACGATTCAGGAATTGGCCAATCAAATTGATATTCCGGTCCGGGATTTATCAGTTTTGATTAATCATAAAATGGACCAGCACTTTTTTGATTTTGTGAATGAATATCGGATCCAAAAAGCTATGAATATTTTAAAAGATAAGTCTAAAAGCGACCTCACCGTTTTAGAAATTCTATATGAAGTTGGTTTTAACTCCAAATCTTCGTTTAATACTTCTTTCAAAAAATACACGAATTTAACGCCTACAGCGTACCGAAACGCTTCGTAATTAGGGTTTTGTAAAAAGTCGTACTTTGTACTTTATAAAGTCGAACCAATTTCCTGAACAGAAAATGGTTCGACTTTTTTTTGTCGGTCGAATCTGGAAAATTTCTAAGGCAACTTTGCTTCAAATTAATCGAACAAGTTAAAAATAGAAATTATGAAAACAGCAAACCTCCTTATCTTTTTATTATTGCCATTCTTTTGTTTAGCACAATCAACATTTAAATTGAAAGGAAAAATAGCAAGTGAAATAACCACATTAGAATGGGCAGATATCTCAATCTTAAATTCAGAAGGTAAAATTGTCGACGGAACGACAACGAAACAAGACGGAACTTTTGAAATCAATCTTAAAAAAGGTTCTTATAAAATAGGGGTTAATCTTTTAGGATTTGAAGAATATGAAAAAGAAATTTCAATAGAAAATGATACCGACATAGGAATCATAATGATGAAACAAAATGCAACGAAATTAGTAGAAGTTGTTGTTAAGTCAAAAAAGAAAACGATCGAACAAAAAACAGATCGTTTGGTTTATAATCTTGAAAATAATCTTACAACGGTTGGCGGAGATGCCTTGAGCGCCATTAATACAGCGCCGGGTGTTGTAGTAAAAAATGATGCGATTACTATTTTAGGAAAAGGTACTTCCCGCGTTATGATTGACGGAAGAATTATTGAATTGGCTGGCGAAGAATTGAATAACTTTTTAAAATCAATAGCAGCAAGTGATATTAAAAGTATTGAAATTATAAGTAATCCACCGGCGAAATACGAAGCGGAAGGAACTGGCGGACTGATCAATATCATTATGAAAAAAGGGGTTCGTGATTCCTGGAAAAATAGCACCACAGCTTCTTACGATCAGAATAAATATGGAATTTTTACTTTGAGAGATAATTTCTTTTATAATAAAAACAAGTTTCGTTTTTCTGCCAGCGTTAATGCAAAAACGGGTTATTTGAATGTTACAGATGATTTAAAAATGTATTTTCCTGATGGACTTTCTCACATGAATAGCGTAACCAAAGTAAAAACCGAAAATCTTTCCGGAAAAATAGCATTGGATTATGATTTTTCTGAACGTACGACAGTTGGTCTTCAATTTTTGAATGACAGAAATAACCCTGATTTCAAATCAGATATTTCGATTAATAATTACAATACTCAAAATCAATTGGATAATATTACGCTTAATAAAAGTAATACTGATAAAGGATCTGGCAATCAAACGTATAATGTGCATTTGATTACCAAACTAGATTCTTTGAAACGAAAATTATCTGTTGATGTAGACTATTTTAATTACAACTCTAAATTCGACAGAAATTTTATTGCTAATAATTACACTCCAGATATGATATTTGTAGATGTGAATCAGGCAGGGAGAAATATTTCGAATCAGGATATTGATAATTGGAGTTTTAAGGCTGATATAGAACATCCTTTTCATGCCATCAATTTGTATTACGGTGCAAAAATGAGTTTTACAAACAGCATTAGTGATGTTCTTTATTACAATACAATTTCAGGAACTCCGGAATTAGATCCGAACCAATCTAACCGATTTAAATACACAGAAAACAATCAGGCGATTTATGTTAACGCAGAAAAGAAATTAAACGAAAAATGGAATCTTCAATTAGGTTTAAGATTAGAAAACACTCAAACAAACGGAGTTTCGGAAACCTTAAATCAAGAAACAAATAATGATTATTTGAAATTATTTCCAACATTTTATGCTTCATACAAGAAAAATGAAAACAACAGTTTCAGTTTAAATTACGGAAAAAGAATAAACAGACCCCGTTTTGATTTACTGAATCCTTTTAGAATTTATATTAACAGTAATAGTTATTCAGAAGGAAATCCATTTTTGAAACCTTCTTTCAGTGATAATTTTGAGTTTGCGCATTCGTATAAAGAAATCCTGAGAACTAGTGTTTTTGTCAATGCTGTTACAAATGGTTACGGCGTTTTATTTACTTCAAACCCGGAAACAAATACACAAATTGTAACACGTGAGAATTATTTTAAAAATTTGAGTTATGGTATCGGAGAGAGTTATTCAGCAGCTTTTGCAGATTGGTGGCAGAGTGAAAATTCGCTGTACTTGTTAGGTGCAAAAACGGAGTTTATAAGAGATATTCAGGCAACTCCGTCAAATAGTATGCAGGTTGATTTTTCTACAAACAATACATTTTCGTTGGGTAAAACAACAAAATTGCAGGTTGATTTTAGTTACAGCACTCCTTTTAAAAGCGGTTTGTATGAAGTAGGATATTCGGCGAGTTTTGATATTGGTTTTAAACAGGATTTGTTTAATAAAACCATGCAGATTGCATTTCTGGCGAATGATATTTTTAATACGTCTTATTTAAAAGATTATACCTCGGTTGTAAATGGTGTGAAACAGTTATATAGCACTAATGAAAGTAATCGATTTGTGCGCTTATCTGTGGTTTATAATTTTGGAAACAAAAAGATAAATGTAAAAGAGCGTGCTTTTGGAAATCAGGATGAGAAAAAGAGAACGGGGAATTAATTGTGAATTATGAATGTTGTCATTATTCAACTGAAATTATAAAGTTCTTTGTTTGCGTGAGGGATAGGAGAAAGCTACCGAAGTAGCACGGATAGCCCGGCCGGATTTGCGAAAGGCGCCAGTAAGAGGTTATTTAAATAGCGCCTTTTGTAAATGAGGTCACTCCCTACTTATACTTATAATAAGAATGCCAAAAGAATTCCGAGAACAATCATGGAAACTTTGGCAACATTAAATTTATGTCCTTCGCTGCTTTCAAAGATAATCGTTGATGAAATGTGGAATAAAATTCCGATTACAATGGCTGTTATTTCAGTGTAATATTCGTTTAGAATTGGTAGATATTCAGATGCGATTGTGCCAAGTGGAGTCATAATGGCGAAAGTCAGCATAAAGGCAAAAATCGCTTTTTTATTCAGATTGGCATTGATAAAAAAAGTCGTTAAAATCACAGCGATCGGCAAATGATGAATGGCAATTCCAACTGCTAAATCTTGGTGATGACTTACTGGAAAACCTTCTAAAAAGGCGTGAATACATAAACTGATAAAAAGCAGCCACGGAATCTGAGACATTACCTCATGACCGTGAACGTGACCGTGTTCGGCCCCTTTTGAAAAAAATTCAAGAATAATCTGGAATAAAATCCCAACCATTATGAACAAACCTATTTTGTGGTCGTGTGATTCGTATACCTCAGGCAAAAGATGCATTACGGTTAACGACAATAAAAACGAACCGCTAAAGGCAAGTAATAATTTTAGATTGGTTTTGTTTTTTGGTTTTAGAAACAAAGCCACAGCATAACCTAAAAGTACTGAAAATAAGGGTAGTATGTAGTTCATTTTTTATGTGATCGTTGATTTGTCTGATCGTTTAATTGTTTGTTCCCTGCTCAATCGATTAAACAACTAAACGATTTACCAATTTATTTAAAAATCATGATTAATCGTTCACTTTCGGTCTTGTGGAATTTTTTGAGTTTGTAATCTCCAAAAATGTCTAACAGAAAAATTCCGGCTTCTGTCATTAATTCTTCAAAATCTTTTAAGGTTAAAGCTTTTACTTTTTCGGTAAAATGATATTGATGACCCTGGTCTTCAAAATCAATTTCTTTAAAAATATGTCCATCTTCCAGATATCTTTTGATTTTAAAATCGATTCCGTTAACGGTTTTTATTTCTTGAGGAACCAAAGTTTCAAGAACCTGAGCCACATTCATAAAATCAATTACGGCAAAACCATATTCAGTCAAGCTTTTTTTTATTGCTTTTAAAGTGGTCAGATTGTCCTCATCGTTTTCGAAATAGCCAAAACTGGTAAACAAATTAAAAATAGCGTCAAATTTTTCTTCAAAAGGTTCACGCATATCGTGCACTTTAAAGTGAAGGGTTTCGTTGCTGTTTTTGCTGGCTTCGGCAATACTGTTTTCAGATAAATCGGCACCCAAAACATTAAAACCAAGTTGGTTTAAGTAAATAGAATGGCGTCCTTTTCCGCAGGCTAAATCCAATACTTTTGCTTTTTCAGGCAAGTTTAAATAATGCGTCAGATTATCCATAAAAATCTGAGCTTCTCTGTAATTTCGGTCTTTATAAAGAATGTGATAATACGGAGTATCAAACCATGAAGTAAACCAGTTTTCGGTATTACGATCCTGATTAGGTGTTGATGAGTTCGGTGCTTCAGACATTTATTCTATTTCAATTAATTCAAAGTCCGGCAAATTTAGTGTATTTTTGCCGAAAAATAACTATTTCGTGGCGATACCTGAATAATCAGATATGTGTATGCGATCGGAGTTTTTTTTAAACAAAAATAAAGATGGAAGAAAATTTTAGAATGATAGCCAAATGTTTTTTTGGTTTCGAAGAAATATTAGAAGCAGAGTTGAAGGCTTTGGGCGCTCAGGATGTCGAAAAAGGTGTAAGAATGGTGAGTTTTAAGGGCGATAAAGGTTTTATGTACAAAGCAAATTTAGCATTGCGAACTGCTCTGAAAGTTTTAAAACCTATTTATTCCTTTAGAGCAAACAACGAACAGGCTTTGTATAAAGGCATTTCGGGTGTAAACTGGTCTAAGCTTTTAAATGCCAACCAGACTTTTGTAATCGATGCAACGGTGCATTCGACTTATTTTAATCATTCAGAATTTGTTTCTCAGAAATGTAAAGATGCAATTGTGGATCAGTTTAGAGAACGAACAGGCCAGCGCCCAAGCATTGATAAAGCTTTTCCGGATTTGCGAATAAATATACATATCGATAAAGATCAGGTTTCGGTTGCTTTGGATACTTCTGGAAATTCATTGCATCAGCGTGGTTACAGAACGGCTACGAATATTGCGCCAATCAATGAAGTTTTGGCAGCAGGTATTTTATTGTTGTCAGGCTGGGAAGGGCAAAGTCACTTTTTGGATCCGATGTGTGGATCCGGAACTTTTTTGGCAGAAGCTGCTATGATTGCTTGTAATATTCCGGCAAATATTAACAGAAAAGAATTTGCTTTTGAAAAATGGAAAGACTGGGACAATGATTTATTTGATCAGATTGTAAACAGTCTGATGAAAAAAACAAAAGAATTTCATTATACAATTAAAGGTTTTGATAAAGCGCCAAGTGCTGTAAATAAAGCTAAAGATAATATCAGAAACGCTAATTTAGAAGATTACATTACGGTATCTGAGGATAACTTTTTTGAGACTGAAAAAGCAGTTGAAGGAAAATTGCATTTGGTTTTTAATCCTCCGTATGATGAGCGTTTAGATATTCATATGGAAGAATTTTATAAAAATATAGGAGATACTTTAAAGAAAAGCTACCCAGGGACCAATGCCTGGTTTATAACTGCAAATCTTGAAGCCTTGAAATTCGTAGGATTAAAACCATCCAGAAAGATCAAGCTTTTCAACGCAAGCCTTGAAGCACGTTTGGTAAAATACGAAATGTACGAAGGAAGTAAGAGAACAAAATTTCAGGTTTCTGAATAGAGTTCTGTGCATCTAAAACACGAGTTAATAATGTTTTAACTTCTTCTCGTATAGTTTATGTGAAATAATAGATTAACAATTAAGGTCTGACGAAAAATAGTCTTGCAACTTAGTATCTCAGATCCTTAGAAACTTTAAAAAAATGACAAAACTACAGGTAAGAGCTTTTTTATATCAATTAGGATGCTTTGCAATTTTATTTATTCTGGGAAGATTTATAATAGCAGAATACTCAGGGTTAACCGGTATGTGGATACCAATGACTGCTTTTATTGTGGCAACTTTAGTAGCTCCGCAATTTAAGGCAGTGAAAACAAAAGATGGTGAAAAGCTTTTTATGAAATGGATTTTCATAAAAGGAGTTAAAGAAATAGGATAGTTAGAAATTAAATTTAAAAAATGAAAAAATACGAATTCACTAATTAAATAATGAACTCGTATTTTTTATTTTTAAAGAAAATTTATTTCTGAGGCGCTTTTTTCTCTGTTTCCGGAATTATTAATTTCTTTTTATAAAGAGGAATAAAATAGGAAACCGTATAATTAAATCCGACTCCAAAACTTCCATCATAGGTTCTGTTGAATCCTGGAATATAAAGATTCTCAAAGTTATCAGACTCTTTATTGGCTAAAAGCATTTTTAACTGAACGCTAAATCCAACGAAGACATTATTAAAAACTTTGGCTTTTAGTCCTAAAACAACTTCTGCCCAGGCCGCAGTTAAACCAGAATATTTTGTTCCATCAGCAATTGGCGGTATTTCTCCCCAATATTGATTGGCATTGTAAATTTTATAACTGTTTAATTGCTGACTAAAAGTACTAAATCCTCCACGCAGGCCTATTGATATAATATTTTCCATGTCCAGCCAGTTGTTATAGGTATTGTAATCAAAACCTCCTTTGATATAAGTTCCGGTTGCTGTTGAATTCAATCGATCATCATCAGTAGTTTTGTCTTCTATACCAAGTTCAGCTGCCAGGTAATATTTTTTTGTAAGGCGAAAATCACCCACAAATTCTACTCCTTTATAATCTTTATCATAAAGACCACGGGTTAGTTTGTATAAATCAACACCTACACGCAAGCCGTAGCGATCTGTTTTGGGAGGAATACTGTCGTTTATAACATTCTGAACAGTATTGTTTGCTACAGATTTTGGTTTTTCCTGAACAATTTCTTTTGCTTCTTTTGTAGTAGTTGTTTCCTGGGCTTGAACTAAAAACATTGAAAACAATAAACAAATACTAGAAAAATATTTTGACATGTGTTTCATTTTCGAATTCGACATTAGTATTAAATGGATCGACATTACTTATCCAATAGTTATTTGCATCTTCATCCCCTGCGCGTTGAATTGAAATTAAAGTGTAAATGGTTTTAAAACCACAGGCTCTGGATACATAAACATTTTTTCGTGAATAATTAAACGTCAACATATCAGTGTTGCTTAGACCAGGATTTGTAGTGCTAAAATTAGATATAAAACTATAGGTCACAGAGTCTTTTGTAGGGTCTAATGGAATTAAAACCTGATTTGCACTAGTGGTATATTTTATTTCATCAGTAGTAGCGGTTTCATTAAAAACAATTCCATTTTCTACATTGTCTCCCTGAATTTTCAAACGTGTAACATTTTTTTCAACTGCTGGTCGGTCAGCATAGAAAAAAGAAATCAACATTCTGGGTGTTGTGGGGGTATTCGCATCGCAAATATCGTCTTTTTCACAACTTGAAAGACCAAAAGTGAACACCAATAAAAGTGCAATTATTTTTTTCATTAACTATTTTATTATCGAAGTTCTAAAAGTACAACATTTTCTACGTGATGGGTTTGTGGAAACATATCAACAGGTCTAACTCGTGTTACTTTGTATTTTTCATCCATCAAAGCTAAATCTCTTGCCTGTGTTGCTGAGTTACAGCTTACATAAACTACTTTTTCAGGGGCGATTTTCATTATTTGTTCAATAACATCCTTGTGCATTCCATCCCTTGGAGGATCTGTAATGATAACATCCGGTTTTCCGTGCTGAGCTATAAAAGCTTCGTTAAAAACAACTTTCATGTCTCCAACAAAAAACTCGCAATTCGTAATATTATTGCGTTCTGCATTTGCTTTAGCATCTAAAATAGCTTCAGGAACACTTTCTACACCAATTACTTTTTTAGCTTTTTTCGAAACAAATTGTGCAATTGTTCCGGTTCCGGTATATAAATCATAAACGGTTTCGCTACCTGAAAGTCCTGCAAAATCCCTTGTTATTTTGTATAATTCGTATGCCTGATCCGAGTTGGTCTGATAAAATGATTTAGCGTTAATGCTAAACTTCAATCCTTCCATTTCTTCCAAAATATAATCTCTTCCTTTATATAGTTTTATATTTTGATCGTAAATCGTGTCGTTTGGTTTTGAATTGACCACATATTGCAATGATGTAATTTGTGGGAATTTCTCGTAAAGATGATCTAAAATCAATTCACGATTGGCTTTGTCATTTTCGAAAAACTGAATCAAAACCATAATTTCACCTGTCGAAGCAGTACGAATCATGAAAGTTCTCAATAAACCTGAATGTTCTCTGGGATTAAAGAAAGCTAAATTATTTGCATTGGCAAAATCCCTGATTTCATTTCGAATAGCGTTTGAAGGATCTTCCTGTAAATGGCATTTGGTGATATCCAGGATTTTGTCCCACATTTTTGGAATGTGAAAACCTAATGCATTTCGGTTGCCTAAATCTTCAGTACTTTCAATTTCTTTTTCGGTTAGCCAACGACTGTTCGAAAAAGAGAATTCCATTTTATTTCTATAAAAAAACTGTTTCTCAGAGCCTAAAATGTCTTCAAATTCAGGTAATTCAATTTTACCAATTCTTTGCAGATGATTTTTTACTTCATTTTGCTTGTAATACAGCTGCTGGCTATATTTCATATTTTGCCACTTACAACCACCGCAAACTCCAAAATGCTCGCAAATTGGATCTATACGATACTCAGAAAGCTCATGAAATTTCACTGCTTTTCCTTCATAATAAGCTTTACGTTTTTTAAAAGTCTGTACATCTACAACATCGCCAGGAACGACATTTGGTATAAAGATTACTTTTCCGTCAGGCGCTTTGGCTACTGATACTCCTTTTGCTCCGGCATCAAGGACTTGTATTTGATGAAAGACAACTTTGTCTGTATTTTTTCTTCCCATAGCGCAAAAATAAGGGTTTGTAAACTTTTATAAATTTAAATTTTAAAATATTTTATCAAATTCTGTATTTTGCGTGGTTTAATTGGCTTTAAAAACTAACTTTGCTCTATTAAAATGCTTCTATAAGCTCATTTATAATTTAAGTTATTGTTTTTTATTATGAAATTGTATCATAATCTTTCTAGAATTAATTTTTTAAAAAAAAGTTATGCATTCAAGTTTTTATTTGTTGCTTTCATTGGTATCCATATACCATTAATCGGAATTTTATTTTTTGTTTTATACTTTGATCATTCTATTTCACCCACATCTGTATTATTTTTTTCTTTAATTATGACTTTGTTGGCAACTGCAATTACACTTTTGGTTCTAAATCAATTGATAAAGCCAATTTTTTTAGCCTCAAAAGCATTAGATGATTATAGGAATGAAAGAAAATTATCTGTTTTACCCACACAATATAATGATGAAGCTGGTTTATTAATGAGTAACATTCAGGAATCTATTTTTGAATCTGAAACTTTTATTAATGAAAAGCAGGATTTAATCTATATGCTTTCGCACGATTTGAAAAACTTTGCCGGAAATCCTCAAGGTTTGGCAAAACTTATTTTAGATGAAAATCCATCCGAGTCGATTAAGGATTTGGCTAATTTGATTTGTGAATCAACAAATTTACAATTTAGATACATTGAAAATTTTATCAAATTATTGAATGAACAGGATCAGGTCGTTAAAATAAATCAGAAAGCCAGAATAATTTTCTTTCCGAATATATTGAATTTTATAAATGGGCAAGTAGAGCAACGGCTTATTGATAAAAATATTAACCTTATTGTAAGTATAGAAACTGAAGAGGCAAAGCTGAAAGTTGATGAAGGATTATTAATTCAGGTTTTAGTAAACCTAATTAGTAATGCGGTTAAATTCTCTTATTTTGACAGCGAAATTAAACTTAGAATTTTTACTGAAAATGATAATTTGATAATAACAGTTTCTGATAAAGGAATTGGCTTCAATCAACATCAGATAGATGAATTATTTAAGAAATTCACTAAACTGGGCCGATTAGGAACAGCTAATGAATCATCAACAGGAATTGGGTTGTATCTTTGCAAAAAAATTATTGAAAGAAGTAAAGGCAAATTGACTGCTTCCAGTGAAGGCAAGAATAAAGGCGCCGAATTTAAAATAGTTTTTGAAAATTACTAAACTATTTCCTTTTGATTAATTCATAATTGATAATTGTGAAACAGTAGAAACACAAATCCGCAGAAATTTTCCCAAAAATAATTCCCAAAAAATAATTCCCGCAAAGTAGAGGCATCCAGTACATACAAAAAGGACGTACAATAAAAAAATCTAAAAAGGCAGGATAGCCAAACTCTAAAATTAAGTTTTTTAAAAGTTTAAGGATTTCCGAAGGCGAAGTTTTTTTATCTAAAAGGTTATTCTGTTTTTCTAATTTTTTATAGGAAGAAAACAAAATAACACTGTAAAAAGCCAGATATTCTGCAAACGTAATCAAATAAGCTGTTGTTAAACCGCTGTAAATTTTGCTTAAAAGCGAAGTGGTAAGTGCGGCACTTGTACTTGCTAATTCGGCATATTTATACCGATCGAACCATTCTTTGAATTTTGATTTTGTGAGCATTATTCAAAGTTTCTTTGAAATTAAATTCTAAGATACTAAAAGTTATTTTTGAAATAAAACATTTGGATCTTTTAGTATCCTGGAATTTTGAAACTTTTAATTAGTATAAATTTGATTTGAATAACTTAATTTGGGTTTGCCATCAATGCATTCAACACCTGTTGGTTTTACAGTAATACTGCAATCAGATCCAATACCCCATTTTTTATTGTAAGTGTTTTGAGCTTCTGTATATTTTTTTACTTTGGCAAAAAAGGTATTAATATTCGTCTTTTTAGAATACAGAATGTAAGCGCCATCACCACCACAAGGCTTAGATCCAATTGAGGCTATAAACCATTCCTTAGGATTGGTACAGGGTTCAGAATTAGATAAAGAAAGCGTAATGATTTCGTTATACATTTTTTCTAAATTTTTAGTTTCTTCTTCCTGAGAACTTTCATCGCTGCTGCAAGAAGATAAAAGCAAACAAAAAACAAATACAATAAAACTTAATTTTTTCATGGTTAGTGATTTATATGGCGTTTTTTTACTGTAGATGGCGTTTTTTTAAATGGTTGCGTAAAAGTTTAATAACTCAGAATCTAAAAAATAAATTACCAAAGATGATGCACAGCAGGTTTTATATATTCGGTGTAAATTAAATTCATAGCTTCTATCTTCTCAGGAGTTAATTTCGGTAAATCATAAACTGATAAATTAGACAGTACATGACTTGTTTTAGAAGCTCCCGGAATAATACAGCTAATATCTTCAAAACTTAAAATCCATTGCAAAGCATAGGGCGCTAAATTTGTAGCTTCCGGAAATAATGCTTTTAATTCCTGTACAGCTTTTAATCCTAAGTTATAATCAATACCAGAGAATGTTTCACCTTTATCAAAAGCATCTCCGTTACGATTAAAATTACGGTGATCTTGTGGTTCAAAAGTTGTTTTTTCATCAAATAGACCGGTTAAAAGACCACTTGCCAAAGGAACTCTCGCAATGATACCAATATCTTTTTTTCTGGCTTCACAGAAAAATAATTGGGACGGACGCTGACGAAATAAGTTAAAAATAACCTGAACTGTCGTAACATTCGAATATTCTATGGCTTTTAGAGCTTCTTCTACTTTTTCGACACTTACACCAAGGTTTAAAATTTTCCCTTGCTCTTTCAAACGATCAAACATTTCAAAAATTTCGGGGCGATAAAAGACTTCAGTAGGAGGACAGTGTAACTGAATCAAATCAAGAGTTTCTAATCCCATTCTTTTTAAGCTGTCTTCAACAAATTTCTGAAGCACTTTAGGCTGATATCCTTCACTTACATGTGGATTAATATGACGTCCGCATTTTGTCGCTACATAAATGCGCTCAGATCTTGACCGAACGACTCTTCCAACAGCAGTTTCACTTAAACCGTTTTCATAAACATCGGCCGTGTCAATAAAATTAACACCATTGTCAATTGCGGTATTTAAAAGTTCGTCAGCCGTTTTGTTGTCAAAAGCAGATCCCCATTTTCCTCCAACCTGCCAGGTGCCAAGTGAGATTTCAGATATAGTAAAGTTTGTTTTTCCTAATTTGCGATAGTTCATTTTTTTTGAGTTTAAAAGGTTCATAGCAATAAAGCTTCAAAGGTTTCTAAAAGGTGTAAAGGTTTTTTAGGTTAGTTAATAAAACTTTGTGCCTATGGGCCTTTGCAACTTTGAACCTTGTTTTTAGTCAAATAAATCAGAAGAGAGATAACGATCGCCGCGATCACAGATAATGGCAACAATAACTCCTGATTCTAATTTTTCGGCTATTTTCAATGCAACAGCAACAGAACCTCCGCTGCTCATTCCGGCAAAAACACCTTCTTCAAGTGCTAATCTTTTGGTCATAATGCGAGCTTCCTCCTCACTTACATCCACAACGGTATCTACTTTTGAGGCATCAAAAATTTTCGGTAAATATTCCTGAGGCCATTTACGGATTCCCGGAATCTGAGATCCGTCGC
Organism: Flavobacterium sp. W22_SRS_FK3; assembly: GCF_052113665.1. Classification (NCBI taxonomy): domain Bacteria; kingdom Pseudomonadati; phylum Bacteroidota; class Flavobacteriia; order Flavobacteriales; family Flavobacteriaceae; genus Flavobacterium; species Flavobacterium sp. W22_SRS_FK3. Next base: position 109,900 of record NZ_JBGQOF010000008.1, on the reverse strand, counting down.
TAGGCTGTGCCCCAACAATTTGAATATTTGTATTTTTCTCTTTCAAGTACGTCGATGTGCCGATAATTGTTCCGGTTGTTCCCATTGCCGAAACGAAATGTGTAACGGTTCCTTCGGTATCTTCCCAAATTTCAGGACCGGTAGTTTTATAGTGTGCTTTCCAGTTGTCATCATTTGCAAACTGGTTTAGCATGATGTAGCCGCCTTGGGCAACTTTTTTATCAGCATAGTCACGAGAACCAATAATTCCTTCACTGGCTGGTGTTAAGATAACTGTAGCACCATAAGCACGCATGGTTTGAGTACGTTCTTTTGTAGAATCTTCAGGTAAAACCAATTCTATTTCTATTTGAAATAATTGTGCAATCATCGCCAGGGCAATTCCGGTATTTCCGCTTGTTGCTTCAATTAATTTGTCTCCTTTTTTAATTTCGCCTCTTTCCAAAGCAGATGCTATCATATTGTAGGCTGCCCTGTCTTTTACGCTTCCTCCAGGATTATTTCCTTCGAGTTTCAATAAAAGTTTTACGTTTTTATTTTTAACCAGATTGACAGTTTCCATTAATGGAGTGTTTCCAATTAGGTTTAGTAATTTTTGTGGTTTCATTCTATTTTTTTTCTTTTATTTTAACTTCGGTTGTAGTAGTATTCAGGACGATAGAATCTGCCGGAATTGATTTGGTTACCCAGGCGTTTCCTCCTACAACACTGTTTTTTCCAATAATAGTTTCGCCTCCTAAGATGGTAGCATTTGCATAAATACAGACGTTTTTCTCAACAGTTGGATGACGTTTGGCGTTTTTCATGTCTTTGCTGACACTGAGTGCGCCTAAAGTAACTCCCTGATAGATTTTTACATTTTTTTCGATTACGGTTGTTTCTCCAATAACAATTCCTGTTGCGTGGTCGATGAAAAAGGGAGAAGCAATATCGGCTCCTGCATGAATGTCGGTTCCGGTAATTCGATGGGCATATTCGCTCATCAATCTTGAAAAAAGTAATAAGTCAAGTTTGTATAATTCGTGGCTTAACCTGTAAATTGCAATTGCATAAAAGCCAGGATATCCTAAATACACTTCATCGATACTGTTTGATGCAGGATCATTTTCTAAAATATATTCGGCATCCTGATTCAGTTTTTCTAAAACATTAGGTAATTTTTCCAGGAAGCGTTCCCACATAGATCCGCATAATTTTTCTGGTTTTTTGCAGGCTAAAACAGCAATCTCTTTAAAACAAAATTCGAGTTCATCAATACTCTGATCTAAGGCTGCATTGGAATCAAAAAGGGTATAAAAAAGCTTTTCGGTAAAATCTTCGGTTTTAGTTTTGATTCCGTAATTTATGTTTGAATGGCTTTTTAAAGCTTTGATGTTTTGTATGATAAAATCTTTTGACACAATTGTAAAATTGAATGGATAATTTGAAACGTTAAAAGTAAGGTGTTTTTTGTAAATATAGGCACCAATTCACTAAAGAAATTTTCAATTGAGAATTCTATTTGTGATAAATAAAAGATTTTTTGAAGACAATAATTTATATGATTGTTAAGAAGTTAAATGCGTAAATTAGCCAGTAAAATATATTCGAAATGAAAAATAATTCCACTTTTAAGAGCGCTATTTCTAATCTGTCTTTTCCCGCAAACGAGAAAGTTTCAGGAAAATCAATACATGATCCTATTTTAGGACTTATTATCAAAGATCATCCTTCGTTTTGCGACAGTGATTTTATTTCTTTCAAGGAATTAAATACCTACCGACAGAAATATATAACCAATTACTTATCGACTGAAATTGGAGCGCTTTCAGATCTTGAAAAAAGTGTTATTTCATCTTTAAGAGAAGATAAATCAATTGTGAGTATCATTGAAGATGAAGAAGAAACCAGAAGCTTTGGTCAAAAAATAGCAGATAGGGTGGCAGATTTTGGAGGAAGCTGGACGTTTATAATTTCGTTTTTGCTTTTTATTGTTGTTTGGATTGGAGCGAATGTTTATATTTTAATCAACAAAGGGTTTGATCCTTATCCGTTTATTTTGTTGAATTTGATTTTATCATGTATTGCAGCTTTACAGGCTCCGGTAATTATGATGAGCCAAAATCGTCAGGAGGAAAAAGACCGTACCCGTGCCAAAAAAGATTACATGATTAATTTAAAGTCTGAGTTGGAAATTAGAATGATTCATGATAAAATTGATCATTTGATTATGCATCAGCAACAGGAATTAATTGAGATTCAAAAAGTACAAATCGAGATGATGAATGATATTTTAAACCAGATTAAAAAATAAGTGAAGATTAAAAAATCAAATATAAAAATGTTTATAGTAATACCCGGCAACCATAAAAAAGCCATTTATAATTCCGGAAATCCAAAGTAATGTATTGTGATTTTTTGTTTTGTTTAAAAAATGAAAACTTACAATTCCTAAAAAAATAAGAGTTGTGTAGATTGCCGGATACATTTTAAAAGCAGCTGAAAAATCACCCTGAAAAAGTAAGAATAAAGCACGTTGAAACCCACAGCCAAAACACTCAATTCCGAAGAGTGTTTTGCTAAAACAGGGCAGCATATATTTTTCTAAGTCCAACGTTTTTGGTTTTTACAATTTTACAAAAATAGCAGATAAGTTTTAAATAGGTAAGAACTTCTATTTTAAAGTTTCTTACTTTTGAAAACTTATATTAAAAATATGAAAACTTTTAAAATTTTAATAATGGTTCTTGCGATTTCTGTTGCGCTATATGAACAGGTTTCCGATGATAAAAATATTTACATAACTGTAATTGCAATTGCAGTTTTTATGTTTGGCATGATGCAGTTAAGCGCGAAAACACCAAGTAAAAATCAACAAAAAGAGGAAGAGGATGTTGACTAAAGGAGATAAGGTTTCTGTTCTGGACGAAGCCATTAACGGAACAGTAGTTTCCGTTAAAGATAATGAAGTTTTAATTGAATCTGAAGACGGTTTTATGATGACATTTTTTGTCAATGAATTAATCAAAGTTCTTGATTCCAGTAACTTACTTAATTCTATTAAAAGAATTGATTTAGATTCTGTTGCAAAACAAAAAGAAGAGCCAAAACCACGAAGTTTCGTGAAAGAAAAGAAAGATAAACGGGAAATTTCGGCTCCGGAATTTGATTTGCATATCGAAAAATTAGTACCTAATAAACGTGGGATGTCTAATTATGATATCTTAACCCTGCAGACTGAAACAGCAAAAAGGCACATTGAATTTGCAATTAGAAACCGTATTCCGAAGATTGTTTTTATTCACGGAGTTGGTGAAGGAATTCTAAAAGCCGAACTTGATTTTTTATTAGGTCGTTATGACGGAATAGATTTTCAGGATGCCAATTACCAAAAATACGGACTTGGTGCAACCGAAGTTTATTTTAGGCAAAACAATAAATAAAATTTTGAAAAACTAAATAAGCTTTTATAAGCACATAAAAAAACATCCGTTTCTATTCCTAATTGTCTTTCGAAATTAGTTCCGGAAACGGATGTTTTTTTGTAAGAATAAAATAAAATATATTCTTTTTATGTGGTCATGAATAGTTGTTATTGTGTAATAATTTCGCCGAAAACAAAAGTAGTTGCCAATTTAAATTTAAGACCTCCGCTGTTGATAAGCTCTACGCTCTTTAGTGTAATAACATGCTTGTAATTGGTGTTGTCTAATTTTGTAGTTACAACTTCAATTACCCCATCAATTACGGCTTTCCAGGTTTCATCAATTTCTGGCGTTGTAGGTCTTGGCGTTTTACAAAAATAATTAGCAGTTATACTGGCTGTTTTATAAGTATTGAAAACAATTTTGTTTTGAGTGGCTGTTATAGTACTTTTTCTAGGTTCTGTAGTTTCAGTATTCTGGATCAAAAGCGGATCTAAATCATCAATAATCATAGACGTATTTGCGCTATAATTATAGAGTTGTGTTTGGTTGCACTGTGCGGCATTAGTAGCTGTAAAAGATACAACCGGAGAGGTGTAGGTTGATGTTTTCAGGACGCCAAAATAAAAATCCGGTTGTACTTGTGTTCCTCCGGTTATTAAGTAGCTAACATTGCTCATATTTATCGAATGATTGAAGCCGTTAATTTTTGTGCTTCCGTCTGCTGCTGGCTCTGATTCATTTGGAGTTGTTTTGATCGTTATTTTTCCACCGATAGCTTTCGCTTCGTTTATAACATTTGGCGAAGTTGGTCTTATAGCATCACAAATATTAGAACTACTAATTATACCGTCAAAAGTTCTGTAAACAAGTTGGGGAAGTCCTGTTTCATTGATGCTAATTTCTTTTTCTCCTGCTACATCATCAAACGTACCTTCTTCTAATTGTAATATCAGAGCTTCTTGTGGTTTTAACTTATAAATTAGTTCATTGGTTTCAGTATCACAGCTTTTAGGGTCTATTCCTTCAAAATCAATAATTTCAGGGACTAAATCTCCGTCATCGCAACCGTTAAGCATAATAGCAAATAACAATAGGCAAGCATATTTTTTCATCGTAATTTTATTTGCGTCAAAAATAGTGAAATTTCGCAAATGATATTTAAGAATTCACAATTGATATTTCATAACTTTGCCTTAATGAAAAAAGTATACCTCGATAACGCTTCTACAACTGCCATAAGACCTGAAGTTATTCAGGAAATGACCAAAATTATGATGGATGATTTTGGGAATCCGTCTTCTACTCATAGCTTTGGAAGAAATGCAAAAACTATTATTGAACTTTCTAGAAAGAATATAGCTAAACATTTAAATTGTTCGGCTCAGGAAATAATTTTCACTTCAGGTGGTACCGAAGCAAATAACTGGATTCTCCGTTCAGCTGTAGAAGATCTGAAAGTGGAGAGAATTATTACTTCTAAAATGGAGCATCATGCCGTTTTATATTCGGTTTTGGCATTACAGTCAGATTATAATATTCAGTTAGATTATGTAAATATAAATGACGACGGAAGTATCGATTTAACACATTTGTCTAATTTATTAGCTCAAGAAAAAAAGACGATAGTAAGTTTGATGCATGTAAATAATGAAACCGGAACTATTTTAGATCTGGAAAGAGTTAGTGTTATTTGTAAACAATATAATGCTCTTTTTCATTCGGACACTGTACAATCTGTTGGAAAAACAGAAATTGATCTGCAAAAAACTACCCTCGATTTTATTGTAGCCAGTGCTCATAAATTTCACGGACCAAAAGGAGTCGGTTTTGCTTTTGTCCGAAAAAATTCAGGTTTACAGCCTTTGTTTTTTGGAGGAGAACAGGAAAAAGGGCTGCGTGCCGGAACCGAAGCTGTTCATCAAATTGCCGGGATGGCAAAAGCTTTAAGTATTTCATATCAAAATTTGGATAATGATAGAGCATATATTTCTGATTTGAAAAAGTATTTGATACATCAGCTTGAAATTCATTTTCCGGATTTCAGAATCGTTGGTAAAAAAGAGGATTTTTATAATATAATCAATATTATTTTACCTTTTTCATCAGATAAAACTTCTATGTTATTGTTTAGTCTTGATATGAAAGGAATTGCCGTTTCAAGAGGAAGTGCCTGTCAGTCTGGAAGTATCAAGCCATCACATGTTTTAAAAGAAATACTTTCAGAGATCGATTTAAAATTACCTAATCTTCGAATTTCATTCAGTCATTACAATACAAAAGATGATATTGATTTGTTGATAGCCAGTTTGAAAACAATTTAAGAGTTTAAAGTCATAAAGAGAAAAAGACTCAGATTTTTTAACTCAAAATGAATTGACAATTTATAATTAACAATTATTTACGTATTACTTTTACCTGTGAATCATTTGTTAATTTGATAATTGTCGAAGGTTTTCCGGCAACTTTATCATGATATAAACTCACAACATAATCGACCCCTTTGATAATTTCGGGATTAATGTCTTTAAATGCAATTGGTGTTGGCTGTCCAGAAATATTAGCAGAAGTAGAAACCAATGGTTTTTTCATTCTCTCTAATAATTTAAAGCAAAATGGTTCTTTTACCAGACGAATTCCAAGTGAATTGTCTGCAGCAATGATATTTGAAGCTACATTACGGGGTTCGTCTAAAATTAAAGTTGTTGGTTTTTCAGATAAATCAAGAATCTGCCAGGCTACTTCAGGAATGTTTTTAAAAACATTGTACATCATTTTTTCGCCATTCATCAAGACAATCATGCTTTGTGTTTCTGCACGTTGTTTGAGTTTGTATATTTTGGCAATTGCTTCAGGGTTTGTAGCGTCACAGCCAATTCCCCAAACCGTATCGGTTGGATAAAGAATAATACCGCCTTCTTTAATTATTTCGAATGCTTTATGTGCTTCTTCGTTAATATTTTCCATTTTTATTAAAATACAATAACAAATTTATATTGGCAAAGTAACGAAAAATATTTTTGAGAATCTCATAGATGTAGGGGCTTGTACTTGTACTAATATAATATAGTAATAAAGATGATTGATTTATTGCTAAATAAATTTTGGTTTTCAAAACATTATTTGTGGGAAGTTGATTCATAGCTGCTTTTCTGGTTTTAAAACTATTTTAATTTTATCTTCGCACAAAAAATATTTATCTCAAAAAATAATTAGGTTAGTCTCTAATTCAAAATAATTCAATGAAAAATTTTAAACGTTTTTTAAAGTATTTAATACCTCATAAGAGAAATTTAGTAATCAGTATCATCTTCAATGTTTTATATGCACTTTTTTCAGCTATTTCGATGCTGTCGCTTTTTCCATTAATGAAGGTTTTGTTTTCAGACGGTGAAAGAGTACATGTTAAACCAATATATGAAGGAATTAAAAGTATCGATAAACGTTATTTAGAAGATTCTTTAAATTATTTTATTACACATAATACAGAAACAAATGGCGCCTTGAATACATTGGTATGGATGGTCGTATTCGTTTTGACAACTTTTTTATTGAAAAACCTTTTTAACTTCATTTCTATTGTTTATATGACCTATTTGAATAATGGAATTTTGAAAGATTTAAGAAATGATGTATATCAAAAAGTAATTAGCCTTCCTGTTTCTTTCTTTTCGAATGAAAGAAAAGGAGATTTAATTTCAAGAATGACTTCTGATATTAATACAATAAAAAGTGCCTTTTTAAGTATTTTAATGATGGTAAGTGAACCATTAACTATTGTATTTACTTTAGTATCCATGGTTTTTATAAGTTGGAAATTGACCATTTTTGTATTTCTGTTCCTCCCTGTTTCAGGAATTTTAATTTCCAGAATGAGTAAATCCATCAAAAGTCAATCAGGTGATATTTTTTCTCTAGAAGGACATTTATTATCCGATATTGAAGAGACTTTAGGAGGGATAAAAGTAATCAAGAACTTTACTTCAGAGAATTTTTTTATAAGACGTTATTTAAAATCTACAGAATTTATTAATGATTTAAATAATAAAATTGGGGTTCGAATGAGTTTGGCGGGTCCTATGAGTGAGTTTTTAGGGATTTTTGTAATCTCTATTTTGTTAGTTTATGGCGGGTCTTTAGTGTTGATTGATGGTTCTATGAGTGGTAGTGCTTTTATTGCTTACATGGGATTAGCTTATCAAATATTGACGCCTGCTAAAGCAATAACCAAGGCAAATCAGGCTTTAATGGGAGGAAATGCAGCTTATGAGAGAGTTGCTTTTATTTTAGACGCAACTAATCCGTTAAAAGATAATCTTGATGCTATAAGCATTACTGAATTTAAAAATGAGATTAAGTTTACCAATGTTTCGTTTAAATACGATTCGGAATATGTTTTAAGAAATTTTAATCTAACAGTGCCAAAAGGCAAGAGAGTAGCATTAGTAGGGGAATCTGGAAGTGGAAAATCGACTTTAGCAAACCTTGTTACCAGACTTTATGATGTTACTGAAGGGAGTATAACTTTTGACGGTATAAATATCAAGGAGGTAACTACAGACTCGCTAAGAAAACAAATGGGAATTGTTGCCCAGGATTCTATATTGTTTAATGATTCTATTGCAAACAATATTTCTTTAAGTATAGATAATCCCAATATGGATGCCATTATAAGTGCTGCAAAAGTGGCTAATGCGCATAATTTTATTTCAGAATTTCCGGAACAATATAATAGTCCGGTAGGAGATGGTGGAGGAATGCTGTCAGGTGGACAAAGACAGCGTGTTGCTATTGCCAGGGCTGTCATGAAAAACCCACCAATCATGATTTTAGATGAAGCGACATCAGCATTGGATACTGAATCAGAAAAATTAGTACAAGTTGGATTAGAAAATATGATGGAGAACAGAACTTCGATCGTTATTGCACACCGCTTATCAACCATCCAAAATGCCGATTTGATTGTAGTAATGAGCAAAGGTAGAATTGTGGAACAAGGAACTCATGAGGAGTTATTAAGCATGAGAGGAAATTATGCGAACTTGGTGAGTTTACAGTCGTTAGAGGTAAATTAGAGTTTTAATATTTGAAAATAAAAAATGAATAAGTTAGATTTAGGTGTTAATGTTGTAGGTTATATTGATGGAGAATTTGGTTTAGGAGAAGCAGTACGATTGAATCTCAAAGCAATGGAAACAGTAGGCTTGCCTTATGCTAAAATTGATTATTTGAAATTTAAAAAAGGAACTATTAATCAAGACTCTTTTAAATATAGTATCAATTTAATTCAATTATCACTTAATGATATTTCTGATTTTTTTGCAGGAATTGAAACTAGTTCCTTCTTAAATAGATATAATATTTTGTTTCTTGTTTGGGAATCAGAATATGTACCCGATGAGATACAAAAAATGCTACACTTATTTCATGAAATATGGACTCCATCAACGTATTGTCGTGATATTTTCAGACAACATTTCCTTGGGCCAATTATGACAGTTCCACATCCTGTAGAAGTTGATTTATATCCTTTAGCAAAAAAAGATTCTCTGGAAATATATGATAGTCAAAAATACAGTTTCTTGTTTATCTTTAATTTTGGAAGTTCAATAAAAAGGAAAAATACCTTGTTTTTAATTCAATCATTTATTGAAGCTTTTCCAGTTGAAAAAGATGTTGAATTAATTATTAAATGTTCCAATGTAAAAAACAATCCTAAAGATTATGCTTTAGTAATCAATGAAATTCGAGGCAGGTCTAATATTAAGATTGTCGATATTGATTTAGAAAAAAACAATTTAAATCATCTTATAAATCAATGTGATTGTTATGTTTCATTGCATCATTCAGAAGGATTCGGATTGACTCTTGCAGAAGCAATGTGCTTAGGAAAGCCTACAATAGCAACAAATTATTCAGGAAATTTAGAATTTATGAATGAGAGAAATAGTTTTCTTGTTGACTATGTAATTAATTCGATTGAAAATCCTGATGCTAATTTTTGTGACAATACCATTTGGGCTGATCCTTTGTTACATGATAGCGTTGAAAAAATGAGATTGGCTTATACGGATAGAAATTTAGCAACCGAAAAAGGCAAAAAGGCACAAATAGATACTCAAAACAAATTATCTTATAAAAGTATTGGAGATAAAATTCTTAATAGAGCTGAATCTATTAAACGAAATTTTAAAAATACTAATGAAAGTAAAATGATTTTGATAACTTATAAAAGTAGAATAACAGAATTAGAAGCTGAATTAAGAAAAATTAAAAAAAGTAAGTTGATTAGCTGTGTTTTAATTTGTAAGCAAGCATTAAGAAAAATCAAATCAAAATATAGAAAATAGGAATTCAAAAAAGATTAGTGATTGATTTTTGAATCTAAAATAGTTTTCAATTTTATAATAATATTCTTTTCATATTTCTTGATATCATTTTTTAGTCTTATGTTTTCAGTGATTAAGCTGTTATTTTTAATTGGAAGATTATTTTCTCTTTCATTTATAAAAAAACTGATTTTATCTAATCTTGAACACATCAAAGCACCAATATTTTTTTTGCTGAATGAATTTTCTATAGTTTTTTTTGCATTTAGTTTTAGATCTTCAAGATTATTATAATTATCATAAATAAATTTTAAATTTTGTTTTGAGTTTTCGATATCTGGTTCAGCATATTCATAACCCTGTTTTATAAAACCAGAATCTTTGTCTTTTGTTATTAACTGATAATGAACTAAGAAACTATTTTGATTATTCATGAATTCTAAGTTTCCAGAATAACCTGTTCCTATAACTATTTTATTTCTCAACATAGCTTCAGCAAGAGTTAATCCAAAACCTTCAGCTCGATGTAACGAAACATATGAATGACAAGAATCTATGAGTTGTGTGAGTTCTTTTTTTGTGTAATTTTCATTAATAAGGATAATAGAATCGCTATTTTTTGTTTTTTCTATAAGCTTTTTATATAGTCTCTTGTTTTTTTCTAAGTTGACAGTTTTTAATATTAGTACAACATTAGTGTTTTTAGAAAAAGTATCTAAAAAGCATTCGATAAGACCATCTGTGTTTTTTCTTTCTGGTGTGCTTAATGAATCAAATATGGATAAAAAAATAAATTTATCTTGTAATTCAATTTTAGTTACGCTTTCTTCTGTCTCAACTGCTTCAATTAAATGAGGGATTTTTATAACAGGTTTAAAAGAGTAAGAAGCAAAAATATTTTGACAGAAACTACTAGGAACCCATATTTCATCAAAAAGAGAAAGTAAGCTAATAAACTCTTCTGGAAGTTTATTAAACTCCCAAGCCCAATAAGCAATGTTATAAATATTGGATGATGTAGGTATATTATTATTTAAAAGAAAATGGGGGATATCATTAATATTAATATGAAAGATATTAATTGTATTGTCATTTACTCCAATTTCATTTAGTAAAATACTTTCTTCTTTAATGAATTGATGTTTATCTTCAGTATAATTAATTTGATTTAGAGTATAGGAACTATCTTTTAAAGCTGCAAAATTTGCTCTTGCGGCTTCTGAAATCCCTGAAGTTTTTGAAAAGTTCGCATGGTAATTAACAATGGTCTTTTTCATGGTTTAAATCTCTTTTAATACGGATTTTAATTTTTCTTTGGAGAAAGGATAAAGGCTCTCAGTTGAGTTGTCTGATAGTTTAGACCAAATTTCTTTATCGTTGTAAAGTGTAATAATTTGTTTTGAAAATTCATCTGCAGTTTCAGAAATGTAAGCATTCTTTTTATTTTCTAAAAACATTCCTTCAGCACCAATTGGTGTTGTAACTACAGGTAAAAAGTATTCGAAAGATTGACCTATTTTTCCTTTTACTCCTGCGCCATAACGTAAAGGTGCAACCATCAATTTAGAGGTAATAAAATAGGATTCGATGTTTTCTACAAATCCCAATAAATTGAAATTAGGATGTGAGATTGAATGAATCTTACTCTTTACATTTCCTATTACATTAACCTTAATATTAGGTAATTTAAGCCAAACCTTTGGCATGATTTCATGATATAAGTAATGAATTGCATCAATATTAGGTTCGTGTGAGGAGCCAATAAATAAAATATCATTTCTATTTTCAAATGGAGCAATTTTATTTCCGTCTATTTTGCAATAATGTATATTTGAAATTAACAAAATTTGACTTTCATTTAAGTACTGAGACATTATCTTCTTTTCCACTTCTGAAATTGCAATAATAACATCTGCTTTTTTTGCCAATTGAGTCTCAATTTTAAAATATTCATAATATTTCTTTCTTAAAGAAATTCGATAAGGTTCAATTTCAATCGCTCTTTTATATCTTAAGAAATGAATATCAACCATGTCAAATATTGATTTTGACTTTGGAAAGCATTGAGAAAGTTTAGAGAAATATTTATTAAAGTTTTTTGGACCATTGTACCAGATGTAGTCGATGTGATGTATCGATTTTAAAAAGGCAATGTAATTTTTATACAAATTAGTTTCAAAAAAAACAATGATTCCTAGATTATTATAGAATGTAACATATTTATCAATTTCAAGAATATTTTCAACACAAATAATACAATTAAAACCTAATTCCTTATAAGAAACAATAATTTCCTTAAGTCTGTTTGAACCTGAATCTTCATCATGTTTCGGTAAGGAATTACTTATAAAAATAATTGTTTTTTGACTGAAATCGAATTTGTCGAGTTCAGGAAAGCAAGTAATATTTTGTTTTTTTAAGATCTTTTTTTTCTTAAAATGTATTTTTATGGACTTTATTATTTTCATGGTTTTCTGTAATCGTTTGATTGTTAATTTGTAATGAAAATAATTATTAGATATAGTTCTTTGTTCTTTTAAATTAAGATGTTTTAATTGTAAAAAGGTTGCTTATAAATTTCAATAAAATTAAATAATAATTAATGAGATTAAAGTATACTAAGTGGTTTTTAACGATTTTAATTATATATAATTGTGCTTAAATATTTTTTATTTCACATAATATTTATGATTAAATTGATTGTAAGTTTAATTAGAATAATCAAATTTTATTGTTTATAAAATTATCTTTGTGATGTTGTTTCAATTTTTTTAATAAAATTTCAAGAAAAAGAAGCTTTTGTAAATTAACATGGTTGATAATTTAGAATAAAATAAAATATATGGCTGAACATTTGGTAAGAGTAGTTGTTCCTGTTTATAGAGAATTTTTTGGCGAACTTGAAGAGAAGTCATTTTTACAATGTTGTAAGGTTTTAAAAGATTATGAAATTGTAATTTTACATCCAGAAGGATTAAATTACTCCTATTTATCTCAAATAAATCTAAAAATTACTCCAGAAAGCTTTCCTAAATACTATTTTGAATCTATTGACGGTTATAATAAATTGCTCTTGAGTTCTGAATTTTACGAAAGATTTTCAGATAGTGAGTACATTTTAATTTATCAATTGGATGCTTTTGTGTTTAAAGATGTATTAAAAGAATGGTGTACAAAAGGTTATGATTATGTAGGTGCGCCGTGGATTGCAACTCGACATAATAAGGTTGTAAATAAAATCCTTGCTCTTTTTGATTCTAAAAAGAAAAAGGAACGCAAACAAATTTTTTATAAAGTAGGAAATGGCGGTTTTTCATTACGAAGGGTAAGTTCACATTATAAAATTGCAAAAAAGCATGAAATTTTTATTGATGATTTTTTAAGAGCAGAAAAAAAGGCAATTTATGCAATTGAGGATGTATTTTGGTCGTTAAAAGCACCTGAGTTTTGTAAAGATTTTAAAATTCCAGGATATAAAGAAGCTTTACATTTTGCAATAGACCGTAAACCAAAAATCGCCCTCAAAATAATAAATAATCAAATTCCGTTTGGATGCCATGGAATAAATAAACCAAAAGTGATTGATTTTTGGAAACCATTGTTGGAAAAATATTAATTAAGTTAAAAATTAATTTTATTCCATTTTTCTATATTTAAGCCATAAAAACAAATATTTTTTAAAGATTGAAAAGGCATGTATGTAAGACATAATAAATCCTTCTTTCCCGTTAAGAATTTGAAGCTTGAAAAAATAATTTTTCACAAAATTTCCAAAAGGAATTGCGATAAAATGAAAGTAATTGGGTCTTATTTTCTTTTCGTACAATAGGTTAGCCAGCTGTTTAGCTTCTAATGTTAATTGCGAATTGTACTCATCAAAATTGATACCTTTTTTTGAAAAAAAATTATTTTCCTGCATAAAGAAGTTTATGAACTGCAAATGTAATAATTTTACATTTAAATGCAATTTAAAGACATGACACGTTTACCTATACTGATGTACCATAATGTTTCTGATGATAAAAATAGTATTGGTCTTACTATTTTTAATAAGAATTTAGAAGACCAATTTTTTTATTTGAAAGAGAAAGGATATACTACATACCATTTTTCTGAATTGGAAAATAAGGATTCAATAAATTCAAAAAGCATTATAATTACTTTTGATGATGTAACTGTAAATCAGATGCTTTATGCTGTTCCTCTACTTGAAAAGTATGACTTGAAAGCTACTTTTTTTATTCCGTTTGAATACATTGGAAATGTAGATTCATGGAATTTAGGTAAAGAAAAAATCATGTCAATAGAGCAATTGAAGCAATTGGATAATAGAGTAGAGTTAGGACTGCATTCATTTGCACATAAAAGGTACACATCTTTAAATGAAGCTGAAATCAATATAGATTTTTCGCGATGTTTTGAAATTGTAGAACAAAACGGTCTAAAAGTCTACAATGCTTTGGCTTATCCTTACGGAAATTACCCTAAAAAAGAACCCAATAAATCTATATTTACTAAAGCTTTACAACAAAATAACGTAAAAGTAGGATTGAGAATTGGGAATAGAATAAATAAATTTCCTTTTAAGAATCCGTATGAAATTATGCGAATCGACATAAAAGGAGAAGATAATATGCTGAAGTTTAAATTGAAATTACGTTTTGGGAAATTAAAATTATTTTAGACCTTTCTCAATTAAAATAATCTTCGCATATCTTGAAAAAACACCATAAGCATTAACACTGGCTAATGCTAAACCTGGAATACCATCCATAAAACCTCTTTTCAAGATATAAGAAGAAAAAAAACGATAAAATGGTTTGAATATTAATTGAAAATAGCCAGCTTTTTTTCCTTTTTTTACAGCAGTATTGGCCTGAAACCAGGCATATGAATCTTTTTTTTGCAACAGATGGGCAAGTCCTTTGTATGTGTAATGAATCATGAAATTTTTCAAAGTACCTGCAGTTCCCTTAAACAAGAGTTTTTCATGAACATCACCTGAAAAAGAGATGGAATCATTTTTTACCAGACGAACCACTTTGTCTACTTTATGGTATAGAAAACGATTCATATAAAAATGAGGAAATTGAAGTTTGTATCCTTGATGTTTTCCATTCTCAATGACCGATAAAATTTCAATTTTCAGTTTTTGAGAAACCCGCTCATCAGCATCAATAAACAACACCCAATCTCCTGTAGCTTCAGCAATTGCATAGTTTTTTTGGCTCGAAAAATTATCGAATTTCCTGTCTAGAACTTTACATCCCAGTTTTATTGCTTTTTCTTTCGTACCGTCTGAACTAAAAGAATCAATAACAATAATTTCATCAGCAAATTCAATTGATTTGATGGCATCTTCTATATAATCAATCTCGTTGTAGGTAGGAATTATTACGGTTAATTTGCTCATTTTTTTATTTTATGAAAAACAAAATTAACAATTTTGGGTTATCTTTGCAGTATTATGCAAAAGAATATTTCCGTTATAATTAGCACCTATAATTCTGTTGAATGGCTTAAAAAAGTCATTTGGGGTTACAATACACAAACGTATCGCAACTTCGAAATGGTTATTGCTGATGATGGTTCACGGCAGGAAACTTTCGACTTGATTGAAGAATTGAAAAAGGAAGTTTTTTATCCAATTATTCATGTTTGGCATGAAGACAATGGTTTTCAGAAATCACAAATTTTAAATAAAGCGATACTCGCCTGCACGACTGATTATATCATGATGTCGGATGGTGATTGTATTCCGCGTACAGACTTTGTTGAACAGCATATCAAGTTTCGGGAAGAAGGTTATTTCCTTTCGGGCGGATATCATAAATTACCTTTGGAATTATCTCAAAATATCACCAAAGATGATATTTATTCAGGAAAATCTTTTGATGTTTCCTGGCTAAAGAAAAACGGAATGAAATCCTCTTTCAAAAATAATAAAGTAAGCGCAACAGGTTTAAAAAGTTCAATTTTAAACTTTTTGACACCTACAACTCCAAGTTGGAATGGTCATAATGCTTCCGGCTGGAAAGCAGATATTCTGGCTATTAATGGTTTTGACCAGCGCATGCAGTATGGAGGCCAGGACAGGGAACTAGGAGAACGATTGGTTAATTACGGTATAAAACCCAAACAAATACGATACAGCACAACTTGCCTGCATCTTGATCATCCTCGTGGTTATGCTACTCCGGAATCAATCAACAAGAATAGAAACATACGAAAAGAAACGAAAGTTAAAAAGAAAAAATGGACTGATTTTGGAATAGTAAATAAAAAAGCAACCGTTTAAAGGTTGCTTTTTTATTATAAATTGTTTTTCAAAAAGTTACCCAATTCAGGAAGTATCATTTCAGGAGTTAGCTGCTTGTATAGTTCATCGGGATTTTTCTCTATTTTTTTGCGTTCCTCAAAAGTAAAACTATCAAATAAATTAGGTTTCATTTCCAGTAAATGTACAGAGTGGTGAAATTTTCCATCTTCAAAACTTGCCCAGTGATCTTTGTTTACATAAGGAGAAAAAATTGTAAAAGTAGGTTTGTTTAAAGCTTTTGCTATGTGTACCGTTCCACCTTCATTAGAAACCAAAAGTGCACATTGGTTCATTAATTTGATAAAATCACGGATGTTTTTGGCATAAATATCTACAATGATATTGAATTTATTTTGGCACATTTCATAGATTTTTTGTGCTTGCTCCTTTTGATGCGGTGCATAATTAAAAAGAATATTCACATCATATTTTGAAGTAATAAAATCTACCATTTCGGCTACATATTCATACGGCATCGATTTTTGCGGAGTGCTTCCTAAAATACCTAAAACAATAACTTTCTTGTCAGCATATTTGCTTAGCCAATCTTGTTCTTTTTCTTCTTCGGTTAAAAATATTTTCGGTTCGTAATTAATAGGTTCAAAATTACCTGCCTGGCTTAATAAATGAATTCTATCCTCAATTGCTTTTCCGCAAATTTTGGTTTTTTCTTTAGAAATGGTCACAGGATGCGTGTAATATCCCCAATTGCCAATTTTTTTTCGGCTTTTATGGCCAATGGTTTGTTTAGCTTTTGAGAGCTTACAAATAAGTTTACTTTGTGTTTTTGAATAAGGGTCAAAAATTATATCGTATTTTTCTTTTCTGATCTTACGAATTAGTTGAAACAAAACAGGGAGTTTTTTTAATTCCTTATCATTGATAGAAATGATTTTATCAATATTTGGATTATTCAAAATTACTCCATGAGTAAAATCGTAAGCCATAAAATGAACTTCACTATCCGGATATTTTGCTTTAAAATTATTAGCAATCACGGAACTGATTAAAACATCGCCAATACGCTTATTTTGTATGATTAGAACTTTCTTCATAAAACTATTTCTTGCCGCAAAGTACTATTTTTTATACTTTTAAACCAAAATAAATTCAGACATCGTGAAAATTATCGTTCATCCAAAATATAAAAATCAAGAAAATTCTATTCCTCAACTGGTTACCGGTTTTTTAACTGATGGAGACTTGATTGTTAAGGGTGCCCGAAATATTATAAAATCTAACTTTCTTGGGGATGAAAAAGTAAATATTAAATTTTTTCAAAAGCCGGGATGGTTTAAATCAATTATTTACTCTTTTTTTAGAAGCACGAAAGCCAAACGTTCTTTTGATTATGCTAAATATTTGATTAAACATGCTATTTTGACTCCTTTTCCAATTGCATATATTGAAAATAGAACTAGTTTTGGACTTTTGAAAGACAGCTATTATATCTCACAGCAAGTAGATTATGATTTTACAATTCGGGAACTAATTCATGATCCGTTATTTTTAGAGCGTAATATAATTCTAGAACAATTTGCAGAATTTACTTTCAAAATGCACGAAGCAAAAGTTAACTTTTTAGACCATTCCCCTGGAAATACTTTGGTTGTAAAAAAAGATTCTGGTAAATATGAATTCTATCTCATAGATCTAAACCGAATGAATTTCCAAAATTTATCTATCGAGAAACGAATGGATAATTTTAAGAAAATGTGGTTATCTAAAACGATGGTAAAAGTAATAGCGAAGGCATATGCCAAATTAAGCAATGAATCTGAAGAAAAATTACATGCCATCCTTTTGGAAAAAACTACTCAATTCAAAAGAAAAACTACTAAGAAGAAATATTTGAAAAGAAAAATAGGCAGGAAATAAACACCAATCATATGGATCTTGAAATAAAAAATTCCAAACTCCAAATTGATAGTTTGGAATTTGGAATTTAAAATATTGGAATTTAAATTAAACTGCTACATCATATTCTCTCAATGCATTATTTAATGAAGTTTTCAAATCTGTTGATGGTTTACGTGTACCGATAATCAAAGCACATGGAACCTGAAACTCACCTGCAGCGAATTTTTTAGTATAACTTCCAGGAATTACTACTGAACGTGCAGGAACAAATCCTTTCATTTCAACAGGCTCATCACCAGTAACGTCAATAATTTTAGTAGAAGCGGTCAAACATACATTTGCTCCCAAAACAGCTTCTTTTCCTACGTGAACACCTTCTACCACAATACAGCGTGAACCTACAAAAACACCATCTTCAATGATAACAGGAGCAGCTTGCAATGGCTCTAAAACGCCACCAATACCAACACCGCCACTTAAGTGAACGTCTTTTCCAATTTGAGCACAACTACCTACAGTCGCCCAGGTATCAACCATTGTTCCGGCATCAACATAAGCACCAATGTTTACGTAACTTGGCATCATGATAACACCGCTTGAAATATAAGAACCATAGCGGGCAGATGCTCCGGGAACTACACGAACTCCTTTTTCAGCATAATCTCTTTTCAATAACATTTTGTCGTTGTATTCGAAAATTCCTGCTTCTAATGTTTCCATTTTTTGAATTGGGAAGTACATCACAACAGCTTTTTTTACCCATTCGTTAACCTGCCATCCATCACCTTTTGGTTCAGCAACGCGAAGTTTTCCAGAATCTAATAATTCGATAACTTCTCTGATCGCATTAGTAGTCGCTTCTTCCTGTAATAAAGCTCTGTTTTCCCAAGCTTTTTCAATTATAGTCTGTAAAGAATTCATAAGTTTAATTTTTGGCAAAGATATGGTATTTGTATAAAATCAAAAAAGTAAATCAGTTTGAAAATGTTACAAATTTAACTTTTTGTGTTTAATTTGGAAATTCTCTCAGGTGTAGAATGGCTCTAAAAATGTTCTTTATTTAATGTTATCACATGATAAAAATCAGATTTGGTAATTTTTGTTCTGATTAGTTTTGCATCATAATTCCTCACATAGTTAAGAATTAAAGATAATTTTAAATAAACTAATAAGCCATTATGAATCAGGAAAACCAGCTTCAAGCCCGAATAGCAGTTATTGACAAAGAAGTCACATGGGACAAAACACAAGTAATCATGAGCAAAACAAATGCTTTTGGTATTATAGAATATGCCAATGAAGTTTTTGTAGATGTTTCTGGTTACGAGGATTATGAATTAATGGGACAGCCACATAATATTATTCGCCATCCGGATATGCCTAAAGTTATTTTTAAAGTGCTTTGGGAAAACCTGAAACAAGGAAAAAACTTTCATGCTATTGTAAAAAACTTAGCTAAATCCGGAAGATATTATTGGGTGATTACTGATTTTGAAATTGCAAAAGATGAAAAAGGAGTGATCGTAAATTATTTTGCAAGACGACAATCTGTACCTCAGGAAGTTATTTCACTACATATTGAACCTCTTTATAAAAAGCTACAGCAAATCGAAACAGCCAGTGGAGTTGAGTTTAGCGAAAAATATTTGATTGGTTTTCTCGAAGAAAAAAAGAGAACGTACATTGAATATATTAAAGAGTTGATTTATGAGCATGAAAAAGCGCAGTCAAAATTTTCTAATTACGAAATGAAGGCAGAAGATGAAGAAGAGGAGAGAGGTTTTTTTAGCAGATTATTTGGCAGATAAACATATTAATAATAATTTTTAGTTGTTTTTAAATTAGGTTAAAATCCGTTCTGAGTTTTTTCAGGACGGATTTTTTTGCTCTTATGCGTTTGCTAAAAGATGATTAACATATAAATGGTGTACATTTATAATATCATTATAAAAATGAAATTAATGAAAGATAACTTTTCAAAACAGGCGGCTGATTATTCTAAATTTCGTCCACAATATCCTGAGGAAATGATAGAATACATAATTTCATTTGTCAATAAAAAAGCGGTAGCACTTGATCTTGCCACCGGAAACGGCCAGGTGGCACATAAACTTTCTACTCATTTCGAAAAGGTATTTGCTACTGATATAAGTCAAAAACAACTGGACAATGCGATTCAGGCTTATAATATAATGTATAGTAAAGAATCTGCCGAAAAAACTTCCTTCGAAAATCAGAAATTTGATTTAATCGTAGTAGCACAGGCTCTACATTGGTTTGGTTTTGAAGAGTTTTATAAGGAAATCTACCGAATATTAAAACCGGAAGGTGTTTTTGCAGTAATGGGTTATGGATTGTTTTCGACGAATCCAGATTCAGATAAGATTTTGAGATATTTTTATTATGATATCGTGGGATCTTATTGGGATTCGGAAAGAAAATATCTGGATAAAAATTATGAGACAATTCCGTTTCCATTTGAAGAAATTCCAGTACAGGAATTTCAAAATCAATTTACCTGGACTTTTGAAGCATTAATAGGATATCTTCAAACTTGGTCTTCGGTGCAGCATTATATTTCAAAAAACAATCAAAATCCGATAAATTTGATTTACGATGATTTGAAGGCTACGTGGCAGAGGAATGATCACAAAGTTACATTTCCATTGTTGCTGAGAATCGGAAAATTAAAATAGTTATCTTTGATAAAAATTACAAAATGCCAAGAATTCTCTCTATAGACTACGGACAAAAACGCACCGGAATTGCTGTGACCGACGAAATGCAGATTATAGCTTCAGGATTAACTACTATCCCAACTAATACTGTTATTGATTTTCTGAAAGACTATTTTGCTAAAGAAAAAGTGGAAGCAGTTTTAATTGGCGAGCCAAAACAAATGAATGGTCAACCTTCAGAAAGTGCTTCTATTGTAAAAGGTTTTGTAACACATTTTTCGAATATTTTTCCGGATATGAAAGTGGTTCGTGTAGATGAGCGTTTTACTTCAAAAATGGCTTTTCAAACCATGATCGATAGCGGACTAAGCAAAAAGCAGCGTCAGAACAAAGGACTGATTGATGAAATTTCCGCAACGATTATGCTTCAGGACTATCTTTCTTCTAATCGTTTTTAACTTTTAGGCCTATAAATTTCACTTTATTTAGAAAAAAATATGATTTTCTAACTTTTATCATGCGAAAAATAGTTTTTTTTTGAAATTATAAAAAGTACCTTTGCATTTTAAAATAAAATAGTGTTATGTCTGACAATACAATACGTTCTAAGAGTGAAGTAGTGCTTATTGGAGCTGGAATTATGAGTGCTACTCTTGGGGTAATTTTGAAAGAATTACAACCAGATATCAAGATAGAAATTTACGAAAGATTAGATGTTGCTGCAGCCGAAAGCTCTGATGCATGGAATAATGCAGGAACCGGACATTCTGCTTTTTGTGAATTAAATTATACCCCTGAAAAGGCTGATGGCTCAGTAGATCCTAAAAAAGCCATTAGTATTGCCGAGTCTTTTGAGATTTCACGTCAGTTTTGGTCTTATTTGGTACAGCAAAATAAGGTTCCTTCACCTGAAAATTTTATTAAAAGTGTGCCTCACATGAGTTTTGTATGGGGAGAAAAAAATGTTCAATACCTTAAAACACGTTTTGAGGCTTTACAAAAAAATCCGTTATTTGCTGAAATGCTTTTTAGTACTGATTTTGAGCAATTAAAACAATGGATGCCACTTGTAATGGAAGGAAGACAGCCTGACGAAAAACTGGCAGCAACTAGTATGGCAATAGGTACCGATGTGAATTTTGGTGCTTTGACCAGAAGTATGTTTAATTATTTAGAAAAATTAGATGGTGTGTCTTTGTATTTTAATCATGAGGTCAAAAAATTAAGACAAAATGATGATAAAACTTGGAGAATTAAAATAACGGATATTGCAACAGGACAAAAACGTAAGGCATATACCAAATTTGTATTTATTGGTGCCGGAGGAGGTTCATTACCATTATTGGAAAAAGCAAATGTACCGGAAGGAAATGGCTATGGAGGTTTTCCGGTAAGTGGTCAATGGTTAAAATGTACGAACCCTGATGTTATCGCTAAACATCAGGCAAAAGTATATGGAAAAGCAAGTGTTGGAGCTCCTCCAATGTCGGTTCCACATATTGATACTCGTGTAATCGATGGGGAAAAAGCTTTGCTTTTTGGACCTTTTGCAGGATTTTCAACTCGTTTCTTAAAAAACGGATCTTATTTAGATTTGCCTTTATCCATAAAAGCAAACAACTTAATACCAATGTTATCAGCGGGATTTCATAATATTCCTTTGACTAAATATTTAATTGAGCAGGTACGTCAGTCTCCAAAAGACAGAATTAAAGCTCTGCGTGAATATTTGCCAACAGCACGATCTAAGGATTGGGTTTTGGAGAAAGCTGGTCAGCGTGTTCAGGTTATCAAAAAAGATGAAAAAGAAGGTGGAGTTTTAGAATTTGGAACAGAAGTAATCAATACACATGACGGAACTTTAGCAGTTTTGTTAGGAGCGTCTCCAGGAGCTTCTACGGCAGTTTCAATTATGGTTGATTTGATTGGCAGATGTTTTTCAGATAAAATTAAAACACCGGAGTGGGAAGCAAAATTAAAAAATATGATTCCTTCTTACGGACAAACTTTAAACGATAAACCTGAGCTTTTAACAGAAATTAGAAAACAAACTTCTGAAGTTTTAAAATTAAAATAAGTAATTTTTTCAATTTACTTTATATAAAGCAACAAATCCAGATGAATTAATCTGGATTTGTTGCTTTAAAGTCTTTCGTGATTTTTAATATTTTTTCAGCCAAGTTACTCATCCAGATCAGTTGCTCAATTACCATTTGAGCTTCTTGCATTTGAGCTTGTCTTGTTTCTTTATCCAGGTATTTATCTGTCGCTAAACGAGTCAAGTTGTTGCGTTTCATTTCTTCAAATTGTAAAGTCACATCTTCCTTACCAAAAAAAGTATCGGTTAGGAGGGTTTCATTTTTTAAAGTCGAAATAGA
This sequence comes from Flavobacterium sp. W22_SRS_FK3, assembly GCF_052113665.1. NCBI lineage: Bacteria > Pseudomonadati > Bacteroidota > Flavobacteriia > Flavobacteriales > Flavobacteriaceae > Flavobacterium > Flavobacterium sp. W22_SRS_FK3. The sequence continues at coordinate 86,932 of NZ_JBGQOF010000008.1, read as the reverse complement.
ATGATCTAAATTTAATAAAATGGTTTTAATGATGTAATTGAATGATTCTGAAGCTGATGTGGTTTGGTGTGATTGAATATAGGTTGATAAGGAAGCTAAAGCCGAAAGTAGAGAGTGATTTAAAACCACTAATTTATTGACCAACGGAAGCGTTTTTTGCTTTGATTTTGGCTCCTGCATCATACGCTGAAAAGACGTCATTAAGTTCCCAATTTCTATAAAAACATTTTTTCTGGCTAATCTGTAAGAAGTAGGTATTTCTCCTTTTTTATTATAAAAATCCGCAATTTCTTTAAGATAAACCCGATTGGCGCGAATTGAATTTTCAATATGTATTGGTGTATTAATAAATTCCCATGCCGGCCATAAAAACTGATTGGCAAGAAAAGCTAAAATGGCTCCGGCTAATGAATCTAAAATCCTGAACTGAATTACTTCAACAACATCCGGGACTAAAATCCCGTAAATAAAAACGACATACATCGTCACGAAGGTAGCACTGATCTTGTAATTGATCTGTGTGAAAGAAATTCCAAGAAGCATACAAATAATTGAAAAAATACTCAAAGCTACATGGTTTTGTACAACTGAAACAATTCCAAATGCAAGTAATCCCCCTAAGATAGTACCGAAAATACGATTATAGGAACGCTCTTTGGTTAAACCATAACCAGGTCGCATGATTACTATGATGGTCAATAAAATCCAATATACATTCTGAAACGGCAAAAATTTCCCAATAATAAAACCTATCAGAATAGTAATGGTTAATCGAACTGAATGTCTGAAAATTGATGAGGAGAAACTCAAATTTTCAGTCAATGTACGCAAGGGATAATATTGTGGAGTCAAAAATTTTTCGAGCTCTTTATCTTTATCTTTTAATTTATAAGACTGCATGGCAAGAGAAAGTGCGCGCTGAATAATTTTTATCTTTCCAACCTGATTTTTAGCATATTTCAACATGTTGGTAAGCATCAGGACTCCTTCACCGGCTTCTTCTTTACCTAATGTTTTTTCGTAGTCAAATATGGCAAATTCAAGGGCATCAAGTTCATTTTTCAAATCTTGTTTGTCAACATACAAGGCTATATGATGAACATTTTTTGAAATTTTTTTTAAAGTTGAGGCGAGTTTATAAGCTACATTTTGATAAGTTCGTAAAACATTTGGATGTTTATTGAATTTTTCATGAATTTTGCTGTGATCAAAAGAAGTGTATAAAGCCAATTCCTGTATTTCAACCAAAGTAATAAAAACAAGTAACATCTTTCGGTTTTGACTTGTAGTCGCAGAGCTGCTTTGGTTTCCAATAAGTACCTTTCGCAAATCTTCATGAATTTCATTTAGTTTTACCTGTATACCCAATTGTTTTTCAATGATTGTTTTTCTGTTCGCTTCAGGACTCCATAAATCGCCTCTTAGCTTTAAGTATTTTGCAGTTAATTTAATTGCTTCTGCAATTTCAAGTTCAATATATTTATAAGGTTGTACAAAATGAAAAATAAGAGAAACAATTAAATACAAAATTCCTCCAATAAAGATATAACCTGAGTATTCAAAAGCTTCCCATCCTTCATGTAAATGTCCAAATGATAAAGAAATAGAAATTAACGCTGAAAAGGAAACTAAAGTTGCCCGTTGTCCATAAACAGATATCATGGAACATAAAAAAAGCAAAAATCCCAGAAAAGGATAAAATAGATAAGGATAAGGATACACAAAATTAATTAATAAATTAACCCCGGAGACAATTAAAGAAGCGACAATCAGTCCTTTTATTTTATGCGTCAAGGTACTTGGTATATCACTCGGATAGGTAAAAAAAGCACCCAAAGCAATGGTGAATCCAATTTCAAAAGATCCTAAAAAATTCAAAATTAAAACAGGTACTACTGAAGCAATGGTTACTTTTGTGGCGTTTAAAAAAGAAGTACTGTTGGTGAATTTTGCAATACGTTCAAGCATATAAATTGGTTTACAGACAAAGGTAAGAATTGTACGAATTAATTTGGCACAATTATAGTTTTGATTTTAACAGTAATTGAAAAATGGCATTTAATATATTATTTTAAAATGTTCATTCACTTTTTTTACTATTTTTGCCTACTGAATTCATTGATTAAATCAACGTTTTCAGTAAATAAAATAAAACAATATAGATGATTTTACCAATTGTAGGATATGGGGATCCTGTTTTAAGAAAAGTTGGTGAGGTAATTATGCCGGATTATCCAAACTTAAAAGATACTATTGCAAATATGTATGAGACTATGTACAATGCTTACGGTGTAGGACTTGCTGCACCGCAGGTAGGTATAGCAATTCGTTTATTTGTAATTGATACAACTCCTTTTAGTGATGATGAAGATTTACTAGAGGAGGAACAAAAGGATTTAAAAGGTTTTAAAAAGACATTTATTAATGCTAAAATTATTCAGGAAGAAGGAGAAGAATGGAGCTTTAATGAAGGCTGCCTAAGTATTCCTGACGTTCGAGAAGATGTATATAGAAAACCAACCGTAACAATTGAATATTGTGAAGAAGATTTTGTTATGAAAACAGAAGTTTTCGATGGTTTGATTGCAAGGGTTATTCAGCATGAGTATGACCACATTGAAGGGATTTTATTTACAGATAAAATATCATCTCTAAAAAAACGTTTAATTCAGAAGAAATTAAAAAACATTACCGAAGGTAAAACTTTTCAGGAATACAGAATGAAATTTGCATCCGCTAAAAAAGGAAGATAATATAATACAGCAAATTCTTAATACTAATTTAATAAACATGAATTTAGAGAAAATTTTAGCCATTTCTGGGAAACCGGGTTTATACGTATTGAAAGTACAAACTCGTACAGGCTTTGTGGCAGAATCATTATTAGACGGAAAAAAAATTACTGTAAACTTAAAAAGCAACGTAAGTTTATTGTCTGAAATTTCAATTTATACTTACGAAGGCGAGAAACCTTTGACAGAAGTAATGCAGCGTATTGCGGTTAAAGAAAGCAAAGGTCAGGCAATTTCACATAAAGAAGATAATGCAAAATTAACAGCTTATTTCAAAGAAATTTTGCCTGAATATGATGAAGATAGAGTGTATCCATCTGATATTAAAAAAATATTAAACTGGTATAATATGCTTCAGGCAAAAGGTTTAGTAACTGATGAAGCTCCTGCAGCCACTTCAACATCTGAAGATATTGCTGTAGAAGAGCCTGCAAAAAAAGCACCTGCTAAAAAAACAAAAGCTAAAAAAGAAGAATAGGAGTCTTTACATTCAAATATATTAATCCTGTTAAGATGTTTTCTTGACAGGATTTTTTACTTTTACACTATTGGGTTTTAGAAAAAAATAATAATAATATGAGCAAGGAACTTCAGCTTAAAGCTTTCGAAAGGTTGTTAATTATAATGGATGAACTGCGTGAACAATGTCCTTGGGATAAAAAGCAAACTTTACAGACATTGAGACATTTAACCATAGAAGAAACTTATGAATTGGGAGATGCTATTCTGGATAATGATCTGAATGAAGTTAAAAAAGAACTTGGAGACTTGCTTTTGCATATTATTTTTTATGCCAAAATAGGTTCTGAAACAAATGATTTTGACATCGCTGATGTATGTAATGAAATTTGTGAAAAACTGATACATCGTCATCCTCATATTTACAGCGATACTGTGGTTAAAGATGAAGAAGAAGTAAAACAAAATTGGGAAAAGCTAAAACTCAAAGAGGGTAAAAAATCAGTTCTAGAAGGGGTTCCCCGAAGTTTACCCGCCTTGGTAAAGGCTAGCAGAATCCAGGACAAAGTAAAAGGCGTTGGCTTTGATTGGGAAGAACCACATCAGGTTTGGGATAAAGTTAAGGAAGAACTGGAAGAACTGCAAGTTGAGGTTAAATCCGGAGATCAGGATAAAATTGAAGCCGAATTTGGAGATGTTTTATTCTCGATGATAAATTATGCAAGATTTTTAAATGTAAATCCCGAAGATGCTTTAGAACGAACCAATAAAAAATTTATAAAGCGTTTTCAGTATTTAGAAAGCAAAGCTGGAGAATTAGGAAAACCTTTGATGGATATGACCTTGGCAGAAATGGATGTATTTTGGAATGAAGCGAAAAAGCTATAATTGTTCAGCCAGTTTTTTTAAGGCTTTTACATTTTTGAGAACAATTTTTTTACCAACCAATTCTATTAATTCCAATTTATTAAAATCAGAAAGTAAGCGGATACAGCTTTCGGTAGCCGTACCGATCATACCGGCTAATTCTTCTCGTGTAAGCTGAACTTGCAAAGTCTTATCTGTGTTTTCACCAAAAGCATCGTGTAAATGCAGTAAGGTTTCGGCTAAACGTTGTTTTACTGTTTTTTGTACCAGTGCAATTTTATCATTTTCAGATTCTTTCAAATCTTCACAAACAGATTGCATCAGATTTAACGAAAATTGGTTGTTGTTATTAAAGAAATGAATAATTTCTGATTTAGGAATAAAACAAACTTCCATATCTGCTACAGCTTTAGCCGATAAATTGGCCGGCTCGTTGCTGATCATCGAGCGCTGCCCTAAAAGTTCTCCAGATTTTACGAGTTTTATGATCTGGTCTTTTCCGTTGGCACTTAGTTTAGAAAGTTTACCAATACCGTCTTTTACACAGAAAACACCATTGGTTACTTCTCCTTCTTCAAAGATAGCTTCTCCTTTTTTTATTTTGTGGGTCGTTTTACTATTAGCCAATTGTATGACTTCTTCTTTATTAAGCGCTTTAAGGGAACTAAGCTGCCTTACAATACATTGGTCACATTTGTTCATAGTAAAATTTATTTACTGCAAAATTAACAATAATTCGACTTGATACCTTCAATGCGATCTGAAAAGTTATAGAAAATAATCTTTCTGAATAGTAAATCTCATTAATTTTTTTGGCTCACTTATGATAAATATCATATTTATAACCTTTTGCTATTATAACCTTTGCATAGTAAAAAAAGAAAAGTTATGATTGGGCAAAGTTGTTTTCACTGTGGATTGACCATTCCTGAAAATAAAATAATTCATTTTGATCAAAAAGATTTTTGCTGCAAGGGCTGTAAAACGGTTTATGAAATTTTCAGTCTTCACAATTTAACTTCTTACTATGATTTTGAAAAATCTCCGGGAGCAAGTGCACAAGATATTCAGGGTAAATATGATTTTTTAGATAATGAATCGATTATTTCAAAATTACTGGAGTTTCAGGAAGGAAACAAGGCTATTGTTTCCTTAAATATTCCGAATGTTCATTGCAGTTCCTGCATTTGGATTTTAGAAAACCTCAATAAAATAGAAACTGGAATAAGTACATCAGAAGTTAATTTTCATGAAAAGAAAGTACGAATCACATTCGATTCAAATATAATTTCACTTAAGGATGTGGTTTATTTATTGGGCTCTATCGGTTACGAACCTTACATTAGTTTGGAAAACTATGAAACTGGAAAGACAAATGTTGACAGAAGCCTGACTTATAAATTAGGTGTTGCTTTTTTTTGTTTTGGAAATATCATGTTGCTTTCATTTCCGGAATATTTCGAAATAAGGGAGTTCTGGCTGGACAATTATAAACCTTTTTTCAGGTTTTTGATTTTTATTCTGGCATTGCCCAGTTTTCTCTATTCAGCAAGTGGGTATTATATTTCTGCTTATCATAGCATTAAAACCAGAATGTTAAACATTGATATTCCGATTGCATTAGGTATTATCGTCATGTTTATTCGAAGTACATATGATATGCTAATGGATAACGGACCAGGCTTTTTTGATAGTTTGGCGAGTCTGGTTTTCTTTATGCTTTTGGGAAAAATGTTCCAGACTAAAACCTATAGTTTTTTAAGTTTTGAACGCGATTTTAAATCCTATTTTCCTATTGCAGTAACCCGAATCAATTCAGATTCATCAGAAGAAAGCGTTCCGGTTTATGATATTGAAAAAGGAAACCGATTGTTGATTCGTAATCAGGAATTAATTCCTGTTGATGGTGTTTTAATTAGCGAAAAAGTCGAAATCGATTATAGTTTTGTTACCGGAGAAGCCGTTCCTATTACAAAAAAATCAGGCGATAAAGTTTTTGCCGGAGGAAAACAAATTGGAAAAGTAATAGAAATGGAAGTTTTGCATTCCGTTTCACAAAGTTATCTGACACAATTGTGGAGCAATGAAATTTTTCAGAAAAAAGTATTTCAAAAACACAAAACTATTACAGATGCCATCAGTCGGTATTTTACCCCAATTTTACTGCTGATAGCATTTGCCGGTTTTGGATATTGGATTTTTGTAGAAGCCAATACTGCCTTTACTGTTTTTACCGCTGTATTGATTGTGGCTTGTCCATGTGCGCTTGCCTTAACTGCACCATTTACCTTTGGCAACGTTCTCAGAATTATGGGTAAACAAAAAATGTATCTTAAAAATGCTTTAGTTATAGAACAATTAGCAAAAGTAGATACTATTGTTTTTGATAAAACAGGGACCATTACGACCAATAAAAAATCCAATATTATTTACCAGGGAAATCCACTTTCGGATGAAAATAATATTGTTATAAAAAATGTGCTTCGGGCTTCCAATCATCCTTTAAGCCGAATGTTGTATGATTTCTTACCTGAAATAAAAAAGATTAGAATTGATGATTTTCAGGAAATAACAGGCAAAGGAATTCAGGGCAGTTTTGATAATAAAGCGGTTCAAATAGGTTCGGCAACATTTGTTACTGCACCAGATTTAGAAACTGTAGAAACTGAAAAAACTGCACTTCACATTAAAATTGATGGAACATATTACGGCAGATTCATTTTTGAAAATCAATACCGAAAAGGCCTAGAAAAATTGTTTGTTGATTTAAGTCAAAATTATCAGATAAAAGTACTTTCCGGAGACAATGATGGCGAAAGACCCAATCTCGAAACCATTTTACCTAAAAATACACAACTCATTTTTAACCAAAAACCGGAGCAAAAACTCAACTATATCAAACAATTACAAGAAAAAGGATTGAATGTAATGATGGTTGGCGATGGATTAAACGATGCCGGAGCACTTGCACAAAGCAATATTGGAATTTCAATTTCAGAAAATGTCAATGTATTTTCTCCTGCCTGTGATGCTATTCTGGATGCCAGCGAATTCTCCCGTTTGGATTATTTTCTGAAATTATCTCAAAAATCCATTCGTATAATCAAGATGAGTTTTATGCTTTCATTGCTGTATAATGTTGTCGGTTTAGGTTTTGCCATAACAGGAAATTTATTGCCACTGGTAGCTGCAATTATTATGCCTTTGAGCACTATTACGATTGTCAGTTTTGTAACTCTGATGAGTAATTTTTATGCAAATCAAAAATAAATCAGGATGTCATCCTATTATGATAAATATCATATTTTAAGAATAAGTAAGAGACTAATTTTGCCTGTATAGATCAAGAATATGAGTGTCATTTACCTATTGATTTCAGTCAGTATCTTCGTTGCAATCGGATTTTTTATTGCTTTTATAATTGCAGTTAAATCGGGGCAGTATGACGATGATTACACCCCATCAGTCAGAATGCTTTTCGATGACGAAACGAAAATAAACTCCCAAAATAATCAAACAAAAACCGAAGAAAAACAAGTATAATTATGGAACAGTTTTATTATGATAACAAAATTGTAAAGAAATTTATTTACGCTACCATCCTTTTTGGGGTAGTGGGAATGTTAGTAGGACTAACCCTCGCGGTTATGTATCTTTTTCCCAACATTACTGACGGAATACCGTGGTTAAGCTACGGGCGATTAAGACCTTTACATACGAATGCGGTAATTTTTGCCTTTGTAGGAAATGCCTTTTTTGCAGGAATGTATTACTCTTTACAGCGGTTGCTGAAAGCCAGAATGTTTAGTGATTTTTTGAGCAATTTGCACTTTTGGGGCTGGCAGCTTATTATTGTGGCAGCAGCTATCACATTACCATTAGGGTATACTTCATCAAAAGAATATGCTGAACTGGAATGGCCTATTGATATTGTTCTTGCCTTGATTTGGGTTGTAATGGGTATCAATATGATTGGTACGATGTTACGCAGGAGAGAGCGTCATTTGTATGTTGCCATTTGGTTTTACCTTGCTACATTTGTTACGGTTGCAGTTTTACACATTTTCAATAATATTGAAATTCCTGTTTCGGCATGGAAAAGTTATTCCGTTTATGCGGGTGTTCAGGATGCTTTGGTACAATGGTGGTACGGTCATAATGCAGTAGCTTTTTTCCTGACGACTCCATTTTTAGGATTGATGTATTATTTTATTCCTAAAGTAGCAAATCGTCCTATATATTCTTATCGGCTTTCAATTATCCATTTTTGGTCTTTAATTTTTATCTATATCTGGGCAGGCCCTCACCATTTATTGTATTCGGCTTTACCAAATTGGGCTCAAAATTTAGGTGTTGCATTTTCTATAATGCTTATTGCCCCTTCCTGGGGAGGAATGATCAACGGACTTCTGACATTAAGAGGAGCCTGGGATAAAGTTCGTGAAGAACCAGTTTTGAAATTCTTCGTTGTAGCTATTACCGGATACGGAATGGCCACTTTTGAAGGCCCTATGCTTTCATTAAAAAATGTAAACGCAATAGCACATTACACAGATTGGATCGTTGCACATGTTCACGTAGGCGCATTGGCGTGGAACGGATTTATGTCTTTTGGTATCATTTACTGGCTGATTCCCAGAATGACAAAAAGTGCTTTGTTTTCAAAGAAACTAGCCAATTTTCACTTTTGGATAGGAACTTTAGGAATCATCTTGTATACTGTACCCATGTATGTGGCAGGTTTTCTGCAGGCTTCAATGTGGAAACAATTCAATCCTGATGGTACTTTAACCTATGGGAATTTCCTTGAAACGGTTACGCAGATTATGCCCATGTACTGGATGAGAGCTATTGGAGGTACCCTGTATCTTATCGGGATGCTGATATTGGTTTATAATATTATCATGACCATAAGAGCAGGAAATCCTATAGAAGACGAATTGGCTCAGGCTCCAGCTTTACAAAGTATTAAAAGCAGTAGAATTAATGGAGAAAAATTCCATTCCTGGTTAGAAAGAAAACCAATTCAATTGACCATTTTAGCTACAATCGCTATTTTAATTGGAGGTATTATTCAGATTGTACCAACGATTATGGTAAAATCGAATATTCCAACAATTTCAAGTGTAAAGCCATATACACCTTTAGAACTGGAAGGCCGTGATTTATATATCCGTGAGGGCTGTGTTGGGTGCCACTCACAATCTGTCCGCCCATTTAGAAGTGAAGTTGAGCGATATGGTCCACAGGCAAAAGCAGGTGAATTTGTGTATGATCATCCCTTCCTTTGGGGATCAAAACGTACAGGACCGGATTTGCTAAGAGTAGGCGGTAAATATAATGATAACTGGCATTTCAATCATATGTGGAATCCGCAAAGTACCTCTGCAGGTTCGATCATGCCAGGATATAAATGGTTATTTGACAACGAAGCAATGGATATTTCATTGACTCAGAAGAAAATGAAGGCAATGGTTTCATTAGGGGTTCCCTATTCAGATGCTGAAGTTGCTAATGGTTTAAAAAACTTGAGAGCTCAGGCCATTTCGATAGAAAAAAATCTTGAAAATGATCCGGATTTTGTAAAAAGCTATGAAGAAAGTAAAAAGAGAGCAACAGCTAAAGGAGAAAAATTTGTTCCGATGAATGAAAGAGAAATTGTAGCCTTAATTGCTTATATACAAAGACTTGGAACTGATATTAAAGTAAAAGAAATTTCTAAATAACTGGATTATGTTTGAGCAAATAAAACACAATATGGAGACGATATCGGGGATAGAAATTTACCCGATTATCTCTCTTCTGATTTTCTTTTTCTTTTTTGTAGGCTTAGGTTTTTGGGTGTTCTCCTATAAAAAAGATAAAATTGAGGAAATGAGTGAAATCCCTTTAAATGAAGGACTTAGTACAATTTCAAAAGATAATTAAGATGAAAAAGTTTTTTCCAGTATATGTAAGATTACCATTGATTTTCTTCATCGTTTTTGTTTTGATGGAATACTTTATCGATTCAGGCGACAGACCTGCTTTTGTAAAGTACCCAATGGTTTCTGTCTTTTTGTTTGTGTTCCTGTTTATTTTAATTGCTATCGAAATTACGCTAAGTGCTGTAAATAGGGTAATGTATCAATTAATGTCACCAGAAGAAAAGGCAAAATTAGAATATGAAGATAGTCTAAGTTTAAAAGAAAGCAGTTGGTATAAAAACCTCATGCATAAACTAACCAAGACTGAACCAATTGAAAAGGAGGGGGAGTTGTTGATGCATCATGATTACGATGGCATCAAAGAACTGGACAATAATTTACCACCCTGGTGGGTCTATTTATTTTATGGGACGATTATTTTTGGAGTCGTATATTTTGCCCGTTATGAGGTTTTTGGGGCCGATAATCAGGAAACTGAATTGAAAAAAGAAATGGCTCAGGCAAAAAATGATGTAGAGGAATATCTTAAAACGGCTCCGGATTTGATGGACGAAAAAACGGTTGTTTTATTGACAGATGAACCTAGCCTAGCCGCTGGTAAAGAGATTTTTATGATGAATTGTGCAGCTTGCCACAGAGCAGATGCCGGTGGACAAATTGGTCCAAATCTTACTGATGATCATTGGATTTTAGGAGGTGGAATAAAAAATGTTTTTCATACCATAACCAATGGGGGACGTGACGGAAAAGGAATGGTTTCCTGGAAAACTAATGGTTTAAAGCCAAAAGAAATTCAAAAAGTAGCAAGTTATATTCTGTCTTTACAAGGAAGTAATCCAAAAGAACCAAAAGAAGCTGAAGGTAAAATTTGGGTAGATGAAAGTGCTCCAAAAACGGATAATGCTGCAGGTAAACCAAAAGATAGTACAGCAATTAAAAAATAATAATCATGTCAAATTTACCAGACGAAGCTTTTAGAGATACCATTGGAACACTTGATGAAAGCGGTAATCGAAAATTTATTTTTCCTAAAAAACCGTCTGGTAAGTTCTATGAATACCGAAAGATGGTCAGTTATATTTTATTGGCTATTTTAATTGCTAATCCGTTTATAAAAGTTAACGGAAATCAATTTATGATGTTCAATATTATGGAACGTCGGTTTAATATTTTTGGTTTTCCATTCTGGCCACAGGATTTTTATCTTTTTGTAGTATCTATGATCGTTGGCGTTGTGTTTGTTATTTTGTTTACGGTTATTTTTGGGAGAATTTTTTGTGGCTGGATATGTCCACAGACCATCTTTCTGGAAATGGTTTTCCGCCGAATTGAATATTGGATTGATGGTGACCGCGGTTCTCAGTCACGTTTGGCGAGACAAGAATGGAATTTAGAAAAAATTCGCAAAAGAGTTTTCAAATGGTTTGTGTTTTTTCTGATTTCTTTCGGAATTGCCAATGTTTTTCTGGCTTATCTGGTGGGTAGTAATGCTTTGTTTCTAATGATCGAAGAAGGACCTGTTTCGCAGGCAAGTAATTTTATTGCTTTACTTATTTTTACAGGCATTTTTTATTTTGTATTTGTCTGGTTTCGCGAGCAGGTTTGTATTATTGCCTGTCCTTATGGAAGATTGCAGGGTGTGCTTTTAGATAATAAATCGATTAATGTATCATACGATTTTGTACGTGGAGAAAAGGAAGAGGGACGCGCCAAGTTTAATAAAAAAGAAGACAGAACTGCAACCGGAAAAGGAGATTGTATCGATTGTCATCAGTGCGTGTATGTTTGCCCAATGGGAATTGACATTAGAAACGGAACTCAGTTGGAGTGTACCAACTGCACAGCCTGTATCGATGAATGTGATACAATCATGGAAACGGTTGGTTTGCCGAAAGGGCTTATTCGTTATGCTTCTGAAGATGAAATAGCCAGAAAAGAGCCTTTTAAATTCACAGCAAGAATGAAAGGATACACAGCTGTGCTATTCATTTTATTGAGTGTTTTTGTCGGAATGCTGTTTTTAAGAACCAATGTCGAAGCTATTATTTTACGTTTGCCGGGACAATTGTTTCAGCACAAAGGCGATAAAATTAGTAACGTTTACACGTATAAAATCGTAAACAAAACAATGAAAGATTACAGCGATATTCATTTTGAATTGATTGATAAGAAAGGTGAAATTAAAAATGTTGGAAAAGCACATTTTAAAATACAAAAAGAAGGGATTTCGCAAGGAACATTATTTATAGAAATTGATGAGGACTTATTAGAAAGTGATAAAACAAAGGTTAAAATTGGCGTTTACAATAGCAAGGAATTACTTCAAACTACTACTACAAACTTTTTAGGTCCAAGAAGTTTTAATTAAATACTACTACTACCATGAAAATAAATTGGGGAAACGGAATTGTCATTGCATTTGCATTGTTTATGACCTTTATTTTATATTTTGTTTTTGAAGTGCAATCGAACAGCAAATATGATAATGATTTGGTTGTAGAAGAATATTACAAACACGATTCGCATTTTCAGGAAGAAATGGCACGCGTTCAAAATGCACATGATCTGCAGCAAAAACCATCAATAACTTACAGTAAAGAAGGGGTGAAAGTTACTTTTCCGAACATTTTTGAAAATGACAAAGTCAAAGGAAATGTGCTGCTTTATCGACCATCAAACAAAAAGTTTGATTTTAATACAAAGATTACGTTGGTAAATTCTTCATTAGTCATTCCACAGAAAAAAATGATTAAAGGACGTTGGGATGTCAATATGGAATGGCAATATGAAGGCAAAAAGTATTTAACCAAAGAGGTTATTTATGTAAATTGATTTACCCATTGAAAACTCATGAATAATGTTTTAAAGACAATTTTGTCATTCTGTAGGAATCTCAACGCACAGTTGATTTACACTTTAAAGATTCCTACGGAATGACAAAATTATCAAATTAATCTGTGGCTAAAAAAATAAATCATGCTCTATTCCGCTTTTATATTAGGACTTATCAGCAGTCTGCATTGCGTTGGGATGTGCGGTCCCATTGCGATGATGCTTCCGGTTGATCATCAAAATGAAGCTAAAAAAGTAATTCAGATCATCACGTATCATTTAGGAAGAGTAACAGCCTACGCCACAATCGGATTCATTTTCGGGTTATTAGGCAGAGGTTTTTTTCTGGCAGGATTACAGCAAAAAATGTCTGTTTTTATTGGTTTCGCAATGATAATTGCAGTTTTGATTCCGGAAAAAATATTTTCTAAATATAATTTTTCAAAACCTGTTTACAAAATAATCTCAAAGATAAAATCAAGTTTAGGAAATCAATTTAAAAACCGCAGTTACAAATCACTTTTTACTATTGGATTATTAAATGGCTTTTTGCCTTGCGGAATGGTTTATGTCGCTTTATTTGGCGCTATTGCCATGCAGAGTGCCAGTTTTGGAGTTCTATACATGATTTTATTTGGATTAGGAACTTTACCTTTAATGACAATTGTCGTTTACATACATTCCCTTATAAAACTTCCTTTTCGAAACAAAATTCAAAAGGCAATTCCTTATGTTGCAGTGATTATTGGGATTTTATTTATCTTAAGAGGTTTAGGCTTGGGTATTCCCTATGTTTCTCCTTCTAATATGAGTTTGTTTGTGCAGAATACGCCTAATTGCCATTGAAAGATTTTAGATTTAAATACTTTTGTGAAAAAAATCCGATTTGTGAAGGAAAATCGGATGATTAAGTTACGTTCTTGATTTTGCTATTTATAAGCTCAGCCTAAAAAAATATTATACCGTCATCGAAAACAAATTCGTTTCCGGTGATTTTCTTTTCAAATGCAAATCAAAAGCCATACAAATGTTGCGCACAAAGGGTTTTCCTGCTTCTGTAATGCTGATTTTATTTTCTTCAATTAGAATTAACTGATCCTTTTCCATTTCTTTTAGATCCATTAAAACGAAAGGTAATTCTTCAAAATAAAGAGCTTCATTATTCCAGGAAGTCTCAAATTCACAAGTTAAATTCAAAATGTGTTTTCGGATAATCAAATCTTCATCGGTTAAAATATGCCCTTTTACAACAGGTAATTTATCCCATTCCAATAATTGATAATAATCTTCTAAACTTTTAGTATTTTGGGCAAAACTATACCAGCTGTCACTAATAGAAGAAACACCTAAACCAATCATCAATTGTGTTTTGGATGCGCTGTAACCCATGAAATTACGGTGCAGCTCCTGATTTTGGGTGGCTTTGTATAAACTGTCTGATGTTAAGGCAAAATGGTCCATGCCGATTTCCTGATAGCCGTTTTTGGAAAGCAACTTTTTTCCAATTTCATATAATTTTCTTTTTTCGACATCTTTTGGAAGGTCGGCTTCGTTGAATCCGCGTTGACCATTTCCTTTGATCCAGGGTGTATGCGCATAACTGTAAAACGCGAGTCGGTCCGGTTTGAGAGAATTGGTTTTTTCGATAGTATCTACAACATCTTCAATGGTCTGAAAAGGCAATCCGAAAATAATATCGTGTCCAATAGAAGTGTAACCAATTTCCTTAGCCCAAAAAGTAACTTTTGCCACGTTGTGAAAGGGCTGAATTCTGTGAATGGCTTTCTGCACTTTTTCAGCATAATCCTGAACACCAAAACTCACACGGCGAAAGCCCAGATCATATAGTTTTTTAAGCTGATCGTGTGTAGTATTATTTGGATGTCCTTCAAAACTAAATTCATATTTTTCAGCTTTAACAGCAAAAGAAAGAATTCCGTTTATGAGTTGTTCTAAATTATTTTTAGAAAAAAAAGTTGGAGTTCCGCCGCCCAAATGAATTTCCTTTATAATTGGTTTTTCAGGAAGGAGTCTGCAGTACAAACTCCATTCTTTCAAAAGTGCTTTGATATAGGTTTCTTCGACGGCGTGATTTTTTGTAATTCGTTTATTGCATCCGCAAAAAGTGCATATGCTTTCGCAAAAAGGCAGATGAATGTATAAACTGATTCCCTGTTGTGAATTGCTTTCAGAAAAAGCTTTTTGAAATGATGCTGTCCATTTTTCTGTTGTAAAATTGGTTTCATTCCAATAAGGAACCGTTGGATAACTGGTGTATCTAGGGCCGGGGACATTGTATTTTTGAGTCAGTGAAATTTCCATAAAAAAGCATTTTAGAATACCAAAATTACTTTGTCATTAGAAAGATTAAAATGATAAATATCATATTGGCCCAAATAAAAAGAGACTCACGAATGAGCCTCTTTTCTGAATTAAATAACTAACAATTAAATAGAATCCTGGATGATTTTAAGCCATTTTTTTGCAAATAGATGATCCTGGTAAGCGCTTATTTGTTTGATGCGGTCATCATCAAAATCATAGAATGGTATTGTAACTTTTTTAGAAGTTTCCTTTTCCTGAAATTCAAAATCAATTTTAAGAATCGTGTCTGAATTTCCATCGGTAGTCAAAACCAATTTACAGGATGATACACTTTTTAAATCTAAAAACGTTGATTCCTGTTGATTCGGATTGAAATTCATTAAAATAAATTTTCTGTGTTTTTGATCTATAGTAAGCGTTTTGTTGCTTTGAGATTCAGTCAAATCGAAATCATCCGGATGTGTCGGATTGAATTTCTTTTTAATAGTTAAAATTTTAGATTTGTCTGCAGCGCTCGATCGGGCCGAATAATAGATTGGAATTGCGACGATGATGGCAATCACAATACCAATTATGGTTACAATTGTTTCCATGTTTTTTTAATTAGATAAATAAATGAAATGATAAACAGTTCAGATGAAACTGTTTATTGTTTTAGAAGAATGAATTCTTCTGATCAGAATTTCATGTATTAACTTACCAGAAAAAATGGAACGGATAGAGCAGCAATAAGACCTTTTTGCTCTGTATGAAAAATTGATTTGTAAAATTTGAAGCTGATTTTACTGCCTGATAATGTGTTGCAACGGCTAATACAAACCATTTGATTACAGCAGTATGACTTGTTTTAATGTTTGCAGCAAATTGATAATTGAATTGTGGCTGAATAAAAGCTAAGGAATCTGCATAATCTTTAGAAAAATTGGTGTCTGTTTTGTGACTTTCGATATTTTGTACAGCAATTTCGCTTGCCTGAGAAGCAAAAAATCCCATGATCAAAAGTGATACAAAAATAACGGTTTTACGAATCCAATTCACAGTGGCGAATTTAGTTCATAAAATACAATAACGGAAATTTAAAGAGCAAATTGCTTCTTAAAAAATTATCCTCAAATTTAATTCAGTGAGGATAAGGTACGTTATTGCTGCATTTTGAAATAATAGTCTGCTGAATGTTTTCCTCCTCCATAAAACAGAAAAAAAATACAAAGTAATAAAACTACTATTGCTAAAATTAGACTTTCTGAGTGCATGCGCCCCATAAAATTTATAAGAACGGCACCAAATAATATGGGTAACTGAGCCGCAATCGCCCAACGGGTAAGTAGCCCGAATGCAATCATTATACCTCCAATCATGTGGGCTGGAGCGATATAATGTAAAAGAAACATACCTCCTCCATATTGATCAACAGGAGAAATCAAATCATGTAAATATTGAGCGTTGGTTACAAATGAAATGCCTTTCATAAACAAAAAAGCACCCAAAACAATGCGTATTAAATCTACTGGTAAATAAGTGTGCGAATTTGCCCATTTATTTAAATTCTTTACATTTTCCATGATACTACGTAATTAAAATTATACTAAGTTACTAATTATTAGTGATATAATGATTTTAAGTAGCTGAAAAATAAGTTTTTACTTCTTTAAAATGTTCTGAGAATTCTTAAATCTAAACCTGAATAACACCCAAATTAAATTGTTTTTCAATCGGAGCATGGTTGGCTGCTTCGATTCCCATAGAAATCCAGGTACGTGTGTCCAAAGGATCAATAATAGCATCTGTCCATAATCTTGAAGCAGCGTAGTAAGGAGAAGTCTGTTCATCGTAACGTGCTTTTATTTTGTTAAATAATTCTGCTTCTTTTTCTTCATCTACAATTTCTCCTTTTGCTTTTAGCGAAGAAGCTTCAATTTGAGCCAAAACTTTTGCAGCCTGAGTTCCTCCCATAACGGCAAGTTCAGCACTTGGCCAAGCGAAGATTAATCTTGGATCATAAGCTTTTCCACACATTGCATAATTTCCTGCTCCATAAGAATTTCCAACAATAACAGTAAATTTTGGCACAACCGAATTGCTTACAGCATTTACCATTTTAGCACCATCTTTTATAATTCCTCCATGTTCAGATTTTGATCCCACCATGAAACCCGTAACGTCTTGAATAAATACCAATGGAATTTTTTTCTGATTACAATTGGCAATAAAACGGGTCGCTTTATCCGCACTGTCCGAGTAAATTACCCCGCCAAACTGCATTTCGCCTTTTTTGGTTTTTACCACTTTTCTTTGGTTGGCAACAATTCCGACGGCCCAGCCATCAATTCGGGCGTAACCGGTAATTATGGTTTGTCCGTAACCCTCTTTATAAGCTTCAAATTTAGAATTGTCAATCAATCGATTGATGATTTCCATCATGTCATATTGCTCGTTTCTGGCTTTTGGCAGGATTCCGTAAATATCCTTAGGTTCTAAAGCAGGTTTTTCAGCTTTGATTCGGCTGTATCCGGTTTTATTGTAATCACCAATTTTATCTACAATGTTTTTTATTTTGTCTAAAGCGTCTTTATCGTCTTTTGCTTTATAATCGGTTACACCTGAGATTTCGCAATGTGTTGTGGCTCCGCCTAAAGTTTCATTATCAATGGTTTCTCCAATAGCGGCTTTAACAAGATAGCTTCCCGCAAGGAAGATACTTCCAGTTTTATCTACAATTAATGCTTCATCGCTCATAATTGGAAGATAAGCACCTCCGGCAACGCAGCTTCCCATCACGGCAGCAATTTGGGTAATTCCCATACTGCTCATTTGGGCATTATTTCTAAAGATTCGTCCAAAATGTTCTTTATCAGGGAAGATCTCGTCCTGAAGCGGTAAGTAAACACCGGCACTATCTACTAAATAGATAATGGGTAATCTGTTTTCCATAGCAATTTCCTGCGCACGTAAATTTTTCTTTCCTGTAATAGGAAACCAGGCACCGGCTTTAACGGTTGCATCATTAGCAACAACAATGCACTGTTTCCTTCTGATATATCCTATTTTGATTACTACTCCTCCAGAAGGACAGCCACCATGTTCAGCATACATACCTTCTCCAACGAAGCCGCCAATTTCTATACTTTTAGAATCTTCATCCAACAAATAATCAATACGTTCACGGGCTGTCATTTTGCCTTCAGCATGTAATTTTTGAATGCGCTTTTCGCCTCCGCCCAATTTTATTTTGGCAAATTTTTGTTTTAATTCGGAAAGTAATAGTTTATTGTGATCTTCGTTTTTATTGAAGTTTAAATCCATGAGAAATTGATGTTTTTACAAAATAGTGTTGGCTAATTTACAAAATAGAAGTTAATTTTTAAGGTTTTTAAATTTCCAAAAACAAAAAAACAGAAGCGAACTTCTGTTTCCTATATATTTCAAGTTTTATAATTATTTTTTAGAATCGCAAACCATTCTTTTTAAAATAGCCCATTGTTTCAAAGCATCCCGAGCTTCAACAGCAGGATATCCTAACATGGTTTTTCCGGCAGCAACATCTCCGGTAACTCCAGAACCGGCACCAACAATAGCACCATCACCAATTGTAGTATGATCTTTTATAGAAGCGCTTCCGCCAATAATAACGCCATTTCCTAAAGTTACAGAACCGGCTAAACCACTATTTCCGGCCATGATACAAAATTTACCTAAATTGCTATTATGCCCAATTTGAACTAAATTATCAATTTTGCACCCATCACCAAGAACAGTAGAACTAAATTTTCCACGATCTACACATGAATTTGCTCCAATTTCAACTCCGTTTCCAATAATTACATTTCCAATTTGTGGAATTTTCACCAAACCTTTTTCAGTGCATGGACGGAAACCAAAACCATCTGCACCAATTGTTGCATTTGGATGGATAATACAGTCGTTACCAATATGACAGCGTTCACGGATTACTGTTCCTGACCAGATAATCGTATTTTTTCCAATAGTACATTCATCTAAAACGGTTACGTTTGGATAGATTGTAACATTATCTCCGATTTCTACTTTTGGACCTATATAACAGCCAGCTCCAATTCTTGCGCCTTCACCAATAACAGCAGTTTCATCAATCGTTGCTGTTTTATGAATATTATTGTGGAAAATAGGGGGAGGGGGAGCAAAAAGTGCCAGAATTTGAGACATCGCCAAATCGGCATTTTTCACTTTAATAAAAGCGCGATTTTCTCCGGGTTCAATTGAAATATCTTCATTAACAACTGCAATTGAGGCTTTTGATCCTTCCCATAATTTTTCATATTTTTTATTTCCTATAAATGAGATTTCAGAAGTGGTAGCTTTTTCTAATTGCTCTGTAGCAGTAATACATTGGGAAGTAGTGCCATAAATTACACCTTTTATAACTTCGTTAATTTCTTGAATTGAATAGGATTTCATCTAATGAATTAATTGATTTATAGGTTATTATTTGCCAAATAAAATCAATTCCTTTTTAATTACCTAATATTACTTTTACGTTTTTTTAAAAATATTTTAAATAACAGCTTAAATATTACAATTTTAACATTTTTTCTATTAAATTTTTAATCGTTTTGCAATTTTATCAATCTTAAAAATTTGGTTTTATCTCATTAGATTTTACTATTAAATATAAACAATTGAGTATATTCTATTGATTATCATTGTTATAATTTTATTGAACCAATTTTTATTCAATTGTAGCTTTTGAAACCACTGTGTTTTTTCAATAAAAAATATTTTTGCTTTTTTTATACAGATTGCAGAGCCAATGATTTTGATTTGTTTCAGGGACTAAGAATTTAAATAATAACCGTATACCTAAAAAAAAGCTAAATTTTATCTTGTTTGTTTTTAAGAAGGATTTTGGTAAGATAAATTTTTAAAAAGGTAAATCTATGAGTGGAATTAATACCAGGGAAAAAGTATTGATAGGGATAAAAAAGCGATTCTCTTTTAATTGAAAAGAATCGCTTTTTAAACTAAAAATTTTAATTATATTTTTGCTTTAGAAAGAGAAATGGCATTGATGCAATAACGTAAACCGCTTGGTTCCGGACCATCCGGGAATACGTGCCCCAAATGTGCATCGCAGGCATTACAGACCACTTCAACACGAATCATTCCGTATGATTTATCAGCGTTATATGCGATTGCATTTTCCTGAATTGGTTGTGTAAATGATGGCCAACCCGTTCCTGATTCAAATTTTTCACTTGCATCAAAAAGCAAAGTGCCACAACACTTACATTCATAGATTCCGGGGTCAAATAAACTGCAAAGTTCAGAACTAAAAGATCTTTCAGTACCCTTTAAACGTGTTACCTGATATTCTTCAGCAGTTAAAAGTTGTCTCCATTCTGCTTCTGTTTTCTCAACTCTTTTCTCAGGAGTTGGATTTCCTTTATTTGTAAAATGAATTACATCTGCCCATTTTATCATAATCTTTAAATATTTAGTTTCAAGTTTGAGTTTTTGGCCACAGTTAACTGAAAACGGATAACTATTCCTCTTCTTTTTGTCCCATCATCATCAAGAAGGCTTTCAAAAAAGGGTCAATATTTCCGTTCATAACGCTATCAACATCGCTGGTTTCATAGCCTGTTCGAACATCTTTGACCAATTTATAAGGCTGCATTACATAATTGCGTATTTGCGAACCCCATTCAATTTTCATTTTCCCGGCTTCAATATCCGCACGCTGAGCTTGTTGCTTTTTCAATTCAATTTCGTATAACTGAGAACGTAACATTTGCATAGCACGCTGTCTGTTATCTTGTTGAGATCGGGTTTCAGAACATTGAATCTGAATTCCGGTTGGTTTATGAACCAATTGTACCTTCGTTTCAACCTTATTTACGTTTTGTCCTCCTGCGCCACTAGAGCGTGAAGTTGTAATTTCGATATCAGCAGGGTTAATGTCAATTTCGATACTGTCATCAACAAGCGGATAAACATAAACAGATGCAAAAGAAGTATGACGTTTGGCATTGCTGTCAAAAGGCGAAATTCGGACTAATCTGTGTACGCCGTTTTCTCCTTTTAAATAGCCAAAAGAATAATCGCCTTCAAATTCTAAAGTTACGGTTTTAATACCGGCAACATCACCTTCCTGAAAGTTCAGTTCTTTTATTTTGTAGCCATAACTTTCGCCCCACATCATGTACATACGCATCAGCATTCCGGCCCAGTCACAGCTTTCGGTTCCACCGGCTCCGGCAGTAATCTGAATTACAGCGCTAAGACTGTCACCTTCATCAGAAAGCATATTTTTGAACTCAATACTCTCAATATGATTCTGAGTTGTATTGTAATGCTCGTCTAATTCTTCTGCAGAAAGTTCTCCTTCTTTATAAAAATCATGCGCCAGTTGTAGCTCATCTGTAAGTTCAATAGCTTTGTTGTAATCTTCGATCCATTTTTTCTTGTTTCGAAGATTTTTGACAATGACTTCAGCTTCTTTTGCGTTGTTCCAAAAGTCGGGTGAGAAGGTTTTTTCTTCTTCGTTGGTAATTTCGATTAGTTTGGCATCAACGTCAAAGATACCTCCTCAACGCACCAAGGCGCTCCACAATACCTTTTATTTGTTCGGTAGTTGTCATAAATTAATAGTAGTTTTATATGTTTCTTATAAATATTACGTTATTTTGTTTCTAAAGTAATTCATAATTGAAAAATTATTAGACTTTCCCCGAATAACTATTAGTAATACGTAATTTTGTTGTACAAAAATAAGATATAGTTTTTAGAATATGGAAATAAATTTAATTAGTGATACCATTACCAAACCTTCTTACGAAATGTTGCAATATATGTTTAACGCTCATGTTGGCGACGATGTATACAGGCAAGATCCCACAGTTATTGAATTAGAAACCAGAGTAGCAGAGTTTTTTGGTATGGAAGCTGGACTTTTTTTTCCGTCAGGAACTATGGCGAATCAAACCGCAATTAAATTGCATACACAGCCCGGAGAGCAATTAATTGCCGATAAATATGCACACGTTTATCATTATGAAGGCGGCGGAGTTTCTTTTAACAGTGGAGTTTCATGCTGTTTATTAGATGGTGACAGGGGAATGATAAATGCAGCTCAGGTTGCCGCAGCAATAAATGATCCGGAGTTTTATCATAGTCCGTTAACGAGCTTGGTTTGTGTAGAAAATACGACAAATAAAGGTGGTGGCGCCTGTTATGAATTAGAAGATTTAAGAGAAATAAAAAAAGTTTGTGAAGCTAATAATTTGAAATTCCATTTGGATGGCGCCAGAATTTGGAATGCATTGGTTGCAAAAAGACAAAATCCAAAAGAATTTGGAGCAATTTTCGACACCATTTCGGTTTGTTTATCAAAAGGATTAGGTGCTCCAATTGGTTCTGTACTGTTAGGAACTAAAGAAGATATTCGCAGAGCGTTAAGAATCAGGAAGATACTGGGTGGAGGAATGCGTCAGGTTGGTTATTTGGCAGCAGCAGGGTTATATGCATTGGCGCATAACATCGAAAGATTAGCTGAAGATCACCGCAGAGCGAAGGACATTGCAGCAGTTTTAAGCACAAAATCATGGATTGCAGCAATTGAACCCGTAGAAACCAATATTTTGATTTTTTCATTAGCTGAAGGCTACAGCGATCAACTTTTGATAGAAAAATTAAAACAGAAAAATATTTTAATTAGTTCGCTTGGACATAACAAACTCCGGATTGTAACGCATTTAGATTATAAAGAAGTGATGCATACCTATGTGATTGACACGCTTCAGAAGTTTTAGAAAAAAGCTAAAAGTTATTGATTAAAGTTTACACAGATTCAAAACTTTTAACCAATAACTTCTACCAATAACTTTTTTATTTAAACAGATTATCCATTCCGGGGATCATCGGCATATCCATTTTGGCAACCGCGTCCAGTTCTTGTTCGTTTACGCTTGTAGCTTTTTCTATAGCTTTATTTAGGGTTACAATTAAATAATCTTCCAGTTGTTCTTTATCTTCCAGTAAAGAATTGTCGATAGAGATTGATTTCACTTTTCTGTTAGCGGTTAATGTCACTTTTAATAATCCGTCAGCGCTTTGTTCATCAATTAAAACAGTATCCAGACGCTTTTTTGTATCTTCAATTTTTTGTTGGGTTTCTTTAAGCTTACCCATCATTCCCATTAAGTCCATTTTATTGATTTTTAAATTATTTAAGACAAAATTACTATATTGCTTTATTATATCAATACAATATTTTATGAAAAAATTAATTCTGTTCTATTGTGTTTATAGTATTTTTGCATCTCCTTATATAAAAATTAACGCTCAGTCAATGCAAAACAATATAGTGGCTCCACAGGCCAAAATAATTCCAAAATCATTAAAAAAACATAAAGAAACCCGAATCGATAATTATTTTTGGCTTAATGACAGAGAGAATTTGGAAGTTATTGATTACTTAAATCAGGAAAATGCTTACTATGAAAGTATGACTGCGCATACAAAAGCTCTTCAGGAATCTTTATACGAAGAAATGAAAGGCAGAATTAAAGAAGATGATTCATCTGTTCCATATTTTTACAATGGTTACTATTACATAACTCGTTTTGAAACCGGGCAGGGTTACCCAATATTTTCGAGGAAAAAAGGAAGTCTTGCTGCAGATGAAGAAATTATGTTCAATTGTAATGAATTGGCAAAAGACCATGCATACTTTAAATTAGGAGGTTTAAGTGTTAGTCCCGATAACAAATTTGCCAGTTTTGGTGTTGATATTGTCGGAAGAAGAATTTACACCATTCAGATTAAAAATTTAGAGACCGGCGAAATTCTGACAGATAAAATCGAAAATGCTACCGGAGCATCAGTCTGGGCAAATGACAGCAACACCATTTTTTATGTCAGACAGGATGAAGTTACTTTACGATCAGATAAGGTATTCAGACATAAATTAAATACAGATGCAATAAATGATGTTTTGGTTTTTAATGAGACAGATGACACTTTTAATCTTTCGATAAGTAAAGAAAAATCCAGAAAATATATTGTTATTGGTTCAGGAAGTACTTTAACGACTGAATACAGAATTCTAAATTCAGATAATCCTGATGGTGAATTTGAAGTTTTTCAGACTCGTGTCCGCGGTTTAGAATACAGTATCTCGCATTATGAAGACTCATTTTATATTTTGACCAATAAAGATAAGGCAACTAATTTTAAGTTAATGAAAACGCCTGAAAACAGAACTGAGAAAAAATTCTGGAAAGATCTTATACCACATCGTGAAGATGTTTTATTGGAAGATATTGAAATTTTCAAAAATTACTTAGTGGTTGAAGAACGTTCTAACGGTTTAAGTCATATCCGAATTATGCCCTGGAATGGCGAGCCGGATTATTATTTGCCTTTTGGTAGTGAAACTTATAATGCATACACTACAACAAATATAGATTTTGATACCGATGTTTTGCGTTACGGCTACCAGTCGCTGGCAACACCATCGTCTGTTATTGATTTTAATATGAAAACTAAAACCAAAGAGGTTTTAAAAGAACAAGAGGTTCTAGGAGGGAAGTTTGATAAAAATAATTACATCGAAGAAAGAATTTGGGTAACCGCCAGAGATGGAGAAAAAGTACCTGTTTCGATGGTTTATCGAAAAGGACTGGAGAAAAATAGTAAGAATCCTCTTTTGCTTTATGCTTATGGTTCATACGGAATTACAATGGATACGTGTTTTTCATCAACAAGGCTCTCTTTGCTTGATCGTGGTTTTATCTATGCAATTGCCCATATTAGAGGAGGTGAGGACTTAGGGAGACAATGGTATGAAGATGGAAAACTGTTAAAAAAGAAAAATACCTTTACAGATTTCATTGATTGCTCTAAATTTGTAATTAACGAAAACTATACTTCTGCTCAACATTTGTATGCAGAAGGAGGTTCTGCCGGAGGACTTTTGATGGGAGTAATCGTAAATGAAGCACCAGAATTGTATAAAGGAGTTATTGCTCAGGTACCTTTTGTAGATGTTATTACGACAATGTTGGATGATAGTATTCCGTTGACAACAGGAGAGTATGACGAGTGGGGAAACCCTAACAATAAGAAATATTATGATTATATGTTATCATATTCACCTTATGATAATGTAAAAGCACAAAAATATCCTAATATGTATGTTTCCACTGGCTTGCACGATTCGCAGGTTCAATATTGGGAACCCGCCAAATGGGTAGCTAAGCTTAGAAATATGAAAACAGATAATAATTTTTTGTTTTTAGATACTAACATGGATGCTGGACATGGCGGTGCTTCAGGACGTTTTGAAGCTTTGAAAGACTTAGCAAAGGAATTTAGTTTTTTATTAGATTTAGAGAAAATTAAAAGCTAATTAGATTTTTTTTGTTAAATTTGCAACCTATCAGGGTTTTTAAAAAATACCTTAGATTAACTATTTTTTTATGAAAGAAGAAATAAATGCTTACAATAATGTTTTAGAGTTAATAGGTAATACCCCGCTTATTAAGCTAAATAAAGTCACTGAAGGATTACAAGGTAATTTTTACGCAAAAGTAGAAGCTTTTAATCCGGGACACTCTTCAAAAGATAGAATAGCATTATATATCATTGAAGAAGCCGAGAAAAAAGGAATTTTATCTCCAGGTGATACCATAATTGAAACAACATCCGGGAATACAGGTTTTAGTTTAGCTATGGTAAGCATTATAAAAGGCTATAATTGTATATTGGCAGTAAGTTCAAAATCATCCAAAGATAAGATTGATATGTTGAGAAGCCTGGGGGCAAAAGTTTATGTTTGTCCTGCTCATGTTTCTGCTGATGATGAAAGATCTTATTATAACGTTGCAAAACGTTTACACGAAGAAACAAAAGGTTCTGTTTATATTAATCAATATTTTAACCAACTGAATATTGATGCTCATTATAACACTACAGGTCCTGAAATCTGGCAACAGACAAAAGGACAAATCACGCACCTTGTTGCTTGCAGCGGAACTGGAGGAACAATCTCAGGGACTGCAAAATTCTTAAAAGAACAAAATCCAAATATTAAAATCTTAGGGGTTGATGCTTTTGGGTCGGTATTGAAAAAATATCATGA
This sequence comes from Flavobacterium sp. W22_SRS_FK3, assembly GCF_052113665.1. Lineage (NCBI taxonomy): Bacteria > Pseudomonadati > Bacteroidota > Flavobacteriia > Flavobacteriales > Flavobacteriaceae > Flavobacterium > Flavobacterium sp. W22_SRS_FK3. Next base: position 60,611 of record NZ_JBGQOF010000008.1, on the reverse strand, counting down.
AACAAGAGAATTTGATAGCAAAGAAATATATCCATATCGTATTGAAGGGCTAGGTAAAAATTTAATTCCGGCAGCAACTGATTTCGATATCATCGATAAGTTCATGAAAGTAACAGATGAGGAAAGTGCTCATACAGCCAGAGAGATTACACGTAAAGAAGGTTTATTTGTTGGCTATACTTCTGGTGCTGTAATGCAGGCAATCAAGCAATACGCAGAAGAAGGAGAATTTACTAAAGACAGTAATATAATTGCTATCTTTCCTGATCATGGCTCTCGTTATATGAGTAAAGTATTTAGCGATGACTGGATGAATGAACAAGGATTCTTTGATAGCGTTAATGAAGAGGAAGTTCAAAAAATTGAATTTGTAAAGTAATTAAAACGTACTTAAAGTTATAAAAAAACTCCAGATGAAAATCTGGAGTTTTTTGTTGGTATATTTATTTTGCTAAAAGTTCTAAGATTTTTGCTCTTAATTCAGGGCCTCTTAAATCCTGAGCAACAATTTTTCCTGATGAATCAAGTATAAAGGTTGCAGGGATAGATTCAACGTTGTATTGCTTTGCAATTGGCTCATCCCAGAATTTTAAGTTTGAAACTTGCGTCCAGCTTAAATTGTCTTTTGTTATAGCTTCTTTCCAGGCTGATGCTTCCTTGTCTAAAGAAACACCAATAATATTTAGTCCTTTTGAGTGCAGTTCTTTATAAATTGCTACAACATTAGGATTTTCTTTTCTGCATGGTCCACACCATGAAGCCCAAAAATCAACAATTGTTACTTTTCCTAAACTTTCTTTAAGTGATACTGTTTTACCTTCAGGGTTAGGAGCAGAAAAATCTGACCTTCATTTAGCGCTGCCAACCGGAGGTGCTGATGCACCAACTGCAGGCATTTTCATTTGACCAATTTTTTCCTTAACGGCCTTTCCTGGTTTTGTATTTTTTAAAGACTCATCCAATGAGTTGTATAAAGATTCTGTTTTTTTGAAATCAGCAGTTGGGTCATTAACCAAACTTTGAATGATTAAAACTGAAATAAAAGATTTTGGATGTGTTTCAGCATAAGCTGTGTATTTCTTTTTAGATTCTGCCTGAACCTCAGTTTGAATAGTCATGTATTGTTTCATCAAGCTATTGATAACAGCTGTATCTTTAGCTTGTTGGGCTTGTTGCATTTTTTGTGTATTGTTTTTTTGAAAGTCAATTAAACTTTTTTGAACTTTAGTTAGATCCTCGTTGAATTTTACATACTCATCATTACTGTAAGTTCCTGAAATTTTAGATTTATGAATGCTGTCTTTATCAACTTCAATTTTAATTTCACCAGTTTCTAAGATAAATGGAACCGGACCTTGTAAATCCTGAACAATTAAAGTATGAAAAGCTGGTTCAGTAACTTTCCCTTTTATTTCAAATTTTCCATTTTCAACTTTTACAGTATCAAGTGCCAAAACAGCCATTGTTGTTGGATCCTGCCCTTGAAGAATTATTGTTTTTCCGTTCTCAATTCCTTTTGCAGTTCCGGTGATAAGGAATTCCCCGTCTTTAACTTTACTGCAAGAAATTATCGCTGCAGAAGCGGTAAGTAAAAAAAATATTTTTTTCATTATAAAAAATTAATTAGTTAATTGATTTGTGCAACAAAAGTATTTAAAAATATAAAACATCGACAATTTTACTACCTAAAATTTTGTTATAGTTTTTTTACATTTAAAGCCTTTGTGTATAGGTATTTAGAGGTTTGAAATCGTTGAAAAAACTAATGATTGTTTTACTATTAAGAATGGAATTAAACAATTTGTAACATTTTGGACATAAAAAAAGGCATTCTAAGTCGTTCAGAATGCCTCTCAATAGTATTATATTGTAGGGATTTTTATTATTCCTGATTTGTTTTCTTTCTCCAGGTAAATGAGTTTAGAATGTGTCTTTTTGCAAATCTTCCAGGAGAGTCGGCATTTACCATTTTTACGTAAGTTGCTTTAGGGACACTGATATATTCGTAAACACTTCCGTTAGAAAAATCGATAATCAAACGACCTTCAACAAACTTGTAATCTGTAATTGAACAAGTCGAAATCGTTTCAGTATATTCAGGTAAATTAGCTTTAATCGTCTCAGGATTAATACTTACCAAAAAGTGGTAAGCCTCAATAATTTTTGTACTGTTTTCTTCAGCAATTTTCAAACCAGCTTCGTCTCCCTGAAATTTATCAGGATGAGATTCTTTCATCGCATTGCGATAAATGGTTTTTAATTCTTTTAATTCTACAGTTTTGTCAACGTTTAGTAATTTTCTGTATTCAACTATTTTTTTCATAAATAAAATGTAACTAGTTGTCTATTAGTTTGAATTGATGTTAATTGTTCAAAAAGACAAATTTTTTGCAAAGGTACACTTTTTTTTAACTTTTTACTTTTGATCGAAAAAATATTCGAAAAATAAGTAAAAATTAGATGATGTGAAAAATAAGGAGCTGATTCCCGCTATTCGTTCCAATCTTTTATGCCGAACCCCGGCATAAAAGGATTTCCGCTTCTATCGGGGCTAAGGCACTCGTTTTTATAAGATGTTTTGATTGCAGTCAGAAACTAATTTATTGTGATAGTTATCTGATTTGAACAAATTAATTTAACCGCAAAGTTCGCAAAGCTTTGTGTTGAATCAGCTTTGCGAACTTTGTATTTTTGAACGTACTCTATAGAAGTTGAAACTTTGCGTGCATTTCGGTTAAATTTGTCCACATTTCAACCTGATACGAATCTTTTGCCGAACTGGTTAAGTAAACAAAGAGAACCTTAAACAAAATTTATTTATTCTCCGGTTTATGATTGGCTTTATCAAAGTTTTTAGATTTCTTCGGATATTTATCATAACTGATATCGCTTGGGTTTTCGATAACCGATTTAATTGTAACCCAATCTCCGATAGTAAAGTTCGAATGCGCGATTTTGTAATCTAAAAGATATTCACCACAAAAATAATTGTTGTTTTCATCTTTTTCGATGATTCCGGTATAAACTCCTTTTTGAGGCATTTTTTCTTGTGAATCCTTAGACATAATTTTTTATTTTAAATTGAAGCTGCAAAGTTAATCAATTTTGGTTTGTTTTAGGGAGTTCGTGACAATCTCAGTATATTTGCACATGCAAAAAAACTTTAAGCCACATCCCAATTCCTTCAAAAATACATTTTGTGTTTTTAATGAAGTATTGTCGGAAGCTATTAAAGGATTGAAAATTCAGTTTGAAAGCAAAGCAGGAAGTATCTATTATTACACCGAAGCCGGAATGTACCGTGTTTCGAATCATTGGGGTAGATTAGCCAATAGCAAATGGAGATTGATTGCGATGGAGCCCGAAACCGCTTCTAAAACTAAAACAGGGTTTGCTTTCTGGAATGAATTTTACCCGGATAATGCAGAAGAAAAATTATATTATATCGAAGCTGATTATAATAAGAATACGGTAATTTATCAACATAAAAATAATCCGGAGTATGATAACAAAGCAATTCTGAGAACGAGTTTTGAAACTACAAAACGTATCAAACAAATCAGAAACCTGCAACAGCTGACATCATGGGCAAAACATTTTGAATACGATGATATTGCTGATTTGCGGCAACAAATCATAGAAGAATTGATTTATACCGAGAAGACTTTAGACGAAATTAAAAGAGCAATATAATGGGACGCAACAACGAAAGGAATATCAAGAAGCATAATGATAAATTGCACAAAGCCCAAAACAAAGTAAAACAGGCCGAAATTGCACGTAAGGAAAAGTTAAAAGAAATTATTAAAAAGTTTAACCAAAAAGATCCGGAATAACTAAAAAGTTCTGTTTTTGCGTGAGCGGTAGAGGCGGTATCCTCGTAATGAAATGGAGAGATAAAGCCGAAAACGCGACCCGCTTTTTTTGCGGGGCACGCCCAAATTTTGATTAACGAAAACACCCATAATAAGATGAATACCAAATTTGAAAGTTTAAAAGCGAGCGTGCAGGAAATAATTGATTTGATTGCTGCTGAAAATAACAGAGAGGCTAATAATAAATTGCTTGACGTAAGTGATGTATTAGATGAAATGCTTGATTTTGCAGAAGAAGATGAAGAACTTAGAGAAATAAGCAGGTATCAGGTTTTATTGAATCAATTGCATGTAAAACTCAATGGCGAAGAGCAGGTTGATGGAGAGTAAAAAATGTTTTTGTGACACAGGTTTGTTATTTGCTGACTGTTGCGGATTGTATCTTGAAAAGAATCAAAATGTACCAACGGCATTAACTTTAATGCGCTCTAGATATTCTGCTTATGCAACGCATAATGCTGAATATCTTCTCGAAACTACCTATGTTTCAGAAAGGCAATATTATTCAAAAGCTGAGATTTTGAAATGGGCAACGAATAACAAATGGCAAAAACTGGAAATTTTAAGTTTTACTGAAAATACAGTAGAGTTCAAAGCTTATTTTTTGGATAGTAATGAAAAATCTCAAATACATTATGAGTGTTCGACATTTAAATTCGAAAATGACAGCTGGTTTTATTTTGATGGAAAGTTTGAATAATTCCTAAAATAATAGCTAATTTCTATTTGTTTTTGATGAATACTTTAACTAAAAATTAATAACAGTTTCTTTTTTCATAGTTCTAAAAAAGATTAATTTTAGAACTATGAAAAAAGAATTTAAAAAAGGTTTTTATTTTAAGACTTACGAAGCACCGTTTCAGTCTCCGTTTGAAAAACTTTTGGGCATTTTCAAAGAGCTGATCACCCATACTTCGGGCGATTTTGATGAAGCTATAGACTGGCTTCGGGAGTTGGATAAGGAATACAAACTAACCGATAAAAACTACACAATCGATGATTTTATCGAAGATTTAAAAAAGAAAGGCTATATAAAGGACGAAGCCAAACCTGACGGTACAGCTGGTTTTGGTATTACGGCCAAAACAGAACGTGCGATTAGGCAACAAGCCTTAGATCAGATCTTCGGAAATTTGAAACGCTCCGGAAACGGAAATCACAAAACCAAACATGCAGGAAATGGCGATGAACATACCGGAGAATTTCGTGAATTTAATTTTGGCGATGGCTTAGAACGCATTTCGCTGACAGAAAGTCTTCGAAATGCCCAAATTAATAATGGAGTTGAAAGCTTTATGCTGACCGAAAATGATTTGGTTGTCGAAGAAACCCAATTCAAAGCACAAATGAGTACGGTTTTGATGATCGACATCAGTCACAGTATGATTTTGTATGGCGAAGACCGAATCACGCCGGCTAAAAAAGTAGCCATGGCTCTGGCTGAATTAATCACAACTCGCTATCCAAAAGACACTTTAGATATTTTGGTTTTTGGAAACGATGCCTGGACAATTCCAATTAAAGATTTACCGTATTTACAAGTTGGACCTTATCATACCAATACGGTAGCGGGGTTGCAATTGGCTATGGATATTTTACGCAGAAAGCGTAATACCAACAAGCAAATTTTCATGATTACTGATGGAAAACCCAGCTGCGTACGCGAGCGTGATGGTTCGTATTATATGAACAGTAACGGTCTGGACGAATATATTGTAGATAAATGCTACACACAGGCTCAGCAAGCCAGAAAATTGCACATTCCCATTACAACTTTTATGATTGCAAACGATCCGTATTTACAGCGCTTTGTGAATCATTTTACCGAAGCCAATCAGGGAAAAGCATTTTACACGGGACTAAAAGGTTTAGGAGAAATGATTTTTGAAGATTATGAAACGAACAGGAAGAAGAGAGTGCGTTAAATAGGGGCAAAGATTCAGATTAACAAAGGTTCAAAGATTTTAAGTTGACAAGCTGAGCGAAGTCGAAGCGCTTATAAATTGAAATGGTTCCCGAATAAAAATATAACACAAATAAATTGAATTTTAAATCTTTCAATCATTCAGTTTTTAAATAAATAACATGAAAATAGAAAATGTAAATACATTAGGTGAATTAAAAACCTCAGGATATAAAAGTATAGGTATCAAAGATGAATTAAGAAATAATCTTCGTGAGAAAATAAAATCCGGACAGCCTGTTTTTGAAGGGGTTCATGGTTTCGAAAATACCGTAATTCCAGAATTAGAACGTGCTATTTTATCCCGTCATAATATTAATTTATTAGGGCTTCGTGGCCAGGCAAAAACCAGATTGGCGCGTAAAATGATTGAATTATTAGATGAATATATTCCGTTTGTAACAGGTTCTGAAATTAATGACGATCCGCTAAATCCAATTTCGCGTTTTGCAAAAGATTTAATTGATGAAAAAGGAGAAGATACTCCAATTTCATGGCTGCACAGAAGCGAACGTTTCTTTGAAAAATTAGCTACACCGGATGTTACCGTCGCCGATTTAATTGGAGATGTTGACCCAATAAAAGCGGCCAATTTAAAATTATCGTATGCCGATGATCGAGTGATACATTTTGGTATGATTCCGAGAGCGAATCGCTGCATTTTTGTAATCAACGAATTACCCGATTTACAAGCCAGAATTCAGGTAGCTTTATTTAATATTTTGCAGGAAGGCGACATTCAGATTAGAGGTTTTAAGTTACGAATGCCTCTTGATATGCAGTTTATTTTTACAGCTAATCCGGAAGATTATACCAATAGAGGAAGTATTGTAACACCTTTGAAAGACAGAATTGGTTCTCAAATCCTGACGCATTATCCGGAAAGTGTTGCCATTGCGAGAACCATTACAGAGCAGGAGGCCAAATTAGACCAGACACAAAGTGATGTTGTGTATGTACCAAGTCTGGCAAAAGATATTTTGGAGCAAATAAGCTTTGAAGCTCGTGAAAGTGAATACATCGATAATAAAAGCGGTGTGAGTGCCAGAATGAGTATTACGGCTTTTGAGAATTTAATAAGTACCGCTGAGCGTCGTGCCTTAAAAGCCGGAAATGACAAAACTGTTTTGCGTTTGTCTGATTTTATCGGAATCATTCCGGCGATTACCGGAAAGGTGGAATTGGTATATGAAGGAGAGCAGGAGGGAGCAGCTGCCGTGGCACAAAATTTAATTGGTTCTGCTATTAAAACTTTATTTTCAGAATATTTTCCAAAAATAGAAAAATTAGAGAAACCGAATGAAAAAACGCCTTATTCAGATTTAATTGAATGGTTTTTTGCCGAAAGTGGTTTCGAATTGTTAGACGAAGCTTCTGATGCTGAATATCAAACTATTTTAGACGAAGTGACTCCTTTAGATGTTTTGCTAAAAAAACACCAGCCGCAATTAGATAAAAAAGACCAGTATTTCATGAAAGAATTTATTTTATGGGCGTTGGTAGAATATAAAAAATTAAGCAAAGATCGTTTTGCACAAGGACATCAGTTTAAAGATATGTACGGAAGTTATATTAGTAAATTATAAATATAAGAGATTAGATGTAAAAACCCGACAAGTTTTTAAAACCTGTTGGGTTTTTATTTTTTGAAAATAAAGCTATTACCAGTTTTATTTCGTCTATCTTGCTCCGTTGGCTGTATTTGCAGTTTTCCCAAACAATAAATGGAAAATGGTTTCGAAGATTTGATTACAAGTTATATTGAAAACAAAGTTGGAATATCGGAGTGTTTTTTAAGTCCAGAATTAGCAAATCATCTAAAGCAAAATTTACTCGATTTAAATCAGAAAAGCTTATTGATTGCTGCTGGAGTTGGTAATTCGGAAAAGATTTCTTACGATGGTGCCATCAGGAGCGACTCTATATATTGGTTAGACAAAAAGCATAACAATGTTTTTGAAGATGAGTTTTTTGCTCAGATAGATGCTTTTATTTTTTACTTAAATGAAAGCTGTTATACCGGAATTACAGGTTATGAGTTTCACTATTCGTTATATGAAACGGGAGATTTTTATTTGAAACATTTAGATCAGTTTAAAAATAATCCAAGTAGGAAATATTCTATGATCAGTTATCTTAATAGCAATTGGCAGGAAAGTGACGGTGGAGAATTAATGATTCATCAGGAAAATAACAATCAAAAGATTTCCCCAACACAGGGAAAAACTGTTTTCTTTAAAAGTAACGAATTGGTTCATGAAGTTTTGGTAACCCAAAATACCAGGATGAGTATTACAGGCTGGTTGAAAAGTGATTAAAGAGTGAGATTGTTTTTTTCTTCACAATAAAATCATAATATAGGTTTTTGTATTTGTATTTGCATTTCAATTCTTATTTTTGTTAATTATACATTTACGCAATGAAATTACTCATAGTCGAAGACGAACCAAATCTGCTTTCTATTTTGCGCAAAGGATTCGCTGAAAATAACAATGATGTCAGCGTGGCCCTGGATGGAAAAACAGCTTTGGAAATGATTCATAATTACACTTTTGATGTGGTAATTCTGGATGTAATGTTGCCCGATATTAACGGAATAGAAATTTGCAGAAGATTACGGGCAGACAAGAATTTTGTTCCCATTTTACTTTTAACGGCTCTCGGAACTTCAGAAAATATTGTTACAGGTCTTAATGCCGGTGCAGATGATTATTTGGTTAAGCCTTTTAAATTCGGAGAACTTGATGCAAGGGTACATGCATTAAACCGCAGAGCAAATCAGGAAACAGAGAAAGTTGATACCATAATAATTGGTGATTTAGAAATAAACTGTCAGGCGAAAACGGTCAAGCGTGGAGGAGAATCAATTATTTTAACTGCCAAAGAATTCAAATTATTATATTATTTAGCCAAAAACACAGGTAGAATTGTTTCAAGAGATCAGATTTTAGATAATGTCTGGGACATTAATTTTGATATGAATACCAATGTTGTGGATGTTTATATCAATTATTTAAGAAAAAAAATTGATAAACCTTTCAAGACCAAACTGATTCATACCATGAAAGGGTTAGGTTACGTTATACAGCTATAAAATGGATATAAGAAAAAAAATTACTTTTACTTATGTAGCCCTTTCTACCTTTAGTACGTTACTACTGTGTGTTATTGTTTTTGTTTTGTTTCGGGAGAATAACAGGTATCATTTTCTGAAAAGATTAGAAGACAGGGCAAAAATTGTAGCTTCTATTCATTTTCAAAACGATCCTGAAAAAAGTAAATATTATAGTGACCTTAAAAAAAATGGGCTGGAAGAACTTATCGAAGAGGAAGAATATGTCCTAAAAATAAACAGCGCCAATAGCTTTGATTATAATACAAAGCTAAATTTACCAAATGCGTTTTATACCAATATTTTAAGTACCGGAAAAGATTATTTCGAAATCAACAGCAAGTATTACTTGGGTCAGGTTTTTACAGAAGACAGCCAAAAATATATTGTAATTGTGGGTGCAAGAGATCGTAGAGGAAAAACAACAACAATTTATATTGCTAAAATATTAATTTTTGGAGGTATAGGTTTTGTAATTCTGGCTTTCCTTTTTGGCAGAATATTAGCAAAAAAAGTTATCAATCCGGTAGCGAGAATTACTAAAGAGGTAAACAGAATTAGTGCTTCAAATCTTCATAACAGATTACCTGAAGTTAAAAACTCAGACGAAATTTCAGATCTTACATACACTTTTAATGATATGTTAGATCGTTTGGAAACTTCATTTGAAATTCAGGCTAACTTTATCAATAATGCCTCCCACGAATTAAAAACCCCAATTACAACTATTATTGCCGAGTCTGAAATTATGCTTTTAAAAGAAAGAGCCGTTCCGGAATATATTGAATCCTTAGGAAATATTTACAGTCAGGCTTCAAAATTAGGAAATCTAACAGAAAGCTTATTAAAATTAACTCAAACAGGTTACGATGGTAAAAAACAAGTACAGGATATTGCCAGAATAGATGAATTATTATTAGATGTAAAATCAGATCTGGATAAAATTTATCCAGATAACCGGGTAACTGTCAAACTTAATTTTGCACCCGCAGATTCTAACCTCTTGTTGATTCCGTGTAATAAACCATTATTAGAATTAGCGATAAATAATATTATAACAAACGGAGTAAAGTACTCTGATAATAATGAGGTTTTTGTAACACTCTCTGCCAATGATGAATGGATAAAAATATCAATTAATGATATTGGAATTGGTATTCCGCCAGAAGATATTCCGCATCTTTATGAACCTTTCTTCAGAGGCAAAATTGCAGCCAAATATATTGGATATGGTTTAGGACTTCCGTTGGCTTCTAAAATTATCCGAATGCATGACGGTGAAATACAAGTGCAATCGGAGCAAAACAAAGGGACAATTGTAACTATTGTATTTAAGAAAGAAAATTCCAAAAAAGGCAATATTAAAAATTCTAATGTTGAATCTTAGTAAATTCTAATCTTACATTAAGCCTTCTCTAATTTACAGAATGTTATTTTGTATGTATAAACGAAACAATTATACATATGAAAAATTTCCTTATACCCACTACTTTTGAAATTGATACCATTAGTGCTGTAAAATCGGCAATTAATCAGGCAAAAAACACCAATTGCGAGATAATTTTAATGATGGTTTCTGATACTCCGGATTCTTTTTCTTCTGCACAATTTTTACGTGAGATGAGAACAGAGCTTACTAAAAGCCAGAAAGAAGTTCTTGAAACTTGCCGATATATTATTGAACACACAGCTAATTGTAAATTAAAAGTTCACAATCAATACGGACTTTCTGTTTCTGTTTTTAAAGGTATTATTGATGCTTTTGATGTAAAATTAGTTGTGCTGACTCATTCTTATAAGCAAGAAACAAAACGTATTCATCAGTATTTGGTAAAACTTGCCGGAAACCAAAAATGTCCAATTTTACATTTAGGTACCGAATTAAATGAAGGTGATTTTAATAAAGCGCTTTATATAGAAAATGCCAGTGCCAATATACATGTTAAAGATGTTCAGCAATTTTTAAGTGCTAATTTTTCATTTGAAATTGTAAGCCAAACAGCTCATTTTGATGATGATTACGAGCAATTTGCTCCTTATTTGTCTGAAGCGATTTCAAAGTACAATATCGATTTATTAGTTGAAACCCGTAAAGGCGAAAAAATTAAATTCAAAAAAAGTAAAAAAGAAAATGTAAATGACAGAATGGGGCTTCCGGTACTTTCATTATACGAAGAGCTTGCTTAGTAGTTCTTAGTTCATAGTCTTTAATTAGTGCTGATTGTTATTTTATAAATGGTTACAATTGAGTTAACTTAACTAAGCATTTTTGAGCTACTGTATTTTTTAAGGGAAATAAAAATATAGTTCGAAGATTATTTATCAAATAAAAAAACTAACTACTAAGATTAGGGACTAAAGACTAAGTACTAAAATACTAAGGACTAGTAGTAATTGACTAGATAGCTACAATATTAATTTAAAACCGAAAATATGTTATTAAAGAAAAGAATTCCAATGAAGTATGTGCTCGGGAAAATTAAAGTTGAAATTGGCCTTGTAATGGCTTACACTATATTGTTTGAAATTTTTCATTATTATTTTATTAATCTTCCAGTAGATATTCCAATCGCTATTCCCACTATGATTGGAACTATTATATCATTACTGTTAGCTTTTAAATCTAATCAGGCTTACGACAGATGGTGGGAAGCCAGAATCGTATGGGGAGGAATTGTAAATGATTCCAGAACGTTAATTCGTCAGATTCTGACATTTTACAGCGATCCTGATTTTTCTGTTGAGGCAAATGAATTCAAGGAAAATTTCGCCAAGAGACAAATAGCATGGTGTTATAGTTTAGGTCAGTCACTTCGAAATGAAGATGCCATAAAACCACTTAAAGGTTTGTTACGTGAAGAAGAGATAAAGTATATAAAAAATCATCAGAACATACCAAATGCAATTTTAATGCTGCATGCACGTGACCTTCGAAACGCAAAAAATGGCAAACGAATCAACATGTATCAGCAAGTTGAAATTGATAATACATTATCGAGATTATGTGATGAAATGGGTAAATGTGAGCGAATTAAAAATACCATTTTTCCAACAACTTATAGTATGTATATTCGATTAACATTGTGTTTGTTTATTTTGTTACTGCCTTTTGGATTAACAAGTGTATTAAGCTGGTTTGCTATTCCGTTAATTACGGCTATTTCTGCCGCTTTCTTTTTAATCGAAAAAATGGCAATTCATTTGCAGGATCCTTTCGAAAACAGACCTACAGACACGCCTGTTACGACTATTGCAAACACAATTGAAAAAAATATTAAGCAAATGCTGAATGAGTATCAAAGTGAATTTGATATCATCAGTGAATTTGATCTAAAAGAGGAACCAAAAAAAGTGGACAGCAACGCTTATTTTGTTTTATAATTAATTTTTGGTGATTAATTGTTAGCCAGACAACGCAAAATAGTGTTGTCTGGTTTTTTATTTAGGAACTCAGTAATTTTCCTAAAATTTGAATAGATTGTCTTAGTTCATTTGTCCAGGGCAAGCCAAAGCTCAGACGCATGCAATTTGAAAATTGATCCTGGAAAGAAAATATACGTCCGGGAGCAAAACTGATGTTATGTTTCATCGCTAAATGGTAAAATTCGGCGGTATCTATTTTTTTATCCAGCTCTATCCAAAGAAAAAAACCGCCTTGAGGCTGACTTACTTTTGTTCCTTTTGGAAAAGATTCTAAAATTGTATTGATGTAATTACTGCAATTATGATTCAGTATCTGCCGAATTTTACGAAGATGGTTCTCGTATCTTCCGTTTTTCAGAAAATCACCTACAACCTCATGTGTGATGGTAGGCGAGGAGAGTGTATGGTAAATTTTATTACGCAGTATCTGTTTTTTAAATTTTCCCGGCGAAACCCATCCCACACGATAACCCGGAGCAAGCGTTTTAGAAACCGAACTGCAGCAAAGTACAATTCCGCTTTCATCGTAGGTTTTACAATTTGTTGGCCGGCTGGAGCCAAAGTACAAATCGCCGTGAATGTCATCCTCAATTAGCGGAATATTGTAAAACTCCATCAATTTAACAACCTCTTTTTTATGTTCAACAGGCATCATACTTCCGGATGGATTACTAAAATTGCTCATCAGTAAGCAAAGTTTTATCTTTTTAGACGAAAGAGCTTTTTTTAGCGCCTCTAATTCTATTCCGGTAGTCATATTAGTAGGCAATTCCATGATGTACAAACCTAATGACTTAGCCAATTGCAAGATTCCAAAATAAACAGGACTTTCTGTAATAATAGTATCTCCTGGTTGGGTTAACGTCATTAAACAGTGCGACATGGCACTTGTACAGCCGGGCATCGTAATGATATCTTCTTCAGTTAATGATCCTCCCCATGTAAATGACCATCTGGCAATTTCCCGTCTTAGATTCGGATTGCCTTTTACCTGTTCATAACTGGTTCCGCTATTAGGAAGCTGCCGCATGGCCTGAAGCATTCCTTTGTTTAATTTAGCAATAGGGAGAAGCTCGTTTGACGGAAAACCTAATGAAAGCATCGTAATATTTGGATCAGTCATATTACCGTAAACCTGATCGATTAAATCTTCACGGTCAATATTGGCACATTTTAAAATAGGACTGCTTGGAGACGGTTCAGGAATTGTTCTGGCCGAAATATTACTCACATAATAACCAGATTGGGGTCTTGATTCGATTAAGGAACGGCTTTCAATTTCATAATAAGCCTTGCTTACGGTACTCATGCTGTAACCCGTTTCTGCACACGCTTCCCGGATTGAAGGCAGTTTGTCACCCACATTTAAAACACCGGATTTAATTTGTTTTTCAATTCGGTTGGCGAATTGCAGATATAAAAAATTTGAATTTTTCATATTAAGTTACTATTTATCAGTTTTTTATTAGGAATTACAATAATTAGATAAAAAAAACTGTTATGGTGCAATTTACAAAAACTGTATCTGTATTGCTGTTTTATTTTTAAGAAATTTGCTTCATCAGATTAACCAAAAATAAGTTCCATGAAAACTACAAAATATTATGCTGCAGCCATTACGGCGTACACCATCTGGGGATTTTTTAGTCTTGTACTAAAACCAATACATGAATATGCTTCACTGGATATTCTATTTTTTCGTGTTTTTAGCTGTAGTGTTTTAATGTTATTGATTGCTTTTGCCTTCAAAAGAAAAAAGATAAAAGAATCAATAGAAATTTTTAAGGCTCTATCTCCTTCAGAAAAAAGAAAAACAGTATTGTTGAACATCGGCGGAAGTTTTTTTCTAATGGCCAACTGGTTTACTTTTATTTATGTAATGAATCATGTGAGTGTAAAAGCAACTTCGCTCGCGTATTTGGTTTGTCCAATCTTAACTACTTTGCTGGCTTATTTTATTTTGCATGAAAAATTGAAAAAAACACAATGGCTAGCAGTTGGATTAAGTATTTCAGGTTGCTTGCTATTATCATATGCCGATATTATGGATATGTTTTTTAGTGTCATTATCGGATTAACATACGCCAGTTATTTAGTAAGTCAGCGTGTTAACAATGGTTTCGATAAGTTTATTATTCTTACATTTCATATTACATTGGCTGCCTTGTTTTTATTGCCGTTTTATCCGGTATATAGTGGTCCTGTTCCAACAGAATTTACATTTTATTTTTGTATTGAAACAATCGCCATATTTTTTACGATTATACCGCTGTTTTTAAATTTGTATGCCTTATCGGGAATCAATTCTTCAACAGTTGGAATGTTATTGAATATTAATCCAATGATTGCTTTTGCATTGGCTTGTTTTGTTTATAAAGAAAAAATTACGCCACTACAAATTTTCGCATATAGTATTATTTTTCTGGCTGTACTGGTTTTCAATTCACATCATCTCTTTTCCCTTAAACAAAAAAGAATGCTTTCTGTTAAAAATTAAAAAAATAAAGGTATTAAAAATTTGCCCTGAGCATTTTCATTAATTTCAGGGCTTCTTTTGAATGACTTTAAACACTATTTTTGTACTTAAAAAATAATTATATGTTGTTTCTGATTTTAAGTATTATTTGCAGTGTAACTGTTGGTGTGATTTTTAAAATAAACCGCCATTATAATTGTAATCCTGTTCAGATCATTACTTTTAATTATGTATTTGCACTCTTATTTTGCTATTTTACTTTTACCCCAAATCTGGATGAGGTTACAGCAAATGCTCCCTGGAATATATATTTAAGTGTTGGTATTTTACTGCCTGTTGTTTTTCTTTTTTTAGCAGCTTCGATCAAACACATGGGAATAGTAAAAACAGATGCCGCACAGCGGTTATCGCTTTTTATTCCTATACTGGCTGCGTGGTTTATTTTTAAGGAAGAATTTAATTTTTATAAAGTAATTGGTCTTGTCATTGGCTTTCTTGCGCTTTTACTTATTTTAAGAAAACCCTCCGAAAACGAACAGAATAAGTGGTTTTATCCTGCGTTTGTTTTATTAGGTTTTGGTTTAATCGATATCCTTTTTAAACAAATTGCACTTTACAGTACTTTACCGTATACGACTTCTTTATTTGTAGTTTTTGATATTGCTTTGGCAGTTTCTTTATTTATTGTGATTTATAATACTCTTCTGAAAAAAGTAAAACTGGAATCTAAAAACATACTTTTCGGAGGATTGGTCGGAATTTTTAATTTCGGAAATATATTGTTTTACCTCAAAGCGCATCAGACATTTTCTGAAAACCCATCGACTGTTTTTGCCGGAATGAATATGGGCGTTATTGTTTTGGGAAGCCTTGTTGGAGTCTTTTTTTTCAAAGAGAAGTTATCCAAAATGAATTTTTTTGGTATTATTTTGGCCTTAATTGCAATTGTTTTTATTGTTTTATCACAGATTAATTAAGAAGTATTAATTATATCGTTTTAATAGCCATAATTTTTTCCTCAAACGTATCTTTAAAGTCTGATTTGCTTTTGATTCTGGTTTTGTACGTATAGATTGTAGCTACAGAAAGCTCCAGAAATTCTGCCAT
Organism: Flavobacterium sp. W22_SRS_FK3; assembly: GCF_052113665.1. Classification (NCBI taxonomy): domain Bacteria; kingdom Pseudomonadati; phylum Bacteroidota; class Flavobacteriia; order Flavobacteriales; family Flavobacteriaceae; genus Flavobacterium; species Flavobacterium sp. W22_SRS_FK3. The sequence continues at coordinate 44,655 of NZ_JBGQOF010000008.1, read as the reverse complement.
TTGGCTGCTGTCCTGAATTCCTAATCTATAAAGAGCAAAAATGCGGAGTTCTGTGTTTAAAAGTTCTCCTTTTTTTACAATGGATTTATGGTCATTCGGAAACAAATGATTAAAATCGGTTACAAAAGTTGGGAATAATTTTAGAAAGATTTCATCAAATTGGTGAAATAGATTTTCGCGTTCTTCCTTTACATTATAGCGTTTTAAACTCGCAATAACTTCATCTGTTTTCTTTGTAATTATTTTATGAAGTGTACTTTTCTGAATATGATCTATTTTATTAATGAAGGCAGATGTTGCCTTAATAAAATAGGTAATGTATTCTTCCTTGATTTTATTGGCCTCACTTAAACTAACATTCATTTCCTGCAGTTGCGCATATGAAGAAGCCATAATTTTTCGGGCTTTATTTCGCTCTTTTAATTGCTTGAAAATAATAATTAGAAATAAAATAATAATAACTGTAAGAATCGTCAGTAAAATAATGATGTTTTCGAGTTTATCATTTTTGTCTTTTACATTATTCAATTGTGCTTTTTCGATAATTGGTAATATTGACGAAATTTCAATTTTTCGGTGTCTGGCGTTATAAAAAGTAGCATCATCCATTGCAATGTTTATGTACTCATTAGCTTTGTCCAAATAACCCATTTTAAAGAGTTCGTTGGCCAGATTTCGAAGTGCAACAGTTTCTTTTGTAGCATTTTTGACATCAGCAATAGCCGCAAGTGCAAGATAATAAATGGCTTTTTTGGTATATCCTCTTTCCGAATAAATATAACCAAGGCTCGAAGTTGCGATACCGTAATAATCTGATGGTAATTTGTAATTGTTAATCCAGTAGCTAAAAGCAAATTCGGCGCCACGCCAATCTTGTTGTTTTAAGCGTTTTAAACTTTCGGCAGCCCAATATTCATTAGTGTTTGTGCCAATTATTTCTAACGCTTTTTTCAGAAAATGATTTCCCTGCTGAACATAATGAATATTAAAACGCTGATCTTTATTATAATCAGCAAGATCATAATAAGCACGGGCTTTTATGGAATAATATTCGAATTTATTCTTTTGATCGAGTTTTTTGTCTTCGATGATATTTAGCGTATCAATAGCTTCTTTAAACAATCCGGATGAGAGCAGTACGAAACCTTCTTTAATTCGGCTTTTAGCCAAAAACTCAGGATCTTTCAAAACAATGGCCTTGATTTTGGCTTCTTCCAAATAATAATAAGCCGAGTCATATTTAAAAGACTTATACTCGTCAAACAATAACATGTAAGTGTTATACAGTTGTTTATTGTTTTGACTTAAGGTGAATTTTGAAACGTCTTTTTTTAAGGCTGCAATTTTATGATATTTATTTTTTAAGTACACTTCTTTTTTAAGAAGCACTTTATCTAATTCTTCCAGAATAGGATTTGTCTCTTTCGCAGCGAGAGAAAAACCTGCAATGAAAAAATACAGAATCAATATTCTTCGCATGGTTATGTTTTGGTTAGGGTAAAAGTTAGTTTTTAATTTCTTTGATTAATTCTTTTTAATTAAGAAATAATTTTAAAAGAGTTGACAATTGAGCAACTTTAAAATTAGCATTTTGTATTTGAAATGTATGATTTATACAATCAAATCGCCTCTAAATGTTAAAAGTAGTTTAATAATTTGCAATTATACAATAAAAAGCAATTATATATATGTATAGCGAAAAAAATGTAGGGTAAAATTTCAATATTGCTATTATTTCCATTAATTACATGGCAATTTTTGTCTAAACAACGTCTTGATTTTTTTAATTATAAATATATTTTAAAGCTTTGATAATAAATAAGTTAACTTATGAATGTTTTGTTTTTTATCTTGATTTTTCTCAGATATTTTTTTTATGATTTATTTAACTTATAGTTTCGTTCTGTTCTTAATGGAACAAAAAACTAACAAAACAAACCACAAATTTATGAAATGTAAAAGTATTTATTGGTTAGCTGTTGTAATGTGTTTCATGGCCATTAGTTGTGATAATACAGAAGACGGAAGCTATGTTGATCCAATTACCCTTTATGAGAAAATAAACGGAAATTGGGGATTAACAAATTTGAAAATGGTTGATGAATCTGCAAAGGCAAATGCCATCGAACCGAATGAACAAAACTTGAGTACTTATTTTAACTATGAAGATTTTAAAATCAAATTCAACGTAGATGAAAAAATGAATCCAACAAGTTATGAAGTTCTTGGAGATGTTCCTCCATTATTTGCTCCAACAGGATTTTGGACATTAAGTTCAGATTTTCAGCAAACTAATGCAAGCGGCCCGGTACGAATTTATTTGTACAGCAACGCTCAGAAAACGCAAAAAACAGACGAACTCAGACTGATTTCAGTCCCGGGAAACAGCGAAGAGATGGAACTTCAATTAGTTCATTCTTCAGGGGGGATTGCATTTGTGTCTTATGTATTCAAATTAACTGCTATTAATTAAAAGTATGAAAAAAATTATATACACCATTTTACTTGCCCTTTTGATGGCTCCTAATTTTATTCAGGCGCAAGAAACTACGGGAGCTGTAGGCGCAATGTCATCATTTCCGGTAGTGTACAAATATGATGAACAGGTTACCTGGTATTTTGATCTTGCAGGAACTACTTTTCTGGAAAACGAAGATCTTTATATCTGGATTTGGTCGCCATCAGAACCGGATGCTGGCAATTGGGAAAACTCTTCTAATTTTGCAAAACTGCATTATGAAGGCAATAAAATGTGGAGTTTTACTTTAACTCCAACCACATATTTTTCTAAAACTCCCGCAGAAATAGCGGCAAGCGCAGGATTTTGGTTTCGTTTAAAAAATAAAAACGGATCAAAACAAAGCGAAGTTGCTAATATGCCTTATACTGATTTCTCATCCTTTTATACTGCAAATGAGTTAATCAAAGCGTATCCAACAAAACCTACTCTGGACAAACCGGTAAGTATTTTATTTAATGCCAATCTCGCTCCGGGTTTTGCAGGCGCTACAAGTGTATACATTCATAGCGGATTGAATGATTGGGATTTGAAACAGGAATACCAATCATGGCTGCCGGATATTGTAGAAAAAACAAAATTAAAAGATTTAGGAAATGGTTTTTATAAAATGGATTTAGTTCCTAAAACTTACTACAATGCACCCGACGGTTATGTAATGGAAAACTTAGTTTTCCTCATGGTAAAAGACGACTGGGCAGGAACAACTCCGGATCAGATACTTTACGCTGGAGCTTATGAACCGCCACCAGCACCGGTATTTGGTTTTTTCCCTTTACAAATTAGTCAAAAAGATTTTCTGGGGATGTACAGAAAAAATAATGAACCCGGCGTAAACAAATTAATCTACACCATTACAGCCGGAAGCAAAGTAATTGAAGGAGAGTTTACAGGAGGAGTTGCTGAAATAAAAGGATTTGTGAATTTGGTTTCAGAGCTTCATGGAATACTGAATTTAAATGAAATTCACGTTTTGGTAAAAGATAATAAGGATAAAACCATTTCAGATACCTCGATTCCACTTAAAACTTTAGACAAATAATCACTATCAAACTAAACACCAATTCTAATGATGAATAGTAAAAATAAAAAAATAGTCCTGCATGCAATGTGGACTACTAAATCGATGGTATTCATGATTATCATGCTTTTTCTTTCGGCAGGAATATTTGCTCAGGGAAAAAAGAAGATATCAGGTACCGTTTATGATAATACAGGAAGTGTTTTGCCCGGAGCTTCGGTAATTGAAGTGGGTACAAAAAATGCTACCTCTACAGATTTTGATGGAAAATTCATGCTGGATGTAGCCGTAGGAGGTGCTATCGAAGTATCCTTTATAGGAGCCACAACTCAAATGGTTCAGATCACTTCAGCCTCTTCCAATATCGATGTTCGCCTGCAAAATGACGGTTATCAGCTAGCCGAAGTTCAGGTTGTTGCTGTAGGATATGGAACTCAAAAGAAGTCAGATTTAACAGGAGCAATTTCAACAGTTAATGCAGATGATCTGGTTAAAGGAACAATTTCTTCAACAGAACAGGTTTTACAGGGAAAAGTTGCTGGATTGAATGTTATTCGTCCTTCGGGAGATCCAGCTGCAGGTTCTACTTTACGCTTACGCGGAGGAACATCATTAACCGCAAGCAACAGTCCGCTTATAGTAATAGACGGAATTGCAGGAGTGGATATTAACGTCGTTCAGCCTTCGGATATTAAATCGGTAGATATACTTAAAGATGCTTCGGCAACAGCCATATATGGTTCAAGAGGAGCAAACGGAGTTATTATTATCACAACAAAATCAGGGACAAAGGGGGTTTCTGTTACCTATAGCGGCTTATCGAGTTTTGGCTATGTGGCTGACAATCTAGATCTTTTATCTGCCAATCAATGGAGAGGTTATGTGCGCCAAACCGAAAATATGGATGCTGTTGATTATGGTGGAAATACCAACTGGCAAAAAGAATTAGAACAAACAGCGGTTTCGCAATCACATACCTTAAGCATTAATTCCGGTAAGACAGACAGCGGTTTCAGAGCTTCGCTTTCGTATTTAAATAATGAAGGCGTTATCAAAACCACAGGTCTTGAAAGAGTAAGCGGAAATGTTAGTGCATATCAATACCTTGGAGATAATAAGGATATAAAATTTGATATGGGTTTATTTGCTAATATAGATAAGTGGCATCCGCTTGATTATAGAATTTTTGAACGCTCTTATAATTTGAATCCAACAATTCCGGTTTATGATGCAAATGGAGATTTTTCTTCGGTTGGAGGAAATATCTACGAAAATCCGGTTGAAATTTTAACCAACAGAACAGTAGATAACAAAAGACACAGACTTTTAGGATATTTTAAAACTGAGGTTAAATTTTTGAACGACTTTCAGGCTGTAGCAAATATTTCATTAGAGCATAATGCCGTTCAGGGAAATACTTATAAACCATCTTATGCTGTTCTGGAAGGAAGAACGGAAGGCGGTTATGCACAAAAAACCTACGCAGAGTATACTAATGCTCAGGGCGAATTGTATGTAAATTATACTAAAGTTATCGATAAACATAATATCAGTGCACTTGCAGGATATTCATACCTTGAAAATATTTACGAAGGTTTTGGCGCACAAAGAAGCGGTTTTGTAACAGATGCTTTTAGCTATAACAATTTAGGTGCGGGTTACAATTATCGTTTGGGTGATGTGTATTCATACAAAGGAAAATCAAATTTAGTTTCGTTTTATGCTCGTGCGAATTATGGTTATGATGGAAAATATTTGCTTACTGCAACTGTAAGACGTGATGGTTCAAGCCGTTTTGGAGAAAATAATAAATGGGGAACTTTCCCGTCTGCATCCGCTGCGTGGAGAATTTCTAATGAAGATTTTATGTCTTCGACAAAAGAATGGTTAGGTAATTTGAAACTAAGAGTGGGGTATGGAGTTACAGGTAATCAGGACGGAATTGGTGAATACAAGTCACTTTCGATTTTAGGAGTAGGAAATGACAGCTACTACGATCCGGTTACGCAAACCTGGAGCTTGGCTTATTCTCCAAAACAAAACCCAAATCCTGATTTGAAATGGGAATCGACAGAACAATTAAATATTGGTATAGATTTTAGTTTATTTAACAGAATTACAGGTTCATTAGAATGGTATTCTAAAACCACAAGCGATTTATTATATACGTATGAAGTGCCGCAGCCACCTTATTTAGTAGGAACAATGCTGGCAAACGTAGGTGAAATGTCTAATAAAGGTGTTGAACTTACTTTGAATGCAGATATAATTAAGGGAGATAAATTTTCATGGGATGCAAATTTAACTCTAGGACATAACATTCAAAAAATCGAAAAGTTATCCAACACGACTTATGAAACTGATATAATCTACAGCGGGTCTTTACACGGATTAGCGGGTATGTCAGGACAATATTCTCAAATTATTGCCGAGGGTTATCCAGTTGGAACTTTTTGGGGGTTCCAAAGTGCAGGACTTGATAGCGATGGAAAAATGTTATACTACAATGCTGCAGGAGATAAAGTTTCTGATAATGCCTTAATTGATGCAGATAAAAAAGATTTAGGAAACATTCAACCGGATTTAACATTAGGTCTCGGAATGAATTTTACTTACGGAAAATTTGATCTTGGTATTTCAGGATATGGAATGTTTGGCCAAAAAGCACTGAATGCGACAAACATGATGTTGAATGATCCTAACAGATTGCCGGCTTTCAATGTTCCGGATGATTTCTTAAATAGCGAAATCACTTCGGCACCAAAATATTCAAGTTATTGGATAGAAGATGCTTCTTTCTTCAGACTTCAGACCGTTTCTTTTGGATATAATTTGCCTTTAAAATACAAAAGCTCAAAATTGAGAGTATATGTGATGGGAGAAAATCTTGCAGTCTTTACAAGTTATAAAGGTATTGATCCGGAAATTGGCTTAAATGCACAGGATGGGGTAGATCAAACCGGTTTAGCAGCTCCCGGAATCGATAAGTACAATAATTATCCTCGCCCAACAACGTTTTCGGTTGGATTAAATTTTACGCTAAATAACTAAGCGAATTAACTCAAAAATATAAAAAATGAAAATCAAAATAACAGCAGCAATATTGATGAGCATGCTTTTTACGATATCATGTACAGATTTAAGTGAAGATTTGTATGATAGGGTAGAAGACGGAAACTTCGGAAATACTTCAAAAGAAATTGATGCACTTGTAGGTGGAGCATATTCGTCATTAAGAGGATTTGCAGATGGAATATCAAACAATTATCCAACTTGCGAATATGTTTTCTTTTTAAATGAAACCGTTTCAGATGAAGCTACGATTCCAACCAGAGGAACAAACTGGTATGATGGCGGACAATATCAGGATGCACAAAAACATACCTGGAAAGCAGATAACCGTATGATTCTTTCGGCCTGGCGTTATAACTATACCGGAATTGCCAAAATCAATTCGATCATTTATCAAATCGATAAATCATCATTGACAGATCAGGCTAAAGCACCTATTTATGCTGAATTAAAAGCGTTGAGAGCGTATTATTATTACAACCTTTTGGACTTATTCGGGAATGTACCAATTGTAGTAAATTTTGAAGATACTTCGTTACCTTCAAATTCGACGAGAAAGCAAGTATATGATTTTGTGGAGAAAGAATTGCTGGATGCGCTTCCTTATCTAAGTTCAAATGTAGTATATTCTAAATTTACCAAAAATGTTGCTTATTCAGTATTGGCAAGATTGTATTTAAATTCACAAGCATTCATTGGTACAGCACGCTGGCAGGATTGTATCGATATGTGTCAAAAGGTAACAGGATACACTTTAGCACCGGATTTCTTTGCCAATTTTGCAACCGATAATCAAAAGTCACCAGAAATTATTTTTGCAATTCCTTATGATTCAAAAGCAGGGACTGTTGGAAATTATATGAGTTCAATGTCTTGTCATTATCTGCATAAATTAACGCTTTCTGCTATTGGAGATTATCCTTGGAGTGCCAACGGAATGTGCGCTCAGCCTGGAGTTTACTCTGCTTTTGAAGATACAGATAAGAGAAAAAAATGTATGGTTGCCGGAGACCAGATCAACATTGCAACCGGACAGGTTATTATGATGGATAATGGAGAACCTCTTACTTATACTGAAGAGGTGAGCAGTGTGGCAGATGCCAAAGAAAATCAAGGCATCCGTTTAGGAAAATATGAAATGAAAGCAGGAGAAATGTGGGAACGTGATCATGACCTTGTTATTATTCGCTATGCCGAAATTTTAATGATGCAGGCCGAATGTTACGTTCGTTTAGGGGCTTCAGATTTGGCAAAACCTTTTCTGCAACAAGTTACATTGCGAGCCGGAGCAGAAATGCCAGCCACGATCGATCTTGATTTTATAGATCAGGAATTGCTGAGAGAATTTACTTTTGAAGGAAGAAGAAGAACAGATAATATTCGTTTTGGAACTTTCTTTGAGTCATGGTGGGAAAAAGGAGCAACAGAAACATACAGAGCAATTTTTCCAATTCCAAGCACTGTTTTAACGACAAATAAAAACCTGAATCAGAATCCTGGTTATCCTGTAAATTAGGTTATTGATGTCAGTCTTCTATGTTGGTTAGTCGTAGAAGACTGACATGTTTTATTTTTTTTAAATACATAGAAACATAAATTTTACATTTAGAAATTAATAAAATAGATAATAAAAAAACTAGTTTATTACACATAACTATATCTTTTAGTACAAGTAAAACGATTTTTTGCACGATGTGAATTATGTATCTATGTGTTTAAATAATTGCAAAAAGTGAATTGGAAAAGCATTCCATATTCTATAAAAAAATGAATCTATATGAAAAGATATATCACATTATTGTTTTTTGGGATTATGAATATTTTAATCGCTGCCAGCTGTAGCAACGATGATAAAGGTTCAGATAAACCCATAGAACCAGAAACAGTTGCGCCTGTTGCGATTGAAAAAACAAATAGCACCAAAATTTACGTGCATTACATGCCCTGGTTTGAAACCAACGAAAGCAGTACCGACAAAAAATGGGGATATCACTGGACAATGGCCAACAAAAATCCGAACACGATAGACGCCAACAATCGCAGAGAAATTGCTTCCTATTATTATCCACTAATTGGGCCTTACCATTCGGGAGATAAAAATGTGATCGAAAATCATTTATTGTTGATGAAATACGCAGGAATTGACGGTGTTTTAATCGATTGGTATGGCACTTATGATGTTAACGATTATAGAATGGTCAAAGAAAATACGGAGCAGTTAATTGCAATGTTAGAAAAAGTTGGACTGGACTATGCCATTGTTTATGAAGACAGAGTAACAACAAATGTTGTGAATGCCGGAAAAGCAATTTCTGTAACCAGTGCAGCCAAAACCGATCTGGCCTATTTGGAGAAAAATTATTTTGATGATGTAAATTACATCAAAATAAACGGAAAGCCATTGTTGTTGAATTTCGGTCCAATTGTATTGCAGACTCCAGCAGAATGGACAAACATTTTTAATACGTTAACCACAAAACCTACATTTATAACGCTGTGGGATCAGTCGGTAGAAGCGGGAACAAATGCTTCAGGAGAATATGCCTGGGTTTATAAAGACAATTCTTTTCTGACGAATTTTTATACCAATACAAAACCAAAACTAAATGTTGCAATAGGAAGTGCTTATCCAGGTTTTAAAGATTTTTATGCAGCAGGAGGAAGCGGAGCAGCTATTGGCTGGACAATCGAGCATAACAACGGCATTACGCTTGATGAAACACTTGCATTAGCTAAAAATGCAAACCTAAACTATTTGCAATTAATTACATGGAATGACTTTGGCGAGGGGACTATGTTTGAACCAACGGTAGAATTTGGCTACACGTATATCGAAAAAGTAAAAACGTTTGCGGGAGTAAAAAATACCGAATCTGTTTTCCCTGAAATCAGTAAAATGTATACTTTAAGAATTGAGAAGAAAGGCAATGCCGATGCCCAGAAAAAATTAGATCAGGCTTTTAATTATTTTGTTTCTGCTCAGCCCGAAAAAGCAAAACAATTGATAACTGAAATTAAATAGAGAGTTGTAATTAATACAATTAAATAATGAAAAACATAAGATACAGATACTCTTTAATTGCTTTAGCGTCGATATTGATTTACGCCTGCAGTACCAGCACTAAAAAAACATACACCGTAAGTTCACCTGGCAAAATCACTCAATTAATTTTTGAATTATCTTCTTCCGGTCAGCCGCAATACAGCTTTACGTCTAATGGAAAATCAGTTATAGAACCTTCTTTGATGGGTTTTGAATTTCAGGGAATCCAGAAGATGACAGAAGGTTTTGAAGTGGTTTCTGCCGAGGAAAAAACTACCGACGAAATCTGGGAACAGCCTTGGGGAGAATTCAAAAAAGTTCGTGATCACCACAACGAATTAATTGTTCATTTGAAAGAATCAAAGGGCAAAGAACGTTTGGTGGATATTATTTTCAGGGTTTTTGATGATGGTATTGGGTTTCGCTATTTCTTTCCAAAACAGCCTCATTTAGGCAAAGTAAAAATCTCTGATGAGGTTACGCAATTTACTTTTAAATCTGAGAATGATGTCTGGTGGATTCCTGTTCACAGAGAAAATAGTTATTACGAAAGTACGTATCGTAAAACGTCTATCAGTAAAACAGATACGATTAATACGCCGGCTACTTTTGAAACCAAAGAAAAATTATTTGTGGCGATTCATGAAGCGAATTTAACCGATTTTGCATCAATGACGTTATTAAAAACAAATAGCAAACAATACAAAAGCGAGTTAGTGCCTTGGTCAGATGGTGTAAAAGTATATGCCGAAACACCTTTTACAACACCATGGAGAACAATTGTTGTTGGAAAAACTCCCGGTGATGTTGCCACTTCAACCATTATGCTCAATTTAAACGATCCTTCAAAAATTGAAGATCTTTCCTGGATTACACCTTCAAAATATATTGGAATCTGGTGGGGCATGCATTTAGAGAAATTTACTTGGGGACAAGGATCAAAACATGGTGCAACTACAAAAAACACCAAAGAATATATTGATTTTGCTGCAAAAAATGGTTTCGACGGAGTTTTGGTTGAAGGCTGGAACGAAGGCTGGGACGGAGACTGGACAGCTGATGGTTCTGCCTTTAGTTTTGTAAAACCATATCCGGATTTCAATCTGGAAGAAATTACGAAATATGCCGCTATGAAAAATGTTCGTTTAATCGGACACCATGAAACGGCGGGTGCAACAAAAAACTATGAAAGCCAATTGGAAGATGCTTTTAAACTGTATCGAAAAATGGGTGTGAATTCGGTTAAAACAGGTTATGTCAACAAATATTTAGATAAAAAAGAATGGCACGACAGCCAATACGGAGCACGTCATTACAGAAAAGTAATTGAAACGGCTGCGAAATACCACATTATGATCGACAATCACGAACCCATGAAAGGAACCGGAATTCAGCGTACCTATCCAAACTTTATGTCTCAGGAAGGGGGAAGAGGTCAGGAATACAATGCATGGTCTGCAGATGGCGGAAACACGCCGGAACATTTAACGACTTTGCCTTTTACCAGAATGCTTTCAGGACCGTTTGACTATACACCGGGTAATTTCAATTTTGATTATAAAACGCCTTCGGGAGCGAGAGTTCAGACTACCTTGGCAAATCAATTGGCTTTGTATGTGATTATTTTCAGTCCGTTGCAAATGGCTTCAGATTTACCTGAGAATTATGTTGGAAAACCAGAATTTCAATTTATAAAAGATGTTCCCTGCACCTGGTCTGATACCAAAGTTTTAGATTCTAAAATTGGACAATATACCACCATTGTCCGTAGAGACTGGGATGAAAAAAACTGGTATTTAGGATCTATTACAAACAAAGAGGCAAGAAACATTAAAGTTCAATTATCATTTTTGGAGACAGGAAAACAATATGAAGCTGAAATTTATGCAGATGGAGCCGGGGCAAATTACAAAACGAACCCGTATCCGGTAACAATTTTAAAACAAAAAGTAAACAGTAAAACAGTTTTAGATATCAAACTCGCAGCTGGTGGAGGAGCAGCTATAAAATTCTCTCCAATCGAAATATAAGTTAGTTAAATCAGTTTGAGTCAAGTTTGAGCAGGAAACCCGATATTTTTAAAAAGTTATCGGGTTTGTTATTTTATTTTTTGCCATATAAGTGATATAAGTTAATTTTACTAGTTAAAGCAAAAACTTATAATCTGTAATATGAACTTATATAGTTTAAAATTAATGTTTGTAAAGCTTTACATGGTTTCCAAAAGAGTAAGTTGCTGCTAAAGTTGGACCATTATAGCTCCATTTTAAATACCCGTTAAGTCTTTCTCTTTCAACATCAACTCTCACGTTTAATCCGGTATATCCTGCTGTTAAGCTAAAGTTTTTGTAAACATTGTATAAAACAGAAAGGTTATAACTTAATATTCGTCCGTCAATATTATCGACTTTAAGAGCAAAGTAATTCGCATTAGCATAAAGCCCGACTTTTTTTCCTAAAACAAATTCTCCCCAAAGTCCTATGTCAGGCAGTGGTGCTGTAAAATTGAAATTTTCTCGGAATTCTGCTTCTGCTGTACCGGCCTCAAATTTTATGCCCATGTCTCCTAATAAAACGTGGCTTCCAATAAGGGCTCCAATTTCGTATGCCGGTTTTGATATAAAAGCATAACCGTATGTAATTCGAATAATTTGATTGTCGGCAAATGCTGAAATTCTCGCATTTACAGGGTATGTATTATCTCCAAATTCAATATTTCTTTCAAGGGTTTTTGTAGAAGTTCTTTTTAAATAAAAATATTCTGCACCCAATCTAGACCTTCTGGAGATACGCCATTCAAATGCTCCGGTAAACGATGTTGAGGATTTATCAAAGCCAAGGTCTTTTTCGAAATCAATTACATCTCCGATTTCGCCATTGTTACTCCCGTATTTAACTTCTGTATTATTGGAAGGAAAAAATACACCAGCAGTAAATTTAAAACGTCTTGCATGCCAGGGAAGATCTTCCTGAATGTCCACATCGTAATTGGGTTTGTTTTCTACAGAGATTAAAGTATTGTTAAAAGACGCTTCGGCAACAGACTGTGCTTTTGATGAGAAAAAGGAAAGGAACACTATCAACAAATAAAATAATTTTTTCATACTATTTATTTTTAGGTTTTTATTGATAAATTTTATTACTTAAAGTTAACGAAAAAATCATTCATTTTGCATTTTTTGATTTTAATATTTTTATTATTTAGCTGAATGTCAGTATTATGTAGTTTTTAATGGAGGTTTTTTTGAATTACAATGTCGTGTGAGTGATAGCAGCTGGTTACCGAAGTAACGCGTATAGCACGACAGCATTAAAAAAAGACCCGAATAAGCGCAAAGCCTGATTGGGTCTTTATTTAATGGTGGCACACCCTGATTTATATTTTAATTATACCCGATTATAATCGCCTTTCCAATTTACAATAGCTTTTTTTATGGCATCGCCTGAGAGATTTTCTGCAAGTGCACGTTCAATTAGGGGTAAAAATTCAGTATCAGGAGCAAACCGGAATGCAAATATCTGATCATCAGTAAATTTATATTCGATAGTTTCAAATCTGGTTCCGGTAAGGGTATAGTAACGATATCGAAGTTCAAGTTTAACGATTCTGTTTTGTAAAATCAAGGCATAATGCTGACGAAGCATATATGCCAGACAAAATAAAAAGATAAAAATTATGGCTATAAAACTCCATATAAGGTGATAAGGTGAGGTTACCGCAAAATAAATGCTAAAAGATAAAAAAAAAATCAAAGCAGGATAATATATAAAATGGTGTGATGGATAAAATCGAATATGATTTTTATAGGATTGCACTTTCATGATTTTTGTTTTTGATGTGTGTTTTTAATGTAAACGTAAAAAAAGCTATTTATAACAAATAGCTTTTTTCCCCAAATAATGAACAATCAATACAAAAGTATTGTTTTCTATTTATTTTTTATCTAAATCCTGTTTAAGCATTTTTGCATGCTGAAGATGTGCAGTAAGGGTTGCAACGTTATTAGAAGCCCAGGTTTTAATTTCCTGATCAGTGGCGTTTTCTGATGCTTTAGTAAATTTGTCAATTGCTTTTTCGTGACCTTCAACCATCATGTCTGCAAATTTCTTGTCAAAATCAAGACCTGATTTTTCATTTAGTTTGTCGTATTCATCCTTTCCTTCTTCAGTAATTGAAGCTGGCAGAGAAAAATTACGGTTGTCTGCAACAGTTTTTACCTCTGCAGCTAATTTTGTATGAGAGTCAACAAGCATTTTACCAAACTTTTTGACTTCTGGATTTGTACTTTTTGTTTGGGCAAGTTTTCCAATTTCGATTTCAGCCAAATTGATTTCAGTTGCATCAACTAAAAACTCAGAATCATCTTCTTTAGAATCTATGCTGTCAAATTTAGCTTCGTTTTGATCTTCGGCGACTTCTTTTGTGTCTTCTTGTTTGGTTTCATTTTTACAAGAATTTAAACTCAGTAAAAGTATTCCGGTTCCTAAAACTACTTTGCTAATTAAAAGTATCTTTTTCATGATTTTTATGTTTAAAATTTATTAGGATAAAATTATTTAAACATATTTAGAGTATTTTATACTTTGAATTAATAATGTTATATCATTCAAACCTTTAAATATTGATCGATGACTTTCCATTCGTTTAATTTTGAGTTGAATGATTTGCTGGCGTTGGCCGGACTTGTAGAAGGAAGGGTAATAAGATTATATTTAGTGGTTACTGAAACATATTTTTTAAAGAAGACTGCTGCTTTTTGTCCGTTAAAAATGATGGTTTTAATATGAGGATGTTGCTCTAAATATTGTTCAAAATCATTTGCAATTTCATTTTTAATAGCACTGTCCAGACTACCAATTCTGTCGCAATATTGTAAAACGTCCCACAAAGCAATCTTATTTTGAAGTAATAATGCTTTTCTGGTTTCGTAATCTTTTGAAAAATCTTCATTTAAAATTTCAAACATAAAACGCCAGAAATTATTTTGGGGATGACCATAATATTGCTGAATATCAAGTGATTTCGTGCCAGGCATTGTACCCAAAATCAGGATTTTTGCATCTGCTGTTGAAATAGGGGCAAAAGAAAAACTTTTCATATAAATAGAGTAAAAGAATCATTTAGAAGTAATTATAAAACAAAACACAAAAATTATATAACAACTTTTAAGGTGTTTTAAACGAATTTTGAATTTAAGATTTATAATTAAAAACAAATTAAGTCTGTTGTCAATTATAAATATAATTTTTTGAATTTAAATCCAGGCAAAATGAAAACAGTAACTATATATAAAGATAAAATTAAAAATATATTTGATGAACTTACAATAGGTTTAGGTGGGAAAATAACTTTTGATTCTGATGAATATGCTTTAGAAATCAATAATAATTTTGCCAAAGGAACCATCGTTGGATCTTCGTTTAGTGATTCTATTTCATGTCTTCAATTTGATATGTTTTTTTCTGAAGATGTAAAAATCAGTATTGCAAATCCAAGTATTTCGCCTGTATATTTTGCCTATTGTTCAAAAGGAAGTCTGTCGCATAGTTTTGGAATGTCTGGTGTAGAAAGAAAATTAAAAAAGTTTCAGACTGCAATTGTTTCATCCAAACAAAATGAAGACAATATTTTGTTTTTTGAAAAGAATAGTAATACCAAAGTCACTTTAATTGTGGTGGGAACACAAAATACGGATTCGCTTGAAAATAATTTTTTCAATAATAAAGTCAAAGAAACTTTTTTTGAAAAAAACCTGTCAGGTAATTTTTTCTATGTAGGCTCTTATAATTTAAAAATAGCCGAAAAAATAGAACAATTAAATGCTGTTACACAAACCGGAATTGTTCGAAATCTGTTAAAAGAAGGGATATTGAAAATTATTTTAGCAATGGAAATTCAGCAGCATTCAGATGATATGAATAATTGTTTAAAAGAAACAAACTTCCTTACATTAAAAGAAATGGAAGAAATAAAAAAACTATCAGATCTTATCAAACAAACCCCGGAAGAACAGTTTACCATAAAATCACTTAGCAAAAAATCAGGTTTGTCGCCAAACAAACTTCAGGAAGGTTTTAAAATGATTCATGACAGAACGGTAAATGATTTTATTACGCATATGCGAATTTTAAAAGCCGAAATCTTAATTAAAAATTCGGATTTAAATATTTCAGAAATTGTGTATTGTATTGGTTTTACAAGCAGAAGTTATTTCTCTAAAATCTTCAAGCAAAAATTTAACTGCAGTCCGAAGGAATACAAATTCAGTCAAAATCAGCTCGCTATAACAGCTTAGTTATTTTTTTAAGGAGCTTATCCTGCTAGTTCGCTATATCTTTTTATCCGCAAAAAAAAGTGGATAAAAAGGATGCCGCTTCCATCAGGGCTAAGAATTCAGTTTTCATAAAACCTGTTCGAATTTCATAATCAGCTTTTTAAATTAACCGGTTATTTTTCGAAATAATTTGGAAACATCTCTATACCATATTAAGGAAGCTTACATCATACTTTAGTTCAAAATATTTTAAAATAGTAATGCTCTAATTTTCATTTTCAAAATTTTGAAAATGAAAATTAGAGCATTAAAAAATACAGTAATTTGTAAGAATTTTGCAGGTTTCAAATTTAGAATTACTACCCTATGGCGTCAAGCACAACTTCTTCATTGGTGACATTAGAAAGGTTTATGGCAGTTTCTATTAGTGCTAAATGTGAATATGCCTGAGGGAAATTCCCTAAAAGTCTTTTAGTTTTAAAATCGATATCTTCACTAAATAACCCTAGATGATTACTATATGAAAGAAGTTTTTTAAATAGTTTTTCTGCTTTTTTTGTTTCCCCAATTTTATACAGGCTGTTTATAAACCAAAAAGTACAAATTGTAAATGATGAGGAGGGAAGACCAAAATCATCTTTGTTTTTATAACGATACAAAAGCCCGTCATTACTTAAGTCACGTTCAATAGCTTTTACGGTAGCAATATATTTGGGATCCATGGCGTCAATAAAACCATAAGTTTCCATTAAAAGCACAGAAGTATCAAGCTCATCTGAACCATAAGACTGAGTGAAAGCCTGAACAGATTCCTTCCAGGAATTTTTCATGATATCTTCTCTAATTTCATCAGCTAAAGGTTCCCATTTTTCAGCCTTATATTTCTTTCCTAATATTTTAGCAACCTTTATTGCTCTGTCAATGGCAGTCCAGCATAATATTTTGGAAAAGGTAAAATGTCTTTCTTCCGTTCTGAATTCCCAAATACCTTTATCAGGTTCTTGCCAGTGTCTGCTTACAACCCATACAATTCCTTTGGTGATGTTCCAGAGTTCTTCGCCATTTTCAGTATCATTGCTAAACGTAACAAGCTGTTGGTAAATAACATCCATTAAAATTCCGTAAATATCGTTCTGACGCTGGGAATAGGCGGCATTTCCAATTCTTACCGGTTTGCTTCCCATATATCCGCTAAGATGATCTAATGTTTTTTCTGTAAGGTTCTTTTCTTTATTGATACCATACATAATCTGTAATTTTTCATCTTTAGTAGGAGTCAGATCAACAATGAATTGCAGATAATCTTTGGCCATTTTTTTGTGCCCAAGTTCCGAAACTACTTTAACAACCATAGAGGCATCCCGTATCCAACAGAAACGATAATCCCAATTTCGAACCTCGCCAATAGTTTCAGGAAGAGAGGTAGTTGCGGCTGCAAGGACAGCTCCGGTTTTTTCGTAACTTAAAAGTTTAAGTGTTATAGCACTTCGCGCTATCTGCTCATTGTACTTTTTATATTCTGTTGTTTTATCGGTCCATCCAAGCCAGTATGTTTTTGTTCTTTCAAATTCCAATGCAATTTTTGACTGCAACGGAATAAAAATTTTTTCATTGTAAGCCAATAATAAAAAGCTATCTTTTTCAAGCGTAATCTCACTGCCATCTGCAATTTTTTCAAGATCTAAATTACTGTAAAGAAAAAGGGAGTCAAATTTTGTACTACCGGTGAGGCTAACAATATGATCCGGTTTTACAAAACTTACTGTTTTGCCTGATGCATATTCTAAACGGGGATCGTAGATAACTTTAAAAGCCGGTGTTCCGGAGAGTTTTCTAAAGTAACGTATAATTTCCGGCGGCGCCTGATAACCTCCTTTGTCTTTTCGATAGCGAGGCATAAAATCATTTACTTCAAAGGCATCCGTGCCGTTAGTAAAAGTGGTGACCAATATACTGGTATTTTCAATATATTTCTGGCTTACAGTATAATCATCACTGGTTTGAATTTCAAAACTTCCTCCAATTTCCGAGTCTAATATTTTTGCAAAAACGGATGAAGAATCAAATTCAGGAAGACAGCACCATTCGATAGATCCTTTGTCTGAAATTAATGCTGCGCTTCGGCAATTTCCTATAATACCATAGTTTAAGTTATTCATAAAGTTCTTTTTTGTTAGGTTAAAGGCCCTTAATTCTTTAAATTTACGAAAACAATATTATTAATCCAAACCATTTTTTGATGAATAAAACAGTTATAGTTTCTAACAGACTCCCCATTGACCTTAAATTTGATGATGAAAACCTGATTGTAAAACCCAGTATTGGCGGACTGGCTACTGGCATGAAATCAGTTCATTCTGAAGGCAACGGAATCTGGATAGGCTGGTCAGGACTTACTGAAGAAGAAATTGAACCCAGATATCAGGAAGAGGTAGATTTAGCATTGGCAAATGAAAAATGCATCCGTGTTCCTCTTACGTCATACGATATCGAAAATTATTATTTCGGTTTCAGTAATAATGCTTTATGGCCCCTTTTTCATTATTTTCAGGCCTATACTGAATTTGAGCATACCCACTGGGAATCGTATAAAGAAGTGAACCAGAAGTTTGCTGATGTTGTACTGAAAAATGTAAATGATGGCGACACAGTATGGATACACGATTACCAGCTTTTATTACTTCCGGAATTGCTAAGAGAAAAAAGAGCTAATCTTACTATTGGTTTTTTCCTCCATATACCTTACCCATCGTATGAGCTTTTCAGAACCTGCCCATGGCGGGATGAATTATTATTCGGAATGCTGGGTGCTGACCTGATTGGTTTTCATGCCTATGATTATGTCCGACATTTTATAAGTTCAGTGGCAAGAATAATTGGTCTTGAAGTTCGTTTTAATGAAATATCTTACGGAGACAGAATAATTAAAATAGATTCTTTTCCAATGGGGATAGATTATGATCGTTACCATAGTGCTGCCCTTGAACATTCGTTACGTCCTGAAAAAACAAAATCAGAATTAATGCGTAATATTGAACTGCATAATTTATCTTCCGGAGAGGGAAAACTTATTTTGTCTATTGACAGAATGGATTATACGAAAGGAATCCCCAACCGAATAAAATCATTTGAATATTTTCTGAACAAGTATCCGGAATACAAAGGAAAAGTCCGTTTAGTGATGCTTGCAGTTCCCTCAAGAGAAAATGTTCCGCAATACCAAAAACTCAAACGGGAAACAGATGAATTAGTTGGAAGGGTCAACGGGAGCCTTGCAACCGTTAACTGGACACCTATTTGGTACTTTTACAGATCGATGCCTTTTGATGACCTCATTGATCTTTATGTAGTTGCAGATGTAGCGCTTATTACGCCTATTAGAGATGGTATGAACCTGGTTGCAAAAGAGTATGTAGCAACAAGAACTAATGGGACAGGCGTATTGATTTTGAGTGAAATGGCCGGTGCTGCCAAAGAAATGCATGAAGGATTATTGATTAACCCTAATAATTTTGAACAAATTGCAGATACTATAAAGTATGCTTTAGAAATGCCCGAAGAGGAACAAAAAACACGTATGGATGCTCTGCAGGCAAGAATTTCCCGCTATGATGTAGAAAGATGGGCAGGAGAATTTTTAAAATCCCTGTATGACACTAAAAATACTTTAATACCTGTTATTACTAAAAAAATAGATAATGATATTATACAGGAGATGTCATTACAATATAAAGAGGCTGATAAAAGATTGTTTTTATTAGATTATGACGGAACATTAGTAGGATTTAAAAATATACCAAACGACGCCAAGCCGGATCAGGAATTATATACTTTACTTGACACTATTGCCGCGCAAAAAAACACAGAAGTTGTCATCATTAGCGGACGTGATAGAAAAACCCTTGAAAGCTGGTTTAAAGATAAAAATTATACCCTTATTACTGACCATGGTGTTTGGTTGAGAAAAAAAGGGATGGATTGGGTTTGTCTGGAAAATCTTAAAGCTGACTGGAAAGAAAATGTCAGACCTGTTTTGGAAACTTTTACAGACAGTACACCAGGAACTTTTATCGAAGAAAAAGAGTTCTCTCTGGCATGGCATTACAGAACGGCTGATGTAGATTTGGCAAATTTAAGAATAATGGAGCTTAAACATATGCTTAACAGGCTTCTTGCTAATAATTCACTTTCAGTATTAGAAGGCAACAAAGTGCTTGAAGTAAAAAGCAGTAATGTAAATAAGGGACGTGCTGCTTCAAGATTTATCGGAGATAATCAATATGATTTTATTTTTACAATAGGTGATGACTGGACAGATGAATATATGTTTCAGGAAGTTCCGGCTCATGCATTTACAATAAAAGTTGGAAAAGGAAAAACAACAGCCAGATATTTCACCAGCGATATTATTCAGGTACGCGAAATTTTAAATGGTATCACTAAATAGATGAGGTAATTTATTTTTTTTAAAAATAGTGATAACAATAAACTTATTTAAGATCCTAATGTTTACTACGTTTTAATACATTAGGATCTTAAATATTTATCTTCCAAATCGATAATATTCTAAATCTTTATGAGGCTTATTTTTTAAAGACTCTAAAATAGAATTCATCCCGATTACGCTAAATGTAATACCGTTTCCTCCAAATCCTAAAATATAATGTTCGTTTACATCAGCATTTGGTTTTCCAAAGTACGGTAAACCGTCTTTGGTTTCCCCAAAAGTGCCGGCCCAGGAATAATCAATTTTAAAATTAATTTTGGGAAACTTTTTTTGAAATTTATTTAATAGAAATTTTTCTTTTTTAGGTAATAGCTTATCACGTTTTACAGGATCTTTAAAATCTTCATCGCCTCCACCCATTATGATTCTATTATCGTGTGTTGATCTAAAATATAAATAAGGGGATGCCGTATCCCAGAAAATAGCATTTTTAAAGATATTCGATAATTCAGGAATACTTTCAGAGGCAATTACATACGTGCTTTTAAGATCGACTACTTTTTCTTTCAGCGTTTCGGTACTTTCATAACCGCTGCATCGAATTATGTGATCGGCTGTAATACTATATTTACTTTCGGTATTTGCAATAATTTTTCCTTTTTGATTTTGAGTCGAAACAATATTGGTACGATCAAAAATCTGCATCCCATTTTTCCTGCAGTAAACAATTAAATCCTGGGCAAGTCTATACGGATCCATAACTGCTGCGGTTTTAGATTCTATGGCAGCAAGAGCATTGAGTCCAAATTTTTCCAGATCCCATCTTTCCAGCCAGTTTACATCAAATCCATTTTCTTTTCTGGCATTGAACTCATTTTTCAGAAATGGAATATCTTTCTTTAAGGAACAGAAATAGATGCTTTTTTTAAATTCAAAATGACAGTCGCTTTTTATATCGTCAATAATTTTTCGCAAGTCAAAAATGGCTTTTTTTCCGTTGGTATAGCTGTCAACAGCACATTCTAAACCTCTTAAATTTATAAGCTCATGAAGTGATACATCAATTTCATATTGTAGCAATGCAGTACTTGCTGCTGTGCTTCCATTACAAATATCCCGGCGGTCAACTAATACAACTTTTTTTCCTTCATTAATTAGTTTATAAGCGATTAATGCCCCGGTAATACCTCCACCAATAATCAAAATATCGGTATCAATATCCGATTCTAATGATGGATAACTGGTTTTCATCGCATGTTTTAATGGCCAGAAACTTTCTGTTGAGCGTAATTTCATGTTTTGATGTTTTTTGGGAACGTTTTTTATTCGATTATATTTTTTTAGTTTTGTTTATTAAAATCATTTTACCTTTTCTTTTCGAACTACTTTATTGCTTTTTTCGTTATAAACTGCATCGAGTATTTCTCTTCCCGTTTTACTGAAGACTTTTATTTTTGGAGCTTCATGAGTACCGGTAATGGTAATTGGAAAACCAACAATTCCAAAGGGAGGAAGTCCTAATCGCAGTCTTAAATCTAACAATCCGTCGAAACTTGTAGTTCCTTTTATTGTCGGTCTAAAACTCGCAACACTAAAAGTAAAAGGATCAATATGAATTAAATTATTATTAATTTTAGATTTTATTTCAATGCCTTCCATATCCGGATTGTTCAAACCATCTTGTCCTGTTTTTGAACTTATTCGGTCAAATAATTTAAGGCCTTTAATTTTTACATCACGTAAATTCAAGGTTCCACCTCCTTGAAAAGATTCATAAATCGGATTCATATTGCCATCCAGATCTCCTTTGATTTTATAATCTACAGAGATAATTCCATATGCTTTTTCGGCAGCAGTCACCATATCATGGAACATCGGAATTTCTTTATATGCTCTTTGGATGCTAAAATCTTTTGCACGAAAGTGAGCATCAAAATGAGCCGAGGTTGGCGACTCGTCTTGGTATAAAGCATCAACTACCAATGCACAATCGATAATATTAAACACAGCATTTTCCAGATAAAAATTACCTTTAGAAATACCTGTTTTTCCATTGAGCTGGTTAAAAACAAGTCCGTTATATTCAATTTTGTCTACATTTGCCATTAGGCTTACATCTAGATTTCTGGGTACAATAACGACTCCGCTCATTTTAGGGTTGTCTTCCTTTGCGTATGTAACCTCTAATTTTCGGTCTGTATTTTCACCTTTTTCCAAAGCCATAAATTCATCAACATTTATCAGTTTAGATTTCATATTGAAATTGCCTCGTAAAGTGCCGTGTGATTCCAAAAAATAATTGATTGTATTCAGAAGGTATCCGTTGATATTAAAATCAGATTTTCCATAAGAAGCATAAAATTTTTCAAACCACATTTTTTCATTTTGAAATCTAAAATTTCCTTGTTTGATAAAAAATGCCTTTGGAAAAAGTTCTGATGTTGCCTTGATGTTTTTTAATATTATAGTGCCTTTGTTATTCAGTTTCTCATATTGACCAGTGGTTGCATAACTTTGTTTTCCCTGAAGCGAAAGATCTGCCTTTGCATAGCCTGAAATATCCATTCCTTTTCTGGAAAAGACCTTGTAAATATTTCCAACATTAAGTTCTCCTTTTAGTTTAGCATTGTAAGCCAGGTCGCTAAAATCTGTAAGAGCAGCATTTACATACACAGGATTTCCTTCAAATACAAACGATGCCGGAGCAACAGCAATAATCAAATCCTTGTAAGTACCGGCCTTATTAAGCACATTTGCAACAAAAGTAATGTCTGTAATAGGGTTTGGATAAGTATCTGTTTTTAACCAACCGTTATGTAATGCAATTCCTCCTCTTGTTTTGGGAAATAATTTTTTTGAGGCACTAAAAGTTCCTTTTGCCTGAATATTAGTTCTCAGGCTTCCTTTTAAATCGAGGTTATACAAGCCCAAAGCGGCATCAAGTGTAGCCAGATCTAATGCTCCTTTTACGCTAGCGTCTACAGTCATTTCTGTAAAACCTTTGCTTTGTAAATAGGCGTTGAAATAATCTTTTTCTCCTACTTTAAATTTGAAAGTCTTTAAATTCACTAAAAGTTTTTCAATTTCGAGTGAAGGCATAATTGCATTCAAATTCATTTGAAAATCCGTTAATGGCGCAGGAGCATTTTGATAATTGATTGCTCCTTCATTAATTTTCAAATTAAAAGCCAAATCAGGTTTTTGTTTTTTGGCAACATTATAATTTCCTTTAAAAGTAAAAAGCAAGTCACTTTTGCCTGAAATTTCGGTTTCCTCAAGCCAGGTCAGATATTCAGGAGGCATAACAGACAATAAATCTTTTACAGTCGTGTTTTCTGACGCTGCTCTAATATTGATTTTGTATCCGTCTCTTAAAATGGTAAGTAAACCTGTAAATTTTAATGGCAGTTCATTGATTTTTAACTCGTTTTTTTGAAGAATAAAAGAAAGGGCATGTGTGTTAATTCGGGTAATTAAGTCGGCACGCAATTCTTTTTTTCTAAGATAAGCGGTTCTGTCATAATAAAAGTCAATGTTATCAATTTTGGCATCGGTATTCAAATCGAAAATCTCTTCGCTTAAATTTCCTTTTCCCACATAATTAAACCCCTTTGCATCAACCAGAATTTTAGCCGAACGGTCATTATATTTAACGTGACAATCTTCAAAATCAATACGTTCCAGACGAATTGCTGTTCCTTCATCAGGAACACTTGTGTCTTTTTTAACATCTTCTGGTGCTATATAAATGTTATAATTGGCTTCACCTTTTTGGTTTACCATTATATTTATATCTGCTTTGGAAACATATAATTTATTGATTTTAACTTCATTGTCAAATAATAATCGTTTGATGTTAATTCCAAAAGCAACCTGTTCTGCTTTTAATAACGTATCCTTTTTAAACGGAGCAGAACCTGTTAGCGATAAATCATCAAGCGAAACTGTGAGTGATGGAAAATGTGTAAAGAATGAAAATCTGGATTTTGAAAATTCTATTTTGCTGTCTAATCTTTCATTGGCAATTTTTTTGACTTCAGAAGCAACAGTTCCCGGAAAAAGCAGCGGAATCAAAAATAGTAACAGCAAAATACTTGCTATTACTATTCCTGAAATTTTCGCCGTTTTTAAGGCAATATGTTTGAAATCAGAATTCATACTAAATCAGTTTAAAATTATTTCTTTTTCTTAGCTTCCTCTGCTTTTTTAGCTTCTTCTTCCGCTTTTTTATTGTCTTCTTTTAGTTTTTCCTCTTTTAGTTTTTCGGCTTTTTCCTGCTGTTCTTCCTTTTTTTCTTTGGCTTCTTCTATTTTTTCTTCTTTCTGCTTCTCTTTTTTCTTGAAGTAACCTCTTAAAAGGAAATTGCTTTTAGCCGCTTCCATATTTTCGCTAAAGCCTTTTGTCCCTTTTTCAAGATTTTCCAATGTATTATCCATTGCATCTGCCATACCCGGATCACGAATTAATTTTGAAAGAGCTCCATTTCCATTGTTCATGCTATGGCTGAAAATTGCCAGTTCTTCTGAAATAACACCTACATTATCCATACTTTTTTTAACACTTTTCATGATGTCACTCATTTCAATTCCACTCAATGAAGCAATTCTTCCATTATTTTCAATCACAGTCTGAGATTTGACACCAGGTGTAATAGTAAGTACTTTATCACCCATTAACCCATCAGAACCTATACTAGCCCTTGCATCTGTTTTGATAAATTCACGAACGTCATCTTTAATAACCATTCCGACTACCACTGTTGAATCATTGAACAGTTGAATTTCATCTATGGTACCAATGTTGATTCCGGAAAATCGCACGTTGTTACCAATTTCTAAACCGCTTACGGTTTTAAAATTTGATGTAATTCGAAATGTTGAACCAAACAAATTTTGTTGTTTTCCAATAAAATAGACGGCCAATATAAAAAGCAGTAAACCTATTGTTACAAACATTCCTAATTTCCAAGTATATCCAGATTGCTTATCCATGATTTTTGTTTTTGATTTATTTTATTCAAAGAATGAGCGTACCCATTCGTCTTCACTTTTTTCTAATTCTTCGTAAGTTCCTTCTGCCTGAATTTTTCCTTCTTTTAAGACGATAATCCGATCAGCAGTTAGTTTTGCACAAGCCATATCATGTGTGATAATAATTGCAGTCGTTTTGCGCTGCTGTTTGATGTCTAATATCAATTCGCTGATTTCCCTTGATGTAATGGTATCCAAACCTGTAGTAGGTTCATCATATAAAATTATTTCTGGCTTTAAAATTAAGGTGCGTGCCAGACCAATTCTCTTACGCATACCTCCTGATAATTCTGATGGCATTTTGTCAATTGCTTCACTTAAACCTACGCTTTCCAAAGCTTCCATCACTTCTTTTTCAATTTCATCAGCATTAAGATTACGTTTGTGCTTTCTTAATGTAAAAGCAAGATTTTCTCTCACAGACATTGAATCATACAATGCACCGCTCTGGAACAAAAAACCAACGCGGGATCTCATTTCATTGAGTTCTGTTTTGCTAAGCTCCAGAACATTTTTACCAAAAACATTTATTTCTCCTTTATCAGGAGTTATCAGCCCAACGATACATTTTATAGTTACCGATTTACCGGAACCGGAGCGTCCTAATACAACTAAATCTTCACCTTTGTTAACTGTAAAATTTACGCCTTTTAAAACATGATTATCCTGACCAAAAGTTTTATTTAAATCTTTGATTTCTATTATCACCGCTTTTTGATCAGCTTTGACTGCAGGTTCTGTATTTTCTTTTTCTTTAATCATCTTAAAAAAATAAATCGGTTATCTGTACGGCCAGCATATCTATAATAAAAATGGTAAGTGATGCTGTTACAACTGCAGAATTAGCAGCTTTTCCTACGCTTTCAGTCCCATTTGAAGCATTAAATCCTTTATAACATCCAATCATTCCAATGAAAAATCCGAAGAAAAAAGTTTTTATAGTGGCCGGTATCAAATCCAGAAATTCCAATGACTGAAAAATTTTAGTTATATATCTATAAAAGCTCATATCGCCATGAATATTGACACCAAAATAACCACCAACGATTCCTATGGCATCAGCAAAAATTACAAGAATTGGAACCATTAAGGTAGTGGCTAAAATTCTGGTAACTACTAAGTAATTATATGGATTAACAGCTGAAACTTCCATAGCATCTATTTGTTCCGTCACTTTCATTGAACCTAATTCTGCACCAATTCCTGAGGATATTTTTCCGGCACATATCAGTGCAGTTATTACAGGCGCAATTTCACGAATTAACGAAAGGGCAACCATTCCCGGCAGCCAGGATTCAGCACCAAATTTCACTAGAGTAGGTCTTGATTGCAGAGTGAGTACCAGCCCCATGATAAAACCTGTTATAGCTACCAATGGTAAAGATTTGTATCCGATGATATAGCATTGTTTTATAAATTGCCTGGTTTCGTAAGGGGGTATAAAAACCTCTTTAAAAAAACGGCTTGCAAACTGTGTTGCATTTCCTATATCTTCGAATGTGTTTTTTAAGTTTAGGATCAAAATAGCTAATTTTTAGTTACTTAGTTTTATACGTGATTTTTAATTATCATTTTTTAACTAATGTTAAAATTAGCTTAGGAATCCAAAAAAAACCTTACAGAACTTTAACATATGTTTATATAATTTACACCGAATTAAATGCAATAAGCAGATGATTTATTCGTTGATTTTCAAAACAAAAAAAATCCCTTTCGTAAAAAAGGGATTATATTTTGAGTGGGGTAACAACTTTATGAGTTTATAATCAAATCTGCTTTTGTTTTGATTAAATCAATTACTTTGGATTCCGTCTCTTTGAAGTTTTCCATCAATAATCTTGCAGTTAAAAAACATACTGTTGATTCAGAACCTTGATTCAGGTTTACGTTTTCTTTTTCAAGGCCATCATATCCGCCACCGCTAATTGGATTATACATAATTTGCTGCAGGTGATTTTTTCCTAAAAACCAGTTAAAAGCCGTTTTCATATATTCTTTATGCAATGGATTTTTGAAAGCACTGTAAAAAGAATTTAAAGTCTGAATAATATAAGAAACATCAATAGGCTGTTCTCCATACTCTTCTGGTTGTGAGTCTTTATGGTACCAGCCGTTATTTGAAATTACTTTGAAACCTTTTTTAGTAAACATTTTAGAAAGTAAAAAATCAAGTGATTCATTTGCTATTTTTTTGTAAATAGGCTTGTTGGTAACCAAATAGGCAAATAACATCGATTCCGGCAAAATTCCATTTCCGTAAGTCAGATAATTTTCAAACCATTTCCAGTCTTTCGTAGCATGAATTTCATAATTAGAAACTAATTTAGCATTTAGCTTATTAATAATTGCCGACACGTATAAATTCGGAATTACACTATTATACAAGTAAAGCCCTTTAGTAGCAAACCCAATGGAACGGGGTGACTGAATTGTTTCGGCCCATGATAAACTTTTCAGGAAACATTCAGAAGCTTTATGAACAATTGCTTCCGGTAAAATGTCTTTCATTGCAATCAAGCTTCCTAATGCCCAGATTCCTCTTGCATTTGAATCCTCTAAATTTACTTCTGCATTTTGCTCAACATGTTCTCTGTTGTATTGATCTACATAATTGATGAAATTTCCTTCAGGATTTTGACAGCGAACTATAAAATCAAGATAAATTAATATGTAAGGCAAATCGGCTTTGTCATTTGTCAGTTTATAGTGCATACCGACAGCAACTAAAGCTCTGGCATTATCATCTAAAGTATAACCTGTTGACAAATCAGGAACAGAAATTTTACTGAACTGAATAATTCCTAAATCAGTTGTCATTTTTTTAACGTGATCCAATTCAATTGAAGGATAGTTAAATTCAATTTCTGATGGATTTACCATTAAGTTCTTGTAGGTTTCCATATGTGTGATAGCAACATTCTCCCATGATGAAGCCGTAGTTTTGCGAAAAGCATTAATACCCATTTCTTCTCTCAGATTATCATCAGAAAGTAATTTTAAAGTGGCATCTGCAAATTGTTGTGATTCTCCGATATCAACTAAAATACCTGAATCTTCTGTTAGTACTTCTAAGGTATGTGGAATTTTTGAAGCTACAAGCGGGCAGGCACAGCTCATAGCATAGGCAAAAGTGCCGCTAACAGCCTGATTAGGATCTTTTGAAGTAAACAAATAAATATCAGCTGCTTTTAGGTAATCTAAAAGATCATTAGTATCTAAATATTCATTGATAAAACGAACATTGTTATGTAAATTTAATTCATTCACAAGTCCTTCTAATTTATCGCGATAGGCGTCAACACCATCGATAATCAGGTTTGGATGTGTTCTTCCGATAATCAAATAAAGAACATTTGGTTCTTTTTCTACAATTTTGGATAAAGCCTGTAAACCGGTCTCGATATTTTTACCTTCACCTAAAAGTCCAAAAGTAGCAAGAACTTTTCTGTCTTCAATACCAAATTTTCGTTTTGCCTCAGCAGGAGTTTCATAAATAACGATGTGAGTTCCGTGTGGAACGCAAGAGATAATTTCTTTTTGAATGTCATAATCTTTCATTAGGATTTCCTGAGATTGATTTGTCATTACAAAAACTGAATTACTGTAAGAAAGCAAAAGCTTCACAAATGTTTTTAATTCTTTGTTTGGATTTTGAATAACACTATGAAAAGTAAAAGTTACCGGCTTTTTTATAACATTTAAAAATTCTAATAAATGGTCGCCGTAATTCCCTCCAAATAATCCAAACTCATGTTGAATATGAACCAATTTTACCAAATCATCATTATTGATTTGTTCGGCAACTCTGGCATAATCTTCTTTGTCGGTTGTGTTTAGTGTAAAAGCCAGTGTTGGATTCTCTACTGGAGATTTAACCAATTCGCAGATTTCACAGCTTATTGAATTTCCATAAACATCCATAATCCCTTTAATAGTATCCTGAGTGTAAGTAGCAATACCGCATTGTGTTGGCGGATAAGTTGATAGAAAAATTATTTTTGATTTAATTGTTTGTAGCGTTTTCATTGGGATTATTTTTTAGTTCGTTTAATAAGTCGTTAAGGTTCAAAGAGGCTACGGCGATTTTATCATCAGCAGCACCGTAATAAATATAAAGGCGATCATCAAAAATGGCTGTTCCGGTGGGGAAAACCACATAACTCACATACCCATGTCTTTCGTAATATTCTGAAGGCGTTATTAAAGGTACTTTTAATCTTGATAGTACTTTTCTTGGATCATTAAGATCTAATAAAGCAGCACAGGCATGATAAACGAGTCCTTTTTCTCTTCTTTCTGCAGCATGATAAATTAATAGCCACCCTTCAGGCGTTTCAACTGGAGGTGCTCCCGGACCAATATGGCTTGTTTCATGATCAAACCTTGGTTCCATAACTATATAATCTGGCAAATTTTTTAAATAGTCTTTCCAGAATTCTTCAGTAAGATCTTTCTTTTTATCAAAACTGAAAATTTGTATGGATGGAAATAAACGATGTAATGCAACAAATTTTCCATTAATTTTTTTTGGAAACAAAACCACATTTTTATCCCATACTAGTAAATTTTCCTTGATTGTTTCTGATAAAGGATAATTTCGCTCTACATTAAAAGCCAGTATTTTGGCAATACCTGGATTTTGAAGATGCTTTCTGATAAGATTTGTAAATTCATTTATTATAAATCTTGGAGTTATAATACCTTTCTTTTTAAATTTTTTTAAATCTTTTGATACTGCAAGTGCCCCACAAGTATTTATACCATCGTAAGTTACGTAAGTTAGGTAAAATAATTCATTAATTTTTGAAATTCTCGGATCTTCTACACCGTGAATTTCATATATGTATTCTGGAGAAAATATCGGTTCTTTATTTCTTTCAACAACAGTTGTAGGCCCTTCAAGTCGGCAATAACCAATTGTTGAAAAATTTCCTCTTTTCGCTGCTCTGTAAAACATGTGTACCGTATTTCCATCCTGATAAATCGCAGGATTTAAAACGCCTAATTCTTCAAAAGTGCGGTCTGTTTTTTCTAAAATCACGCCATGTTTTGTAGCTAATTCCATACTTTAAATTATTTTTTCATAAAATTATTTCACAAACAAGGGCAGTTTTAATCCAATCGATTAAAAAATTGACTCAAAAAGTTTCAGATGGGAATTATATAAGACTATCAGTGGGCTGAGAGAACTTTTATAGTTAAAAAAAAAATCAATAGGATTAAAGCGAATTGCTTTATTATATAAAATTTGTAATGCGCTTTTTTCAAAAGGATAATTTCTAAAATTTAGAATTAAAATGAAGAAGATAAAAGCCTTTTCTTAATTTAAAAAATGATCATGAACACAACTACAAAATCTCAGGAAAAATTAATGAATTTGTTAATTACTAAACCTGAACTGGCTATAGAAAAATTAGATCTCGTTTACGTAAGTGATAAATCGATGCCGATACAAAGGTATAAGGAAGGCGATGTTTTTATTTACAAAAAAAACGGAAGATCAATCAAACAAAAGAGTGAATTAAAACGTTTTAATAGTCTTGTGCTTCCGCCTGCATGGGAAAACGTTAAGATTTCTGATTTATCTAATGGGCATCTGCAGGCCGTAGGGCTAGATCAAAAAAACAGAAAGCAATATCGCTATCACCCAAAATGGAATTTAATTCGCAATCAAACCAAGTTTTATAAAATAGCCGATTTTGGAACCAAATTGCCTTTGATAAGAAAACAGGTAGATGCCGATTTGGAAAAGAAAGAATGGTCAAAAAATAAAGTGGTGGCTTTAGTGATAAGACTAATGGAAGAGACCCATATCCGAATAGGAAATGAAAAGTACGCCAAAGACAATAAATCCTACGGACTTTCGACTTTACGAAAAAGACACATTAATATTAATAAAGATGCTATACGTTTTGAATTCATTGGAAAAAAAGGAAAACAGCACTCTATTACAATCCGAAATAAGAAGCTGATTAAATTAGTGAGCAAATGCGAGGAGATTCCGGGTTGGGAAGTTTTTAAATATTATGATGAAAACGGTGAAAGAAAAATTCTCGACAGCCACATGGTCAATGTATATCTTCATGAAATATCAGGCGAATATTTTAGTGCCAAAGATTTCAGGACATGGTCTGCCTCTGTGATTTTCTTTGAAACTTTAATGGAATTAGGAATTGCGGAAGATGAAAAAGAAATTAAAAAAAATATTCTGACTGCTTATGATGTTACAGCAGCAGCTTTAGGAAACACCAGAGCAGTCTGTAAAAGTTATTATGTACATCCTTTATTAGTATCCACATACGAAGATGGTTCGATTAAGGAATATTTTGATAAAATTAAAAGAAGCAGAAGCAACAAGCACTATTTTTCACGTACTGAGAGTGTATTTTTAGAACTCATTCAATGTTATCAGCCTGGACTATGTGTTTAAAGCGCGATAAATATTTTTTAATTGACGAATATGCCTCTGAGTATGAAAAACGCCAAAGTTGAGCAGTTCGTAAATGGTTAAGTTTCCCAAGCCCGGGATTTCAAAATCCATGCAGGTTAGTGTGAAATCATAATTTTCGGCTATATCAAGCATTTCCTTTTCAATATTTTTAAGATGCAGCAGAAGTTCAATTTTATCAAATTCTTTGGTTTCAGGATAAATAAAATCAGGAGAATTATATTTGGTATTGAAATTAAGAAAGATTTCTTTGAGCGCAGGAATTTTGTTATCATTGGCTTCTTCTAACTTTTTAGTATTAGAATCACAGACTTTATGAAATCCTGATGTTGCTTTTATAACATGACGGGTAACTTGCCCGGCAGTCCAGCTTTCTTCAAACGGAATAGTATTGATTTCGTCTTGCGTAAAAGGAGAAAGCGTTTTGTATAACTGCTCGAAGGTTTTTGCGATTTCTTGTTTGACTTCGGCTTTCATAAATATTATATTTTAGGTTTTTTTATTTGATTACAGAGGTGATCCACCAGACATTTCCAAAAGGGTCTGTTACACCGCAAGTTCTGCCATAATCCTGATCACTTAATCCCATCAGAGAAATAGCACCATTTTCTAATGCTTTTTGATACGTTTCATCTGCATTGGGTACATATACAAACAAGTTTGAAGTTTGTTTTGCCCAGTCTGTAATTTCATCGGTTATCATAATTGTACTTCCGTTTAAAGAAATTTCGGCATGCATAATACTTCCGTCCTCGCGAAGAGATTTTTTATTAGTTTCAGTAGCGCCAAAAACGTTTTTTGTAAAATCGATAAATTTAGAAGCGCCCTGTAAAATCAAATAAGGCATTATAGTCTGATGTTCTGCTGGTATATTCATTTCTGTTAAATTTTAAAAATTAGATTTTAAAATTACAATTTTTTAATTTATTATTTGTAAATCAATATATTATGAATCTATAAAAGTACTTCACAATGAAAACCATGTGCATTTAGAAGCTCAATAATTTTATTATTTGAAATAGAAGAAGCATGAATTCGCAGGATTTTATCACAATCTTCCAAATCGAAGTTGATGACGCTGTTTGGAAAATGCTCAAGAAGTCTCCCAACAATCATTTCTGAATGCTCTACTTCCTGAACATTTGTTTTAAAAACTTCTATCATCGGAAATTGATTTATATAGCATTGTTTTTGTAGCGTTCAATTTTATGATAATAGATATAAGAAATCATTAAAATTGCCAGAATTATTAAAGGAAAGAAACTCTGAAAATCAATTCCGTCAACTGCAAAATGGCTTATGGATGCAAATATAAAATCGAAAGCAAAACCGGCATATGCCCATTCCTTAATCCGATTTGGTACTTGTGGAATCACCAATACCAATACACCCAAAATTTTAAAGACGACTAACGCATTCCCGAAATATTCAGGATATCCCAAATGTCTAATTCCTTCTTTTGCCATTTCAGATTGTGAAGTCAGGGCAGGCATAACACCCTCAAATATAAAAATAATAATAGTTGTTATCCAGAAAATCATCTTTGCTTTTTTCATTGGTTTATATTAAATAGTTATTAGTTAATTGTTTTATACAAATTTACTATTGTTATTTTCTTACATAATAGTTATTTACGACTATTTTAGGGGCATTTAAGACAGATTGATGACTTTTTTGGATTAAGAAAAAGAGAATAGAAAAAGAGAATAGAAAAAAGAAGAAAGAGAATAGCTGAATCATACTAGCAATTTTTACAAATATGCTATTTTTAGGAAATTAACGAATAATAGTCTTATAAAATTAAAATTTGTTGTTCAGTATTACATAGATAACTGAATATCAATAAATAAAAAACGCACTACAAAACCGAAGTCTTGCAGCACGTTTTCAGAAATAAATAATTAAAAACGGGTATTATCTCCAGCCACCGCCCAATGCACGATATAACTCGGTATTGGCAGAAAGTTGTTGTCTTTTTATATCAGCAAATTCTAATTCGCTTTGCAATAAACTCGCTTGGGCCGAAAGTACTTCAAGGTATTCCGCCATTCCGTTTTTGAATAACAAATTCGAATTTTTAATCGCTTGCTGTAATGTTTTTACACGTTCCTGAAGAAAAGCTTCCTGTTGCTGTAATTTTTCAACAGCGACTAAAGCATTGGCAACTTCACTAACGGCAACTAAAACAGACTGTCTGAAATTGATAACTGCTTTTTCTCTTTCAACAACAGCAATATTGTATTGTGTTCTTACTTTTTTATTGTTGAATAAAGGTTGTGTTAAACCTCCAGCAACAGTTCCGAACAATGAAGCCGTAATATTGAACCAATTACTGGTTTCAAATGAATTCACGCCGCCTTGCGCTGTAATTCTCAAAGCTGGATACAAATCGGCTTTGGTAATTCCAACATTGGCGTTAGCTGCTTTTAAAGCAAATTCGGCACTTTTTACATCAGGTCTTCTGCTTACTAATGAAGACGGAATTCCGATAGAGGTATTGTTTTTTACTTCAATTGCGCTCAAACGAATTGTTCTTTCCTTTGAATTTGGAAATGATCCTGTCAGAACACTCAAAGCATTTTCCTGAATAGCTATGTTTTGTTCCAGTAACGGAATTAATTGCGCTGAGTTTAATTTCTGCGCTTCAGATTGTTGAATGGCCAATGATGTTACCTGGCCTGCATCGTATTTTAATTTGATGATAGTTGATGTACTGTCATTTAACTGAACATTTTGCTTTGCTATTTCTAATTGTGCATCCAACATCAAAAGATTGTAATATCCTTTTGAAACATCGGCAACAATAGTAGTCTGTACTGCTTTTTTGACCTCTTCAGATTGGAGATATTCAGCATAAGCACCCTTTTTCTGATTTTTGATTTTACCCCAAATATCAGCTTCCCAAGAAAGTGTTGCTCCGGCTGTGAAATCATTAATGTGGTTTTGACCTAAAGCCTGACTTAGATTCTTCCCGGTAAAACTATTGTCGGACGGATTGTTTGTGCTGGCGTTAACCCCTAAATTAATCTGAGGAACATTATTCCACTTTGATTGTGTGAATCGGTATTGCGCAATTTTGATGTTTTTAGTAGCGATTTGTAAATCGTTATTTCTGGATACCGCGCTGTCAATAAGCTTTATAATATCTTTTTCGGTAAAGAAGTTCTTCCACTCCAAATCGGCAATACTCGTCGTATCTTTTGAAACCGATGCATTCCTGAAATTTTCAGGAAATGCATCTTTTGGAGTTTCAATATCCTTCGAAACTTTACAGGATATGATTGTGATGATCAAAATAGCGACCATCACGATTTTGGTTATGTACTTTTTCATTTTATAAGTTGTCATTAAATTTCTGTACAAGTATCTTTTTTAGATTCAAGATCTTTTGAGATTCTGTAGGATATATAGGTGATGCCAATAATTATGGTCACTAAAAATGTCGTTATATAATTTTCCATGTTTTATTTTTCTTCGTTATGTATTATGGCTACCGGTTTTCCGGTAACTTTTTCTTGTAAATGCTGGAATACGATGAATAAAACCGGGATGATCAACAACCCAAGAATTACTCCCGAAACCATACCTCCGGCAGCACCAATACTAATCGAGTGGTTACCTTGTGCCGATGGTCCTTTGGCACTCATCATCGGAATTAATCCTACTACGAAAGCCAGTGACGTCATAATAATTGGACGTAAAC
The DNA here is from genome assembly GCF_052113665.1 of Flavobacterium sp. W22_SRS_FK3. Taxonomy (NCBI): domain Bacteria; kingdom Pseudomonadati; phylum Bacteroidota; class Flavobacteriia; order Flavobacteriales; family Flavobacteriaceae; genus Flavobacterium; species Flavobacterium sp. W22_SRS_FK3. Next base: position 9,098 of record NZ_JBGQOF010000008.1, on the reverse strand, counting down.
GTAATTTTGCGGCATCAATAGAAGCTTTAACCAAAGCCTGTCCGGATTTTCGTTTTTGCACGGCAAACTCGACAATCAGAATGGCATTTTTGGCGAGCAATCCAATTAACATGACCAAGGCAACTTGCACATAAATGTTATTTTCAATTCCGGTTAAACCGATAGCTACAAATACTCCAAAAATTCCTGCAGGTATAGATAAGATTACGGCCAAAGGCAAAATGTAACTTTCGTACTGTGCAGCAAGTAAGAAATAGATGAATATCAAACACAGTAAGAAAATCGTTGCCGATTGACCTCCGGAAGAAATTTCTTCACGGGTCTGTCCTGAGAATTCATAGCTATAACCTGCAGGTAATTGTTGTGCTGCTACTGCTTCAATTGCTTTAATGGCATCTCCGGAACTAAATCCAGGAGCAGGAATGGCATTTATCGAAATAGAGTTAAACAAGTTATATCTGGAAGCGGTTTCAGAACCATAAATACGGCTTAATTTTAATAACGTATTTATCGGAACCATTTCGCCATTTTTGTTTTTCACAAAAACTCTGTCAATCGCTGATGGATCTGCTCTGTCTGCAATATCTGCCTGAACTACAACTCTGTAATATTTACCAAATCTGTTGAAATCAGATGCTTGCGCACTACCAAAATAAGCCTGCATGGTTTGCAGAATGTCTTTTACTTTTACACCTAACTGATCCGCTTTTTCATCATTGATATCCAATTGTAATTGAGGATAATCAGCTTTGAAACTTGTAAAGGCTACGGCAATTTCGGGACGTTTCATTAATTCGCCAATGAAATTTTGAGAGATTCCACTGAATTTATCCAGTTTACCACCGGTTTTATCCTGAAGAACCATATCTAAAGCCTCAACGTTACTAAATCCCGGAACAGTTGGGAAACTAAATACAAAGAAGCTTCCGCCTGAAATCGCACCCAATTGGCCACGAACCTGATTCATGATGTCCTCAATATTTTTAACATCGCCACGCTCTTCATTTGGTTTAAGCAATACGAAAACAACTGCTGATGATGGGCTTGTTGAATTTGTTAATAAGTTGAAACCTGAAATTGCAGTTACAAATCTAGATGCATCTAAAGCTTTTAAAGTGTTTTCTGCTTGGGTCATTACTTTCTGAGTTCCATCAAGAGATGTACCGGAAGGTGTATTTACGGCAATTGCAATAAAACCCTGATCTTCTGTTGGGATAAATCCGGCTGGAGTTGTTTTTACCATTACAATAGTAGCTATAGTAATTAACGCCAATCCGCCTAAACTAACCCATTTGTTACGAATCAGGAACTTTAATCCACCTACATAGCGATTTGTCAACGACTCAAAACTATTGTTGAATCCGATAAAGAATTTTTCTTTAAAACCTTGTTTTGCGTAAGGTTTATTTCCGTCTTGCTCTGCATGATTATCTTTTAGGAACAAAGCGGCAAGGGCAGGGCTCAATGTTAAAGCGTTTACTGCTGAAATTACAATTGCAATTGCCATCGTAAAAGCGAACTGACGATAGAAAACCCCGGTCGAACCTTCCATAAAACCAACTGGCAGGAATACAGCAGCCATTACCAGCGTAATCGAGATAATAGCACCCGTAATTTCGTGCATCGCTTCATGTGTGGCTGCTTTTGGAGATAAGTGTTTGTGCTCCATTTTTGCGTGCACGGCTTCGACAACCACAATCGCATCATCTACCACAATACCAATCGCCAGAATTAAAGCGAAAAGCGTTAAAAGGTTGATTGAAAATCCGAATAACTGCATGAAGAAGAACGTTCCTAAAATTGCTACAGGTACCGCAATAGCCGGAATTAATGTTGATCTGAAATCCTGCAGGAAAATAAATACCACAATAAATACCAATATAAATGCTTCAATTAAAGTATGTTCAACCTGTTCGATCGATTGGTCAAGAGATACTTTTGTACTGTAGAAAATATTGTGTTTTATTCCTGTTGGGAAATCTTTAGAGGCTTTCACCATCAATTTGTTAATCGCAATTTGAATATCATTAGAGTTAGAACCCGCTAACTGAATAACACCAATTACAACTCCTTTTTTACCATTCAAACGTGTCAAACTGTTATAAGAGTAAGCACCAAGTTCTACTCTGGCAACATCTTTTAAACGAAGTACAGAACCATCTGCATTCGAACGAATGGCAATGTTTTGATAATCTTCCGGTTTTGTTAGTTTTCCTTTGTATTTAATTACATATTCAAAAACCTCTTTACTTCTTTCTCCAAATTTTCCTGGAGCAGCCTCTAAACTTTTGTCCTGAATAGCGGCCATAACTTCATTTGGCGTCACATTGTGAGTCGACATTTGAGTTGGATTCAGCCAGACTCTCATCGAGTAATCTTTAACCCCGCCAAAAATACTGGCAGAACCTACACCCGGAATACGTTTAATTTCGGGAATAATATTAATTTGGGCATAATTGGCAACAAAAGTCTGATCGTATTTCGATTCGTCTTCGGTGTACATACCAATCGCCATGATAAAACTGTTTTGTTGTTTCGCTGTGATTACACCTTGCTGAACAACCTCTGCAGGCAACTGACTCGTGGCCTGAGCAACTCTGTTTTGCACGTTAACCGCAGCCTGATCGGCATCTGTTCCTAATTTAAAGAAAACAGTAATCGCAAGGGTACCATCATTACTGGCAGTTGAACTCATGTATGTCATGTTCTCAACACCATTTATAGATTCTTCCAGAGATGGTGCAACCGAACGTAAAACCGTTTCGGCATTCGCTCCCGGATAAACCGCCGTTACTAAAACCGATGGCGGTGCAATATCAGGAAACTGTTGTAAAGGCAATTTTGTAAGTCCAAGTACACCCAGAATCACCAATAGAATGGAGATAACCGTTGCCAGTACAGGTCTTTGTATAAAAATTTTGAACATTTTCGTAAAAATTATTTTTTATTAATGATTTGGGCAACTTCTCCAGTTGCTGTTTGAGGCTGGATCACTTGTCCTTCCTGAAGTTTGTCTATACCGCTTAAAACAATTTGATCACCCGATTTTACACCATCGCTAATAAGATAGTTCGTACCGCTTTTTCCAATAATTGTGATAGGCATTTTATTTACTTTATTGTCTTTACTTAAAGTGAAAACAAACACTTTATCCTGCATTTCGATAGTTGCAGATTGCGGCACCAGAATCGCATCGTTATGATTAATTCCTAATCGAATTTTTCCTGTGTTTCCAGAACGTAAAGTTCCGTTTGCATTTGGGAAAGTGGCTCTTAACGTAATCGCTCCTGTAGTTTTATCAAATTGACCATCAACCATATCAATTTTTCCTGATTTACCATAAGCATTATTATCAGCAAGAATTAAAGTTACTGGAGGTAAATTTTTGATTTTATCACCAATTGTATTTCCTGCATAGTGTGATTTGAATTTGATGAAATCAGTTTCACCTAAAGAAAAATAAACAAAAACTTCATGCACATCAGACAGTTTGGTTAACGGTTCAATATCTGTAGCAGAAACTAAACTTCCTTGTTTTTTAGGCAATCTTCCTATGTAACCACTAACAGGAGCTGTTACATTAGTATATCCTAAATTAATTTTTGCAGATGCTACCATTGCTTTGGCTTGCTCGATATTGGCAGCAGCAATTTTTTGAGAAGCTTTAGCCGTTTTTAACTGATAATCAGAAACTACTTTGTTTTGTACCAAAGGAGTCAATTTATCAACTTCAAGCTGAGCGTTGATCAAAGCAGCTTCAGAAGCATGAAGACTAGCCAAAGCATTGTTTAATTGCTCGCGAAAAGGACGTTCGTTTATTTTGAATAAAGTTTGACCTTTACTTACATAAGCGCCTTCGTCTACTAAAACGCGATCCAGGTTACCGCTTACCTGAGGACGAATTTCTACATCTACAGTTCCTTGTATCGAAGCCGGATATTCAGCATCTGTAACAGCATCAGAGTTTTTGATCGCTAAAACAGGCAGGAGTGGGGCTGCCGGAGCTGGAGCTTGTTGTTTATCTGCACAACTGCTTAGTACAAGTGCTAGAATAAAGCTGGTTATAATTACATTTTTCATTTTCATATTGGTTTTAATTTGTTTGACATTCTCGTTTTTAAAAATTTTATTTCTGGTATTCCCTGTATTCATATTTAATTCAATTAAATTATCTAACGTTGTTAAGTAAAAGTGCGCAAATTTCCATACAGTAAGCTCTTTCCAATTCTATTTAAATCGGTATTAAATTATCTAACATTGTTAAGTAAAAGTCTAAAAAATAAGCTTTTATTATATTTATTAAATTTTCTAACAGTGTTAAGCGAATGTTACAAAAAAAAGGATTTTATATTATCCAGTTTAACTCATTTTACACCGTTAAGCAAAATTGAAAATTTTTTTATTGTATAGATTTGATGATACCACCAATGGCATCTTTCAAAATCTGAGCATTTATTGTTTCTAAAATATCACTTTTATTAATGATGTTGATGGCGATTAAGCCATGAATAACAGAAAAGAAAGTAAAATATTTTTGTTTAATGATATCTTCACTCGGATTGCTGTCTTTCATAATTTCAGCAATAACACCCGTGAACAATTTGTAAGGTGCTTCCTGGGCCGAACATCGCTGTGCGCAGCAGGTCATTTGAACACCAAACATTAACTGATACATTTCAGTATTAGTAAAAGCGAAATCCCAGTAAGTCATCCACATGGCTTCCAATTGATCTTCGGGTTTTTCAAATTTGGCTTTTGCAGTTTGCAGCTCTTTAGCCAGTTTCATAAAACCTTTGCCGGTCAGTTCTTCCAATATTGCTTCTTTATTCGAAAAGTATTCATAAATAATAGGAGCAGTATATTCGATTCTGTCAGCAATTTTACGCATACTCAAACCATTCCAGCCTTCTTCTTTTACGATATCATAAGCAGCGCCAAGAATATTATTTCTTGTCTCTTCTTTTTGTCTTAAAATTCGATCTTTGCTAGCCATTTTATTTGAGTATTAAATTGTTTAACACTGTTAGGCAAATGTATGGCGGATTTTCTGATTATGGAATAAATTTGTCATAATATTTTCTTATCATGCTATAGATGCTTAAAAATAAGCCCTTCCAAAGGTTTTCACATTATTAAATATTTTATTTTAATTGAAATCCGAGTTCTTTTTAACAGTTTTTAGTACTTTCAAATTCTCCAAAACGTCGTCAAAATTAAAAAGCAAAGATAAAGTTGATTTAATTGTCTAAATTTTTAGTAGCATACCATTTTTGTTTCACAAGAACATCTGTCACGCTATCCACTATATCTTTTAGGGCAAACCCCGCCATAAAAGGATGCCGTTCTATCGGGGCTAGGTTAGAAATTTATATTTGATTAGTACTTTAGCAAAACATTTATTGTATTATTACAAGAAAAAGTACAATGAAAACAGCATCAGTTATAAAAATTGCGATTATTACCCTAATAACACAATCAATCCAGGCTCAGGAAATAAAAAAAGAAACAGCTCAAGGTGATCAAAAATATACGATTGAAAACTGTGTCAATCATTTCGACTTAAACAAGGCCACAAAAACCAAAGTTGGGTATCAATACTGGTTTGGAGATAAAAACTTCACTCAGGAAAGCACTCTTAAAATGAGTATCGTAGAACCCGGAAAATCAACCCATGCGCCACACCATCATCCAGAAGAAGAATTCTTCTATATTCTGGAAGGCACTGCCCAATTTTTTCTAGACGGAAAAACAGTAACTGCCGGACCAAATACCAGTTTTTATTGTCCGCCAAATGCAGAGCACGGCATTAGCAACGTTGGAAAAACAGATTTGAAGTATTTGGTAATTAAGAAAGATTTGAAGTAAGGTTTTCTTAACAATAGCCCTGCTGCTTTACAAGCTGCATTTCTTTATTGTAACCCAATCAATAATAGAATATAATATTTTTTTTAAACCATTTGATATATTTGAAGTTTTAAACCGGCTTTGGAGTGCATGTATTAAAATAAAAAAAGCAAAGCCAAAACTTTGCGTATAGAAGATTTTTAATACGTATCAATCACAGTGACCAACAAATCAGAATCAACCAGATTGGAAGGCGAAACCACTTTTTCTTCCAGTGGAATATCATTTCCATATCTTTCTTTTAAAACCTTTTTTACCCTTTCATCAGTTAAATTGAAATCTTTCAATTGCTGTAGTTTCGACAATTCAATATTCGCTCCATTTTTATAGATTTTCCAGACTAATTCTGAGCAGTAAATTCGGGTATCGGTCCATTCAAAAAAGGCGTCGTACTCTTTACCGTCAAATTGCTGACTGTAATCTTTCATTTTTTGAAGCGTATTGGGAGTTAGTACTTCGGCAGCATTTTTTAATCTTTTTACAATATAATTTTTATCTCTTCCATGCGTAATCCAATTATCCAAAGGAGTTAGTTTTACAGGCTGAACGGCTTCAAAAACAAATAAGTTCCCGTTTATTTCATAGATGATTCCACAATGCGAAAATTTGGAATTCGTTGCAATTCGTACCGCTTCACACTGAGGTGATTCCGAAGTCTGAAAGATAATATCGCCATCCTGAATCCTGTTCTTCTGACTTGTTTGTTCTTTTGCTCTGGATGCCAGAAAAGGATTGTTCGGAAAAACCTGCATCGTCATATAAAGGGCACAACAAAAGCTAAGCAAAAAGGTAACGGCGAGTATTGTGTATTTTGTTTTTTTCATTTTGATTTTTAAAACTTAAAAGTATTATTTATTTTTATAAAACAAACCCTTCTTAAATTTAAAGATGACAAATATGTACCAATAGACATTCGATTTCTACCACTATCATCTTTTTATTTAATTCTAACTTTGGAATTATTAATCTAATTGAAAATATAAAATATGAAAGCAATAGGATTTAAAACTTCGTTACCAATCACAGAACAAGATAGTTTTATTGAATTTGAAATAGAAAAACCCATTCCGGAAGCCAATGATTTATTAATAAAAATCAGTGCTGTGGGAGTTAATCCAGTAGATTTTAAGGTTCGTCAAAGCAGTGCAAAAGATAATATCTTGGAAACTCCAAAAATAATTGGTTGGGATGCTGTCGGAATTGTGGAAGCTGTAGGCAAAAATGTGAGTTTGTTTAAAGTAGGCGACGAGGTTTATTATGCAGGGGATATTACCAAACAAGGCAGTAATGCCGAATACCAGATTATAGACGAACGTATTGTAGGCAGTAAACCAAAATCACTGAAGATTGAAGAAACTGCTGTAATGGCATTAACTAGTTTAACGGCTTGGGAAATTTTATTTGACAGGATTCGGATCAATCCCGAAAAAGATAAAGGTAAAAGTATTTTGATTATTGGCGGAGCTGGAGGTGTAGGCTCTATTGCGATTCAATTGGCAAAAAAAATAGCGGGATTAACCGTAATTGCTACTGCTTCTCGTCCTGAAAGTATTGATTGGTGCATAAAACAAGGAGCTGATTTTGTGGTCAATCATAAAAATTTGGTTGAGGAAGTTCAAAATATAGGGTTTAAACAAGTCGATTTTATAGTGGATTTTGTAGATGTAAATCAATATTGGAATACTTTTGTTGAATTGATAAAACCTCAAGGACACATTGGTTCCATTAGTGATCCAGTGGAAAGTGTGAATCTCCGTCAGCTGAAAGGTAAAAGCGTGAGTTTTCATTGGGAATTAATGTTTACACGTTCGATGTTTCAAACTGAGGATATAAAAGAACAGCATAACATTTTAAATAAAGTTGCCGATTTATTAGATAACGGAACATTAAAAACGACCCTCAAGGAAACATTTAATGGACTCTCAGCGGATAATTTTAAATCAGCACATAGAATGCTTGAATCAGGTAAAACGATAGGAAAGATTGCAATAAAATTTTAACGGGCAATGCTCTGCTTTTGAAAAAAGCAGGGCTTTATACTGAATAGCATCTTTTTGCAGTATTAGATATTGCTCATTTGCGCAGATTTTTAAGAGAACACTTTGTAGAATAGTTTTTTTTAGCCCAATTAATCGGTGGTAATCTTCTTTTTATGTTTTGTACCCCATTCAGCCAATGCTGTAATAATGTCTTTTAAAGATTGACTGTATTCCGTAGAAATATATTCAACGATAACAGGTGTTTGGTCAACAACAATGACTTTTCTTTCTATTAATTGGTTTATTTCTAATTTTTTTAATTCACTTGAAAGCACTCTGGCAGAAATACTTTTTATGGTTCGTTGTAAATCATTAAACCTTGTATGGCCACCCAAAATAGCAATCATTACTCTAATGGTCCACCTGCCACCAAGAACATATAGAGCGTCTTCAGTTGCCGACAGACGATTTGTACATTGTGATTCTGAATACCCTAATTTGCTTGTTGCCATTTTGCTGTTTTGATGTTAACTAACCCAAAGGTTACTACTAACATTATAGTAACTACTATATTTTGGTAAGCTAATGTACATAATTTTGTATTATAATTTTAAAACAAAATAGAAATGAAATCTACAAAAATTACGTACTACGCTACTACAGCAATTATTTCGGCAATGATGCTGTTTATTTCTTTTGAAACCCTTACAAAACCTGAAGTAAAAGCTTCAATGGAACATTTAGGTTTCCCTGATTATTTTAGAATTGAAATAGGAATTGCAAAACTTATTGGTGCAGTTCTTATATGGTTGCCCGTTCGCTTATTAAAAGAGTCGGCGTACATTGGTTTTGCAATTATGTTTGCTTCAGCTTCGATAGCTCATTTTGCCGTTGGTGACCCCGCTGATAAAGTAATTGCAGGATTAGTTTTTCTTGCCATTTTAATTGTTTCTTATGTAACGAACACTAAAAGCAAAAAAACAAAATAAATTATCATCGTTAGTACTAACAAATTTACTCATGAATGTTATACTCCACTGTTCGAAATGTTCTTTTCATCGTTGCGCATTTTATCATAGAATGCGCAGCTTTTCATGAGGAACAATTCGTAGGGCGGGTTCGGAATCCGAATATTTTCGGCTAAACGTAAAGGTCTTGCGAAACGCTTAGTATGTTATCGGTATGAGAAATTCTGTTTTCATAAGCCCACACGAA
>NZ_JBGQOF010000007.1:0-245774 GCF_052113665.1 Flavobacterium sp. W22_SRS_FK3 | reverse complement strand
TTCTAATATCCTCCACTAGCAAAACAATCTCTTGAGCTTTGGTTTGCCTGGAGTTTTTTCTTTTAATTCTTCGATAATAAACCTGTCTGTCTATCCCGAACAAATAACAGGTAAATGCTACTGTTTGTTGCTCTTTTTGCTTGAAGTAGTCGATTGTTCGGGTGCAGAGTTTTTTCGGATATCAATTCGATATTCCTTTTCAGCCAAATCAATCATCATATCGAAAAGAATAGCTTTTTTGTCTGCAACAAAAGCCTGTCTCTCCAATAATGCTTTTTGCTTTTCCAATAATTTCACTTGGGCTTCAAGCTCCATTATCTTCTGTTCAGGTGTTTTTGCCATTTGGGTCGGGGTTTGGTTCTCCCAATCAAAGTTACCAAATTTTCTTAACCAATTTAAAACTGTCCCATGACTCTGAATGCCATATTGTTTCCTTGTTTGAGTAATCGAAATATTACCCTTTTCAATCTCACTAACAATCTGAAGTTTTAGTGACATACTGTAATCTCGTTGACTACGCTTTACATATTTTATTTGATCTTCCATAACGATGCTTTTTGTGTATCGCTATTTCAGGACTAGACAGATTGTTAAACTAAAAAAAGGAGTCTATAATTTGACTCCTTTTTTTAGTTTTCTTATTTAAGAATCTGTATCTATCCAATTAAATCAAACCGATCCAGATTCATTACTTTATTCCATGTCGAAACAAAATCATTTATAAATTTTTCCTGTGCATCGCTACTTGCATAAACTTCAGCAATAGCTCTTAATTCTGAATTAGATCCAAAAACAAGGTCTGCACGTGTTCCTATCCATTTTGGCTGACCTGTATTGCGGTCATTTCCTGCGTAAAGCTCATTATCATTCGATAGGGCTTGCCATTGTGTATTCATATCAAGGAGATTAACAAAGAAATCATTAGTAAGCTGACCAGGACGATGTGTAAATACTCCATTTTTTGTACCGTCTGTGTTGATATCAAGTACACGTAGTCCTCCTAAAAGGACTGTCAGTTCTGGCGCAGTAAGTGTCAGTAAATTTGCTTTATCAATAAGAAGTTCCTCTGTAGAAACTGTTGATTTTGTTTTTCGGTAATTACGGAATCCATCTGCTTTAGGTTCAAGATACCCAAATGATTCTACATCTGTTTGCTCCGAAGATGCATCCATACGACCTGGCGCAAAAGGAATTTTAACAGAATAGCCTGCTTCGTTTGCAGCCTTCTCTACTCCTACATTACCTGCTAAAACTATAATGTCAGCGAACGAAACTTTTTTTCCGGCCTGCAAAGCATGATATTCTGTCTGAATACTTTGAAGTTTATATAAAACCTTTTTTAGCTCAATCGGATTGTTTACCTCCCAGTCTTTTTGCGGAGCCAATCTTATACGCGCACCATTTGCTCCTCCTCGTTTATCTGATCCTCTAAAAGTAGAGGCCGATGCCCACGCGGTTCCAACTAATTGTGAAATACTTAAACCTGAATTTTCTATTTTTTCTTTCAATTGAGCTATATCATTCTCATCAATCAGGGCATGATTTACTGCTGGAATAGGATCCTGCCATAATAATTCTTCCTGAGGAACATCAGGTCCAAGATAACGAGAACGTGGTCCCATATCACGGTGGGTCAATTTAAACCATGCCCTTGCGAAGGCATTTGCAAAATCATCCGGATTTTCAAGAAAGCGGCGTGATATCTTCTCGTATGCAGGATCTAGTCTTAATGACAAATCAGTCGTAAGCATGGTTGGTAAATGTTTTTTTGAACTGTCAAAAGCATCCGGAATAATTGGTTGTGCATTTTTAGCCACCCACTGGTGAGCACCGGCAGGGCTTTTAGATAATTCCCATTCAAAACCAAATAAGTTTTCGAAGAAATTATTACTCCATTGTGTTGGTGTTTTTGTCCAGGTAACCTCAAGCCCGCTTGTAATGGCATCCGGACCTTTACCGGAACCAAAACTGTTTTGCCAGCCAAAACCTTGTAATTCTATACCGGATGCCTCCGGCTCTTTATCTACGTGATCAGAAGAGGCTGCTCCATGCGTTTTGCCAAATGTATGCCCTCCTGCAATCAGAGCCACTGTTTCTTCATCATCCATTGCCATACGACCAAAAGTATCACGTATATCTTTGGCTGCTTTAATCGGATCCGGATTACCATCAGGTCCTTCAGGATTTACATATATAAGTCCCATTTGTACAGCTGCAAGAGGTTTTTCAAGATTTCTGGAATGCAAATGTCCATCGGCATCATCATCAGATGATACAACACCATGTTCCTTCGGCACGCCTTCAGAACCATCATTATAACGCTCATCTCCACCTAACCATGTAGTTTCAGAACCCCAGTAAACTGCTTCATCTGGCTCCCATACATCGGCCCTTCCTCCTGCAAAACCAAATGTTTTGAACCCCATAGATTCTAACGCGACATTACCGGTTAATATCATTAAATCTGCCCAAGAGATTTTTTTTCCATATTTTTGTTTGATAGGCCATAAAAGTCTTCTGGCCTTATCAAGACTTACATTATCAGGCCAGCTGTTAAGAGGAGCAAAACGCTGTTGTCCAGCACCAGCACCACCGCGGCCATCTTGTACACGATAAGTTCCCGCACTGTGCCATGCCATTCTAATAAACAAACCTCCATAATGACCAAAGTCAGCTGGCCACCAACCTTGCGAATCTGTCATAAGATCATGTAGATCCTTTTTCACAGCTTCAAGATCAAGACTTTTAAAAGCCTCAGCATAATCGAAATTATTTCCCATCGGATCTGACAAAGACGAATTCTGTCTTAAGATATTTACTTTTAACTGTTTTGGCCACCAGTCACGATTCTTTGTACCTGATGCAGCCACATTATCCATACTGCCATTGTGAAATGGACACTTGCTAATGTCGTTTGATTGATTTTCCATAATTTATTTTTTTTTGATTTTATTATTTAACTGAATGACTAATTTACAAACTAAATAAAAAATTTGCATCCAAAATGTATATTATATTAATCTACTTTGATAGATAAAATCTATAAAAATGTTTATTCGTGAGTTTTACTGTAACATAAAATTAAAGATTTATAGTTTAAAAATTATATGATAATACTATAATAATGCTTCAATATCATATAAAATTCTTTATCAAAAAACCATTTACTTTATTGTTTTTATAATTTTCATTAACTTATCTAATTATTTGATTTTAAAGCATCAATATTAATTTAGTATTAATAAAATATAAATATGAGTGACATTGCACACAGATTTCCGGAAAATCCTTTATTGATGCCAAAAGATCTGCAACCAAGCAGTGATGATTTACAAATTATCAGTCTTTTAAATCCCGGTGTTTTTGTTTTTGAGCAGAAGACATGGCTTTTAGTTCGTGTAGCCGAATGCATCGCTCAAAAAGAAGGTGTTATTTTCTTTCCGTTAATCAATGCCTTGGGAAAAGTTGAAATTATAGAAATTTCCTTGAAAGATCCCGACTTAGTAGCTACAGATGCCAGAATAGTTCAATATAAAGGGCTTGACTACCTCACCACACTTTCGCATTTACGGATTTTGTGCAGTGATGATGGAATTCATTTTTATACACCTGAAGACATTCATCCACTTACAGGAGCCGGTGTATTAGAAAAGTTTGGAATAGAAGATGCCAGGGTTAGCTATTTAGAAGACACTTATTACATTACCTACACAGCAGTTTCTGCCAATGGTGTTGGAGTTGGATTACGTACAACAAAAGACTGGAAAAATTTTGAAAAAAAAGGGATGATATTTCCTCCCCATAATAAAGATTGTACCATTTTTGAAGAAAAAATTAATGGCAAATTTTATGCATTGCACAGACCATCAAGTCCGCAGATTGGTGGTAATTTTATTTGGCTTGCAGAATCTCCTGATGGTATTCATTGGGGAAATCATCAATTTCTTTTAGGAACCAGAAAAGACCTTTGGGACAGTGCAAGGGTTGGAGCCGGTGCAGCACCCATTAAAACGGATAAAGGCTGGCTGGAAATTTACCATGGGGCAAATGCAGAACAGCAATATTGCCTTGGTGCCTTTTTAATGGATTTAGAAAATCCTTCAAAAGTAATCGCCCGTACTTTGGAACCAATAATGATGCCTCAGGAAAACTATGAAATAAGCGGTTTTTTTGGATATGTTGTATTTACAAACGGTCATATCGTAGAAGGTGATAAACTTACTATATATTATGGAGCTGCAGATGAATTTGTCTGTGGTGCTTATTTTTCAATTACAGAAATTTTATCAACACTTGTTAATGAACTTTAATATTTTTTTTTAGAAATATTACATTTAAATATAGTTACATTCAAAAAGGCTTCTTCTATCACGGGTTATCATAAAATGATTAGGAACTAAATGTTAATCAAAATAATTTTTGCAAAGAAATAAAAATTCAAGGCTAGCAGAGTCAAAGCTCATTACTTATAAAAACCTTCAACTTAAGTTTATCGAGAGGATAGCCAAATCCACTCTGCCTGATACTTATTTCTCACTAAATAAATTATATATTAGCTCTCTTTTTAAAAACATCTTAAATTAAAAATCTACAACCTAAACCAATCAGAATGAGCAAAAAAACTATAATTTTAATTGGATTTATAATTTTAAAATTTGTTTTGCAATATGTATTGCTTAGTCCTGAATATGATTTGCAGCGTGATGAATATCTGCATCTTGATCAGGGCAATCATTTAGCTTGGGGTTACTTATCAGTTCCGCCGGTAACATCCTGGTTTTCTTATATTATTCTGTTGCTCGGAAATTCAGTTTTTTGGGTAAAATTTTTCCCTGCCCTTTTTGGTGTTTTGACATTGGTAATCGTCTGGAAAACTATTGAAACACTAAAAGGAAATTTATATGCCTTAATTTTGGGAGCAGTTTGTATAGTATTTTCATCATTATTGCGAATTAACATGCTTTACCAGCCCAACTCATTAGACATTTTATGCTGGACTGCTTTTTATTATGCAATGATTCAATATTTCAAAACCGAAAAAACCAAATGGTTCTATATAGCTGCAATTGTTTTTGCCTTAGGTTTTCTAAATAAATACAACATCTTATTTTTACTTATAGGTCTGTTTCCGGCACTTTTACTTTCCAGACAAAGAAAAATACTAGCAGAAAAACAACTCTACTTTGCGTTGATCTTAGGATTGATTTTAATTCTGCCAAATCTTTTATGGCAATATAATAACCAATTTCCAGTAGTCCATCACATGAAAGAATTGTCCGAAAAACAATTAGTTAATGTAGATCGTGTTGGCTTTTTGAAAGAGCAATTGTTGTTTTTTATTGGTTCTCTTCTAGTAATTATCGCTGGTTTGTATGCCTTATTATTTTACAAACCTTTTGGAAAATATAAATTTTTCTTTACTTCTATTCTCTTTACACTTATTATATTTTTATACTTTAAGGCAAAAGCTTATTATGCCATTGGCCTATACCCTATTTATATAGCTTTTGGATCGGTTTTCTTGTCCGAAGTTTTAAAAACGGGTTGGAAACGTTATTTGCAACCTGCATTTATTATCATTCCGCTATTGTTTTTTATCCCTATTTACAATCTTGCTTTTCCAAATAAAAGCCCGGAATATATTGTAAGCCATTCTGAAAAATATAAAAAACTGGGTATGCTTCGTTGGGAAGACGGAAAAGATCATGCGTTACCTCAGGATTTCGCCGATATGCTGGGATGGAAAGAACTTGCCCGCAAAACAGATTCTGTTTATGCTTTGTTTCCTAATTCTGAAAAAACGCTTGTCCTGTGTGATAATTACGGACAAGCCGGAGCTATTAATTATTACACAAAAAAAGGAATAAAAGCGGTTTCGTTTAATGCCGATTATGTGAATTGGTTTAATCTTGATGTATGCTACAAGAACCTTATTAGAATAAAGGAATATGAAGAAAACAGTAACGAATTTAAAGAAACAAGTCCGTATTTTGAATCTTCTTTTATTGGTAGTCAAATAACAAATAAATATGCCCGAGAATACAAAACCACCATTTTTGTTTTTACAGGAGCTAAAATTAATATCAATAAAAGATTAGCAAAAGAAATAAAAGAAGAAAAAAATTATGCCGACTAAATGATTGATTTCAGCACTATAAAATATTTAAAAATTGGAAAACCAAAACAGATGCTGGCTTATAAAACTTTAAAGCAGCATATGATTTTGGAGATTCTCTTTGAATTCAATCCTATTTTAGTAGGTACTATACCCATTCACATCGACATTGAAAGCAGTGATCTCGATATTATCTGTTACTGGAAAAACAAGTCCGATTTCATAAATAAAATTTCTTCTGCATTTCAAAACAAAACCCATTTTAAAATTCTGGAAACGAGTATTAATAATCATGACGCTGTCGTTGCTAGTTTTAAAGTAGATGATTTTGAAATTGAAATCTTCGGACAAAATATACCTACAAAAAATCAAAACGGATACAGACACATGATTATTGAACATCAAATTCTGGAGTCAAAAGGAGAAGATTTTCGTTTGGAAATCATAAAACTCAAACAAAACGGTTATAAAACTGAACCTGCTTTTGGTAAATTATTAGGTTTAAAAATCGACCCGTATGCCGAATTACTAGATTACAAGATCTAAAAAAACATAACCAACTTTGTACCAAATATTTATCTATTAAGAATACTTTAGGAAAAAAATTTCATTAATTTCTTTGTATAAACGTATTTAGTGCTTATATTTGCACCCGAAACATCGCGGGATAGAGCAGTAGGCAGCTCGTCGGGCTCATAACCCGAAGGTCACAGGTTCGAGTCCTGTTCCCGCTACAGAGAATAACCCATCAAAATTTTGATGGGTTTTTTGCTTTTTTTATCTCTTTATCTGAGAACATTAATTCTAGTCAGAAAATCATCTTGGAATCTTTCGATATTTCCTTTTTTCTGTCTAATTGACAAAACTTCAGGAAAAACCAAATATTGGTATTATAAAAAAAGGCTACAATTAGCAGCCTTTAGATTTTTTTTTAAATTTATCTCTTAACAAAACGTTTGACTGTTCGTTTATTATTTTTATCAAAAATAATCATATAAACTCCGGTTTTAAGAGTGGAAACATCCAAACTGTTGTTAACACCGCTTTGCATGGTAACCAAACCACCTGTTCGGCTATCAACTATACTAATATTTCCTCCCCTCACATCTGTTGTAAAGAAAAGTGTTTCTGATACAGGATTTGGATATAAATTAAACGCAACATCAGTAACCTCCTCTTCTGCAATACTTAATGAAGTTTCTGATATTATTGCTGCTGTACCAATTTTAGTAATTCTAATCCAGTTGATATTCATTCCAGTATTTTGAATATAGATTCCAAAATTATATGTTCCTGCGTTTACATTAACAGTTTGCGTAACCGTTTGCCAGTTTTGCCATCCTCCGGTATTTGGTATATCAACATTTCCTAAAATAATCGTTCCTCCATTTAGATCAGATGATAATTTACCGCCAGTTATACCACTTGCTACTCTGTATTCAATTAAGTAAGAACCTGTTGTTGGAAAATTGATATTGTTATATGCTAACCAATCTCCGGTTTCAGTATAACCAACATTCGAACCTCCGCCGGTATCAGTTGTAGCTTCAACCTGAATGCCATTCATGGCAGAATAATCTTCGGCCTGAATTAAAGTAGAAGTTTGTACTGTTGTAGTTGAAATTAATTTCCATTGTCCACAAATCTGACCGTTGTCGTCCCACTGCTGTACATTGGCACCATTAGCCGTACTTGCTCCGGAAACCTCAACAATTCTTCCACTGTGGCTGGCTACAATTTTGTAAAATCCATCACTTGCTGCAACTAAAATAAACTGCTGATTGGTCGTTCCGTTGTATGGATATTGCTCTACGTTGGCACCGTTTGCTTTATTAAAATTATTGACATCTAAGGACTGACCGCTATGATTAACAATAATTTTATACATCCCATTACCTAAATGAGTAAAAGTAAATTTTTGATTATTTCCTGTATTTACACTTCCTTGTGCAACATTTGCTCCATTAGATGCACTGGCATTCCAAACATCCATGTTGAGTCCGCTGTTTCTATTTTGAAGAAAGAATGTCTGATTTCCTAAAGTGGTCACTCCGTTTGCCAAAATACGAATCGAACTTACCTTATCATTCCAGGTTGAATTCAAACAAGAGTTGTCAGAACTAATTACTGTAGAAGCCCCGGAAAAATTATCGTCCTGATACAAAATTGCCTGAAAGCCCTGACCAACTCTAAGCGAAGAAATATCATCGTTTAAGACACCTAAAGAGTTTAAACGTGCCAGATTATAATCACCAATTGTCAATCCGCCCGAAAATCCGGTATAATTACAATATTTATATACAGTTATGACATCCGTCGAAGCAGTGATATTTCCTCCCGGCGGAATTGTTCCTGTAAGCGAATAACTTCCAATCGATCCATAAGCCGAATATCCGCCATAACCTGCATTTCCTGCTCCGCTTCCATCAACACCAATAAAATATTTACCAGCCGGAAGATTGACATTCATAGCCGCATTTAAAGCAAACGGATCTGAATTCCAATACGTTCCCATTTCTGCTCCGGCTGAATTATACAATCTTATTAAAAGATGCAGATTTCCATCTCTGGAAACCGTATTGGCATTGATAGAAACATTTCCTCCTCCTGTTGTAAACGAGAAGAAATCATAATCGGCTTCGCTTGAAATAATTCCGTTTTTCTGATTGATGATCCCGCTTCCATTATAATCTAACGTTGCGGCAGAAGCAGTTGTGTTTCCGTAATCATCGCCTCTGTACCCAACTCCAAATTTGGCACTTGCAATAGTAGCTACATCATCTTGTTTATTATCGGCATAATTGTATTCGCCTTTACTCCACTGTACAATGGGTCTGTAATATCCTGCACCCATAATTGGTGCCCAGGAAGTTCCATCTATACCCAGAAAATATCCTTCTACCGGGTTAGTCCGTCCATCATGGCCAAGATCGAAAGTATGTCCCACTTCATGCGCAGAGGCATCTCCACCTGATTTGCCTGATGTGATAAATACCCAACACGGCACATCATTATCCCAATTGAAGGAACCAATATATGCAACACCTCCCGCCCCGGGGGCTGCAGTATTGGTTGGAGTTACTACGACACGCATTCTTCTGTTTCTTGGATACGAATTAAAAACAGCTTCACTTGTCGTTACATTTAGGTTAAATGGCCTGTAATCTTCAGCAACAACTTCCCAATGCTGTTGTACTGCCGCATCGCTCATTCCTGATGGCGCTGCATTAATGGCGTTACCGTTGTTCCAAAGGTTTCCTGCGGGCATATTATAACCGTCGAAATCTAACATCACACACCCTGCTGCTCCCGGTAAGCTTTGTAAATTTAGCAAGGCTGGAGCAATTTCAGCTGATACCGCTGCCTTACCGGTTTTATTTGCTCTTTCCGGAACATTTTCATAATTCAGACAGATCAGCGTATTAATGTCTACTTTGGTTACAAAGGCATTTCCGTTTAAATCCGAGTAATATTTGTAAGCTTCCTTCGTTTTTTTTAATATGATATGCCCTTCAAGCGACTGATCTTTAACCTTCAGGTAAAAAGATGATTCTGCTACATTTTTAATTTCTCCAATCAAAAACTCACTTGAAGCATTTGATTCTTTGTAATTAATTTTTCCATTAAATGTTTTTGAATTTTCAACTTCCAGCAAAACGGTTTTTTCTGTGCCTTTTGCAGTGGTCGAATTGACTAGTTCTTTTTTTAAATTATTCATAAAAGTTCGGCTTGAACCTAAGGAAGTCTGGGCTGAGGCAAAATAGCCGAAAGCCAGAAACACGAATAAAGTGAGTGTAAATCTGTAATTGTTTTTCATGTTAATTTGGGGTTAAAGGGTTACAATTAATAAAAAGCGACACATCTTATTTGCCAAGCAAAAGAAGAAGCAGCACTTTAAAAGGTTATTTTTTTATAAAACGTCTTACCGTTTTGATGCCGTCTTTTTCAACTAAAATCAAATAGATTCCGGGTTTTAAATCACTAACATCAATACTGTTGTTCTTCGCTTTTTGCGCCAAAACAGAAGCACCATCCTGATAGTTTATGATATTTATATTTGCTCCCGAAACTTCTGCAGTAAAGAAAAGTTCATTTTCTGTCGGGCTTGGATAAACAGTTAGGTTTTCAATATTTTCAGTTAGAGCCGATTTTGCTGCGAAAGCCGAACCTGATTTTGTAATTCGGAACCAGTTTAAATTTACACCTGAATTCTGAATATAAATTCCGAAATTATAGGTTCCAGCATTTACACTTACGGTTTGACTTATCGTTTGCCAGTTTTGCCATCCGCCTGTATTTGGAATATTAACAGCACCCAATTGAATGGCTCCGGCATTTAAATCTGAAGAAATTACAGATCCGTTAACGCCACTAGCTATCCTGTATTCAATTAAATAAGAACCAGATGTTGGAAAAGTAATATTACTGTAAGACATCCAGTCACCAGTATCCGCATAACCCACATTTAATCCACCGCCAGTATCTGTGGTTGCTTCAGTTTGAATTCCACTCATGCTGGTATAACTCTCCGCTTCAATTAACAGTGAAGAAGAATTCGTTATCGTTCTAACTCGTAGAGAAGTAGCCACATCATTGAAGCTATTATCTACCAGACAAGTATCATCTGAAGCAATAATGGCAGAAGAACCAGAAAAATTATCATTTGTATAAAGTACTACTTCATACCCGCTTTGTACTTTTAGTGAAGAAATATCATTATCTAAAATTCCTTTTGCCTGCAGGTCGCCCAAAGTATAGTTCCCGGTAGGTAAACTAACAGCATAACCACCATAATTACAATCTTTGTAAACTGTGGCAACACCATTATTTTGCGGCACATCATAAAATGTCTGACCTGCCAGATTTCTTCTTTTGAGTCCTTGTGCTTTGTAATTTGCAACTAATGTATTAATCTGAGACAAGTCTAATGCTGTATTTTTATAATATAAGACCCAGTCTGCCATGAAAGTATTCTCTCTGTTGGTATTACTCGCACCTAATACATTATTCCAAATCCAATTGGCAAATGCCAGCTGCATCGTACTTCGTGGATAAACTGAAAGACCTGCCTGTGTTTCATTATCAGTAACAGAATGAGTGGCAATAAGCGTATTATCCATATAATATTTAATATTCACACCATCGGTGCAGGTAGCAATAAAAGTATGCCACCCGGCTAATGATTTTTGTTGGGTAGAATAGGTTTTCCAGGGCTTCCATGGATTTGCAATATATTTGTGATAGGAAGTTGTATATCCTACTCTGTTGTCTGGAGAAACACCCCATTTGTCAGCAGCCATATACTCTATGATATCCATTTCACTATACTTTGAACCATCCTGAGCAAGACTTGAACTTACAATCGTAAAAAACGTCTGTATGTTGGCATCTTTAGTGATAAACGATTCATCTGATAAATAGACTCTTGATGCATACGTTCCTTCAAAATATTCATACGAACTTTCAATTCTGGAATGTGTTACTGCTTTTGACTGACCTTTAACCGTTGTTTTTAAAGTCATTAACTTATTCGATGTATCATTCGGGTCTGTAATAAAATTGACATTACTCTTATTGTACACAGCTCCTTCAGGTGGTCCACTCTCTCCATTAACAATTTGCCATTTATTAAACGATGCCAATTGAGGATCTGTATTTCCTGAATAATTAAAATCATCAAACATGATAACCTGAGCATGGCAACTTAAGCCGAAGAAAATAAAAGTCAATACCAGTAGCTTTGAATCAATTAAGGCTATTATATATTTCTGCATGCTACTTATTTTTTTATGAAGCGTCTAACTGTTTTGATTCCGTCTTTTTCTACCAAAATCAAATAAATTCCACTTTTTAAGCTCTCAACATCAATGCTGTTCGTGTTTGCTGTTTCAGATGAAACAGTAGCGCCATCCTGAGAATTGATAACACTCACATTTGCTCCCGAAATTTCTGCAGAAAAGAAAAGTTCACTTTCAGTTGGACTTGGATAAACAGTCAGACTTTCAATTTTATCCTTTAGGGCTGATTTTGCTGTTAAAGCCGAACCAGATTTTGTGATTCTGAACCAGTTTAGATTAAACCCTGTATTTTGAACATATATTCCGAAGTTGTATGTTCCTGCATTTACATTTACGGTTTGAGTAATAGTCTGCCAATTTTGCCATCCTCCTGTATTTGGTACGTTAACAGCGCCCAGCTGAATTGTTCCTGCACTTAAATCAGAAGATAATCTTCCCCCTGAAACAGCACTTGCCACTCTGTATTCAATTACATAAGAACCTGATGTCGGAAAATTGATATTGAAATACGCCATCCAGTCGCCTGTATCTGCATAACCTATATTTAAACCTCCCCCAGTGTCTGTTGTTGCTTCGGTTTGAATACCACTCATCGAAGAAAAATTTTCTGCCTGAATTAAAGTACCTGTTCCTGTTGGTGGCTGACTTCCTGTAACAACCTGGTTTACGGCTGTTAATAATGATTTCGAACCAGTAGCATCCTGAGATAATTCCCAAATCATAACGCCGCCTGCATTTTGAATGGCAAATGCTGTTTTTGCTTTAATAGTTGGAATCCCATTATAATAAATGGTGTTTCCTACCTGATCCTGATTTTCAGAACCTGGATATTGGGCTACAATATTAGCAAAAGAAATTCCCTGATTGGCTGCAGCTCCAAAACCGTAACCATAAAACGGAAGTCCGATAATAGCTTTACTTGCCGGCAAACCTCTGCCTGTCCAGTAATTAAACTGATTTACAGCCATACTGTACGGAGAATGCTGACCCGGACTTCCGGGAGCCCATGGACCTGTAGCATCATAAGCCATTATATTGATCCAGTCATAAGCTGCAAAAGTTGAAGATGGTACATTTGCGCCTCCATATCCTTCTGAAAGTGCTGCTGAAATCAACTTGCCATTTGCATGTAATTTGGCTGCCAAAGCAATTACAAATCCACCGTAATCACCATTAATAGCCGGACCTTCCAAATCAACATCAACGCCGTCAAAATTATGGGCAACGACATAATCATATATCTTTTGGATAAATGCTGTTCTGTTTCCACTTGTAATTAAATTGAAATAATTATCACGAATAGCACCGCCTTCAGAAACGGAACCTCCTCCGAGAGAAACAAAAACCTTTAAATTTTGTGCATGCGCAGCATTAATGATAGCATTAGAACCTGAATTGAAAGTCAGATATCCATTCGCATCCGGATTTTCAAAAGCAATATTAATATGCGTCAATTTACTGTACTGAATAGTTGTTGAAAAGGAATTCAGATCGATCCAGTTTGGGATATAAGCGATTACTTTTTTTTGGGCAATTGAGAGATTGAAAATACCCAGAACGAAAATTAAGATCCATTTTAACTGGATCATTTTGTAATTGTTTTTCATAGTAATTTTTAATAGATTAATAAATTTGTAAACCTTGGGGGAAAATTAAAAAGCCTCAGTAATTCTAATTTTAATCAGAATGTCTGAGACTTTATACATATAAAACTATTTTTTAAT
Organism: Flavobacterium sp. W22_SRS_FK3; assembly: GCF_052113665.1. Taxonomy (NCBI): domain Bacteria; kingdom Pseudomonadati; phylum Bacteroidota; class Flavobacteriia; order Flavobacteriales; family Flavobacteriaceae; genus Flavobacterium; species Flavobacterium sp. W22_SRS_FK3. The sequence goes on along the minus strand of NZ_JBGQOF010000007.1, from coordinate 232,137 downwards.
GAAACGTTTCACCGTTTTTTGACCGTCTTCTTCCAAAACAATGACATAGACACCAGTTCTTAAACGTGAAACATCTATACTGTCGCTATTGATTTTTTGAGAAGAAACTGCTGCTCCGGTTTGAGAGTCTACAATGCTCACATTTCCGGAAACAGCTTTCGTAAAGAAAAGTGTGCTCTCTACGGGATTCGGATAAATATTTAATGCTGTTTCAGCTACTTCTTCTTGTGTAATTTGTGCCGAAGCTGTTTTTGCAGTTGGAGCAGCTCCTACTTTTGTGATTTTTATCCAGTTGATGTTCATACCGGTATTTTGAATATAGATTCCAAAATTGTAGGTTCCAGCATTTACGTTTACGCTTTGCGAAACCGTTTGCCAGTTTTGCCATCCTCCTGTATTCGGGATATCAACATTGCCTAATACAATAGTTCCGCCATTTAAATCAGAAGATAATTTACCTCCCGTTACAGCACTTGCTACTCTGTATTCGATTAAATAAGAACCTGTTGTTGGAAAATTAATACTGTTGTAAGCCAACCAATCTCCTGTTTCTGTGTATCCAACATTCGAACCTCCTCCGGTATCTGTTGTAGCTTCTACCTGAATACCGCTCATAGCTGAATAATCCTCTGCCTGAATTAAAACAGAAGTCTGAGAAGATGTTGCCGGAACTAATTTCCATTGCGCACAAGTCTGTCCATTATCCTGCCATAGTTGTACATTGGCACCATTTGCAGTACCTGCACCCGCAACTTCTATCAGTTTACCACTGTTTCTGACTGCAATTTTATAAAAACCATCGCCTGTAGCAACTAATATAAATTGCTGATTTGTAGTGGCATTGTATGGATATTGTTCTACATTGGCACCATTATCTTTACTAAAATTATGTATATCCAGAGATTGCCCGCTATGACTTGCTATAATTTTGTATAATCCATCACCTAAATGTGTAAAGGTGAATTTCTGGTTTGCGTTTGAATTTGCTGTTCCCTGCGCAACATTGGCTGCATTAGATAAACTGGCATTCCAAACGTCCATATTGAGTGCGCTGTTTCTGTTTTGCAAAAAGAATGTCTGATTTCCTAAAGTGGTTGTTCCGTTTGGTAAAATTCTGATCGAAGTAACTTTATCATTCCAGGTTGCATTCAAACATGAATTATCAGAAGTTATAGTTGTTGAAGCTCCTGCAAAATTATCATCCTGATATAAAATCGCCTTAAAGCCCTGCGTAATTTTAAGTGAAGAAATATCATCATTCAAAACACCTAAAGTATTTAAACGAGCCAGATTATAATCACCAATGGTCAATCCACCTGAGAATCCTGTATAATTACAATCTTTATGAACCGTAACAACATCTGTTGTAGCGGGAACAGTAGGAATCGTTCCTGCATAACCTCCAAAAGCTGCAATTACTTTTGTAGGCTGTGGCGAATGAAGCGAAGGCGACTGATCAGCCACATCATCATAAGCGAATCCGTAAGCCAGATTATCAACACTTATTCCCGGTAAATGCCAGAATTTAGAATAATGATTGGTTGGATTTACCTGATAGAATTTTGAAGCATCGTACCAGTTTTGCTGACCGGGGTTTGCCGTTGTAGTGTTCACAACATGTCTGTTAATCGCTGCAGTAAGCTGCGCCTGAATCACAAGATCCAAATCTCCGTCAACTAGTCTTCTGTCCAGAACCCCTTTTCCTTCAAGTGCTTCCTGAGTCGAAGGCCGATATTGAACGCGTCCTGTACGACCCACAAAACCGCCAGACTGCCCAACCATTTCCAGTTGTTCTCCGATTACTCTTCCTTTAAAAACTCCGGCATCTCCGGCGTAAAATATTAAATCTTCATTTTTGTATTTATTCCAGATCGCATCAATGTAAGATTTTAAATAATTTGCCTGAGGCCCTACTGAAGTTCCTCCGGTTCCATCTGCAAAAGCCGGCGTTTTTGATGGTGCCGTAATTTCGCCCGTTGCATCATTTACACAGCCTTGAAATTCTGCAGGTACATTAGCTTTAAAAGCAGCGACAATGTCTGCGTGTTTTTTTAATTCACCAACTCTTTTTTGGTATCCGTTAGCTCCAAATAATTCTAATCCCATTGGGTATTTATAGGAGTCAACTCTTGAAGGATTTCCGAAAAATCCATATTGATTGTTAGTCAATTCGATTATTTCATATAAAATTCCCTGATTTGGATCTGTTGCGTTTAACGGATTTGGAGATGTATATCCCGAAGGAGCTCCATTGGCTCCAAAAAAGTAAAAATACAGTTGTTGTCCTTTAGCGATAAAAACCCTACATCCAGCTATTAAGGGCAAAGTGAAAGTTTTGTTTGGAATTTCGCTCAATTTGGTAAAACAGTTGGCGTATTTTGAATTTTGTCCCGGTCCTGTATTTCCTCCAATTGTAGGTCCGGTAACCGTGTTATAAGATGAGCTCATAGGTAAAACCTGACTCGTTTTGGCATTGACCCAAACATGATTTCCGGTCGTATAATCAATCCCTACAATAGCAACATACAATTCGTTATCATTAAATGTAGAGGTGTTGCTGATTGTGAACGGAATGGGTCCCTGACCAAACATAAGATTGGAAAGCACCAGAAACAGTGCTGTCTGAAGAATTTTTTTTGTGCGTTTAATTTTATTCATATCTAGATAATTTTGGGGTTACGCAAATAGATTATTACAGTCATTTTAGAAATGATGACTTATTTATCCGCCAGGTGCAAATATTTTATTCCTGAATATATTTCGAATTTGGGGATGACAAAATAGCATTCGAAATAATTTACACCCAACGGATTTTTAGTTTATTGCTTAATCAGTTTTTTAGTCCAGCTTTTTTGATCTGATTTAAAATTCAGAATATAAATTCCTCTTGATAGTTTACTAATATCAATTTGACTTTCATTAAAGTCAGTATCCAACTGAATCTGTAATATTAATTTCCCTGAGTTATCATAAACTGTAATGATTTTATTATCTAATTTTTCAGGTATTGAAAGCTGAAGGTAATTATGGGCAGGATTTGGATACATTACAAATTTTGTATTGGCAACTTCATCTTCATCAATACTATTTGCTTTTTTAGCTGATGATGCAGACCCGTAAGCTTCAATTTCAAACAAAGAATATCCGTACGGAGCCAAAGCTTTAGCAGTACATAAAATTCGGATATATCTTCCTGTTCCGTTTACCACTAAATCATCTGTTCCGCCATCGCTGGCAGTTTGAGTACTAACTGTTTCATTTTCGGTAAAAACATTATCAGTAGAAATTTGTACTTTGTATTGCGTTGCAAAAGCAGCTTCCCACTTCAAAACCACACGATTAATGTTGTAATTAGATCCTAAATCAACATAAATCCATTCGCTTGCATTGGCAAAACTACTCGCCCATCTTGTGTTTGTTGCGTCACCATCTGTGGCTTTTGCCGAAGAATAAGTGGCATTTTCCTCTGTAGAAGCTACTGCAGTTTTTGATAAAGCTAAATTGACATTGTTATTTGGCGTAATATTTCGAACCATGACATCGCTGAAAACTCCCGTTGTCAAAGTTCCATTTGCATGTGATGTAACCGCCATTCCTACATAAATGGTGTTGGACATTGCAATCGTTTTTGGTGTACCAATTTGCGTCCAGGTTGTTCCGTTATCAGAAGTATAAGAGGTAAATACATTTCCTGATCTTACCACACGAATCCATTTTGGGGCCGTTCCTGCAACAACCGTAGCCGTAGTGATTCCCGAAACTGTCTCTCTTGCTAAAAATTCTATTCCAGCGGCAGCGCTTACATCAGTCATAGCATGTTTAGAAGTTGCTGTTAGTGTTTCTCTAAACATCACTCCAGCTTTTGCATATGTATTGGTGTTGATAATGGAGTTTACTTTAGCAATAATTTCGGCATCGCCTGTAATAGACTGATTTACAAATTGAAATTGATCGCTCGATTCCCATATATCATTTCCTGACCCTTTTATGGTAAAGGTTCCATTAGCATGTGTCGCTACTCCAGCCGGAGTTACGGCACCTAAATCTGTACTAACCCATGGAGCAGGTAAAGTTGTTGGAGGATTTTCTGTAGAAACTAAATTTACAGCTCTGATATTATCAAAATAATACGTGTTTCCTGAATTTGTCCCAGGTTCAAATAAGAATACAAAACGATTTACTTCACTGTCTAAAGTGGAAGCGTCCGGAGCACTCGCATACGTAAACGTAATGGTATGCCAGGTATTACTTTGTTTTACAAGTCCCTGATAAATACTATTCCTTCCCGCAGGAAAATTGGACGGAATTGAAGCACTGCTTTCTGCCTGCCATGAAATTATAGATCCAACTGGTGCCGAAGTGTACACATCCATTGCGAATTTTTTAGTTCCGCTTTTGAAATCTCCAATATTAGTTAATGTCGTATTGAATGAAAAATTATCATACAACTCTGTTGATTTTCGAACATATTTCCCAACGTTTGAAGAAGTATTTATACCGCTTGCATTAGGATTTGCTGCATTTGCAGTATACGTTCCGATGGCGTCTCTGAAGGTAACATTATGTGTGTTTTGATAATCTTCGTACACAACACCCGGCGTAAAAGTGTCCGGTAATTTAGTAGAACCAATTCTGATATTATCAAAATAATAGGTATCACTTGTATAGGAACCTGAGTTGGCCAAAATTACCATTTGGTTAATTGCCAGATTTGAAGTTCCTGCATCGGGACTTGAATTATAATAGAAAGTCAGTGTTTCCCATTGATTTTGTTTGGTCGTAATCGCTACATAATTACTGTTTCTTCCCGTTGGAAAATTAGCCGGCAGCGATGTTGCACTATTCTCTAAATTCAAACTTAAAACCGTACCAATTGGTGCCGAAGTATACACATCAATCATGATTTTATTCGTTTGATTTTTTAGTAAACCGGAATCTTCGATCGTATTTTGTGTGTTGAAAAATAACACATCGTATTGTTCGGTTTGATTTCGAACGTACTTCGCCACATTTGCTGAAGAGTTAACCGAATTGGCTCCCGGATTTGCCACCACAGAATATACTCCGGTTGTAGTTCCTTTAATAATTTTATTGATGCCGTCGTAATTTTGTAAAATATCGGTAGCAATAATTGGCTTTTCGGGTGCTGCTTTTGTAAGTAGATTATCAAAATAATAAGTTGCTCCCGAATTTGAATTGGATTCGAACAGAAAAACGACATTATTGATAGTCAAAGCGCTTGTATTCGCGTCGATTACTTTTTCGAATTCAAACTCAATTGTTTCCCATTTGTTTTGTACCGTTGTTATGGCTTTGTAACCACTGTGTCTTCCTGACGGAAAATTAGTGGCTGTTGTTACCAGGCTATTCTCTAATTGCATCGAAATTTTTGTACCTACCGGTGCCGAAGTATAAATATCAAAAGACATTCTTTTTCTTCCATATACATAATCATTTGCATTACTGATGACTACGTTTTTAATGTTTAGAACATCGTATAATTCAGATGTGTTACGAACATATTTCCCCACCAAAGCAGAAGTATTTACGCCTGTTGCTGATGGATTTGCCGTGGCTTCTGTTAAAACTCCCGTTTTAAGACCGTACACTATATTTCGGTTCGACTGAAAATCTTCGTGAATTTTTTCTACCGGCAACGGAACTTCTGTAATTACAGCCAGTTTATATGTATTCGAAGCACAACCAGAAACCGTTGTAGCCACAGATACATCTCCTCCGGTATTTCCCCAGTTTACATTAATTGTATTTGTTCCCTGTCCCGAAGTAATGGTTGCACCCGCAGGAACTGTCCAGTTGTACGTTGCCCCAGGAATTGCATTAATTGAGTATGTTTTAGCCGTTTCATTATTGTAGACTTTTGCATCTCCCAAAACTCCGTATGTAAAACTTCCGCTGTAAACGCGAACATAATCTACCTGCAATTTTGCGGGAAAATCAGCAGAAATTGGTTCAACACCCGCCCCATTTACACTTGTATACGGCGTTCCTAAACTACCAACAGCTAAATTCAAAATAATATAAAACTGCTGATCGTTAAAAGGCCAGCCACCATTTACAGTAGTCTGTGGCGTAGCGGTATGAAATAAATTGCCGTCAATAAACCATTTGATAATATTTGGTCCCCATTCTACCGCATAAACGTGAAATTCTGTCGATAAATCAGTTGGAGAACTATAACTTCTTCCTGTATAATGATAGCCGCCTCCGTCATAATGAATGGTTCCGTCTATTGATTTTGGATTTCTGTGTTTGGCCTCCATAATGTCAATTTCACCTGTAAAAGGCCAATTTGACGTTCCTGCCGGCAACATCCAAAATGCCGGCCATGCTCCCATTCCGCTAGATAGCTTCATACGGGCTTCGATTCTACCGTACTTTATGGCATATTTTCCTTCTGTCGTCAATTTTGCAGATGCATACGGCTGTTGCGGAAATGAGGCATTCGGCTCATATTTAGACTGAATATTGAGGTAACTGTTTGTTCCTTCCTTAACAATAGTCGCCTGATTGGGGTCATAACGCTGTGCTTCCGCATTCCCAAATCCGCAAAGCGAAGGACAGCCATTTCCGGAAATACTTTGCCACTTTGTTAAATCTACAGTAGTTCCGTTAAATTCATCAGCCCAAATTAAGGTGTTACATTGGGCCTGAAGTTTTAAAAAAGGTGTAAGAAAAAATAGTATCAGAATGACACATTTTAGTAAAAAATAATAGGTACTTCCCGGTGGTCGGCCGAAAAAAAAGTCTTTTTGTTTCATTTTTTTAGTTTTTTTGTTAGCAAAGTTTATTAACAAAACAAATCTTCTTTTTTTTAAAAAACAGATCTACGTTGTATTAATAAGATGACAATATTAACAAATAAACTACCTAATATGTCAATTGACAGGTACGGTTTGACTACGGTGTTTGCAAAAAAATGTAATAATTAGCAGTCAAAAAACGTAAAAGTACTTAAGATTTTACTGATAGTGAAAAACTTGCGACGTATTGGTTTTAAACAGATAGAGGATTAATTAAATTTGTAAGAATGTAAAAGAAAATACACTTTATAAGTAGTTTGTCATTTCGACGAAGGAGAAATCTTCGTGAGTCGCTCTACAAAGATTGGCGTCTGTTTAGTGCGGAGTTTCTTGTGGAGATTTACTTCGTCTGTTGGCTGTCGCTCCGGTCTACTCCGTTGAAATGAAACTAACTAAACGTAAATATTCTTATGAAAATGATTGCCTAGCCCCGATAAAAGTGGAAATCCTTTTGTGGCGTGGTTCGCCACAAAAGATTGAAACGGATAGCGGGATTAGCTCCTGAAAATTATTTTTATTATAGAAATCAAAATGAAAAATAAAGAAAATTGCTTAAGTCTTTTTAACTCTGCGTGAAAAATATCAAACCATATTTAAAAATTCAAAATATACTCCGTGATATTTGCATCAGACGGAAGTTTCATTTTCTTGCGAATGCGGTATCTCGTGTCTTCAACTCCTCTTACTGAAATTCCCAAAAGCGGCGCAATTTCTTTGGTATTGAAATTCATTCGCAAATAAGCACACAATCTCATATCACGAGGAGTCAGGTTTGGAAAACTTGTTTTTAGCCGTTGCATAAAATTATCATGCAGCTGATTGAAAATTTCCTCAAACTCATTCCAATGTTGATCTCCCTGCAGTTCGTGATCGATTATACGGTCTATTTTGGTCAACAAACTGAAATTTGTATTTGAATCATTCTTTTTGTCTATCTGTCCAATCAGTTCTTTTATTGATAACAGAATTTTATTTAAATGAATGAGATTGACAGTATTTGAAGCAACTTTCGCATTTTTAAGATTAATTGTCGTTTCCAGATTATCTCGCATGATAGCCATATTTTCCTGTTCCAAAGCTAATTTTTGCTCGTTTAATTCAGCACGATTTCGCAACAATTCTTTTTCCTGATTCAGTATTAATTGTTTGCGATCACGCTCTGCAATATTCTTTTGATCTTTTATTATGGCATAAATCAAAGTACAAAAAAGGAATAAATACAAGATATACGCCCAAATAGTGCGGTACCACGGAGCTGAAATTTCAAATTTAAATACAGCTGCTTCGCTTACAACATCATATATGTTTTTTGCTCTAACGTGAAAAACATATTGGTTTTCAGGGAGGTTTGTATATTCTTTTTCTGTTTGAAGACTCCATTCAGACCACTTAGGTTCAAAACCTTCCAGCCAATATTGGTACATCGTAGCATCGGTTTCATCATAATGCAATGAAGCATACGAAAAATGAAGGGCGTTATTAGAATACGATAAAACCGGACAAAATTCTTTGTCTGATTTATTAGTCGTTGGAAGCACATCATACTTACTTGAAAAAAGCAAACTATCCTTGGGGAAAATACTTTTAACTTCTGAAATTACAGCTTTATATTTTGATAGATATTTTTTATTTTTGGTTACATTATAATGAATCAATCCGTTTTGTGTTCCAAAAAAAACATCTCCGTTTGTAGTTGTCTGGATATTTTCGAATCCCGGAATATATAAGTACCTTAATTTTCTAAAAGGCAATTCTTCTAAGTGCAAGTTCCCTTGTTTTTTCTGATTTATTTTTCCTGTATTTTCTCCCGAAACATACCAGATGTTATTTTGATTATCTGATTTTAATAAGCGAACATGATTTTCGATACCCAGATATTTCTTAAAAGTGGAATCCGGAATCATTTTTTTTGAAGCTGCATCTTGTTTGTAAACCCCTTTAGTTGTTCCAAAAAGAATCTCATTATTAATTTTGAAAGTATTCAAAAACAAACTCGAAGGAAAACCGTCTGCCTGATTATAGAATACAAGATTTGAAACTGAATCGAATGTTTTATTGAACCTGATTTTATAAATTCCTTTGTATCCGTGGGCTATCCAGATATTGTCATCTTTATCGGTTACAATTATCCGGCTACTTTCGCCAAATCCTTTAATTTTGTTTTGATAAACCCACGTTCCATCTATATTCTTTAATATATATAAGCCGGTAAAACCACCAACAAGCAATAAATCAGGATGATTGGGAATAATGATACCTTTCCAAGCTCCATCAGTTTTGGCTGCTAATTTTGCCGAATTACCTAGAACTTCAAATACACCATTTTTTTCAAAAGCTAAAAGAGAATTACCAAAAAAACCAATATTCCATACATTTTCAGACATTCCTTCTATATGCTGAAAATGTGCATTTTCTCGCTTTCCGCTTTTATAAGCTTCCCAATCAAGCCAAAACAAACCGTTATCTGTTCCGATATATAATTTATTTTGATAAATGAGACTGCAATATATTTTTGTTTCCGAATTTGATTTATCTAATATTCTTGACAAAGGAGAAGAAATTTGTACCAATGAAATACCTTCTTTCATTGTCACCCATAAATTTCCTTCTTTATCAGTTTTAAGATTGGTTACATATTCGTTCTGAAGTCCCATCTGTTTATTAATGTGCTGGATTAAATGTCCCGAACTATCTATGATTATCAATCCGGATTGACGTGTTCCAATTCCGAAATAACTATTAGAAAGTTGAATTCCTACAGTGATTTGATTTTGTTTCAGTAAATAATCAGCTTCTGTTATAAAAGGTTTAATTTGATTATTTTTATAAATAAAAAATCCATTTTTTTTGGTAAGAAGTAATAAGCCGTCTTTTACATTGAATATTTTGCTGATCTTTATTCCTAAAAAATCTGTACTGTTCGGAATTGTCTTTAAAACATCATTTTCGAGTTTTAACAATCCCTTTGCAATATCTGAAACATAGATTTCATGGCTGATTTGAAAAAAATCATCGAAATTAGCTTCAGAAAAAATTACTTTAATTTTATTATTTTTATAAATAAATATTCTATCGCTGGAAAAAAAAACTACAGCGTTATTGCAGACTACTGTGTGCAAAATATCTCCAAAATTTTTAGCTGAATCAGGAATTAATTTTACTAAAGAAGTATATTTATACTGTCCATTTGGCAACTGGACCGCATAGCCAAACTCACCCTGAGCACCAACGTATATTTTATTATTTTTATCAATCGCAAGAGAACGAACCATACTTTTATTTTCTGGCTGAGAAACAATACTCCATCTCACTCCGTCAAATTGCAGTATTCCGAAATGATTCGCAAAAAACATCATTCCTTCTGAATTCTGAAGAATATCCCAGTTTTCTGAAGCAGCCTTATACATTTTCGGATTGTAATTGGTAATAAAAGGAACCCCAATTTTTTTTATTTGACCATTACCTAAATAAGGAAAAAGGATTAGGGATAAAACTAAAAATCTAACTAAAAAATTTGTCATTTTATGTATGTCTGTAGGTTATTTTTGTGACTTTGGGAAATCACAATCTTAAAAAAACAGCCACTTTGGGAGAAGCTGTCTTGATATAAGAATTTCTTTTTTTATTGACTATTATTTTGATAATTAACCATTTTAAATCACAAAAAAAAAGAATATCTAAATTCAAATATATAAAATTTTATTTCAATGTAACAAATTACATAAATAACAAAACTTTTTTTTACGATTAATTATTTAGAAATCAACTTAACAGTTACCATATATAAAGACAAAAACCAGGTTATGCTTTATAGCTAAAAACAGAATACTATAATGATGACAATAGCAGTTACTACAAATATATTTACAACATTAAAACAGAGAACATTGATAAAGTTTCAGCTTTAGTAATGAAGATTAATATTTTAAATTATACAAATATTGTTCGTATATAATTTAAAAGAGCTGTTCGGCAAAACAGCTCTTTTTAGTCTACAAATTCTATAACTAATTCAAATTAAAAGAAACATCTTTTTTCTTTTCTGAGACTATTAAAATTAAAGTGAAGAATTGCCGTTCTTGGTAGAATTGAATGCTATTTTAAAGCGCTTTCATTCGTTTTAGGCTGCATTATTACCTCAACTTTATCAGCATTGGGCAACACTTCACCTGCATATTTTTTTATGTCTTTTACCGAAATACTTTTAATTAATTTTTCATAAGCATCACTGCTCATAAATTTATCTCCCGTTTTTAACTGGTCTACAATTGTGTTTATCCAATAAGAATTTGATTTAATATTCTGCTGATTACTTTTAATCAAATCTTCTTTTATGTCTGATAAATCTTTATCTGACACATCATTTTTTGAAATAATATCCAACTCATCATAAACAATTTGAAGCAGTTTGCTGTCTTTCTCAGGATTACAGTCAAAGCTTACGCGAAGAGAAAAAAGCGGAGAAGGATTCTTTGATAGTGAACTCTGCGTTTGTACTCCATAACTTCCACCCTCGTCTTCTCTGATTTTTTCTAAGTAACGTTTGTCTAATAATTGCGATAACATGAAAGCTATAACCTTGTTTTTCTCAGAAAAGGCCACATTTTTGTTTTCCAGATGCACATAAATGCTCGTTTTAGGCACGCTCATTTCTCTGATGAGTTTTTCTTTAGAAAATCCTTTTGCCATTCCTGTCTTATGGTCGATAAACTTTTCCTTAGTTTTATTTCCTTCTATATTTCCTAAATATTTATTGATGATTTCAAGGTCATTTTTAGCAATATTTCCAACAAAAACAAAAGTAAAATCTGATGCATTTGAAATACGCTGTTTGTAGATTTTAGAAGCATCATCAAACTTTAGCTCTCCAAGGTTTTCTTTGCTTAAAAGAAAAGTTCTTTTGCTGTGATTTGTATCTAATAAAGCAATGGAATCTCCAAAAATTTTACTGTTATTTTCAGTTACATTTTCAAGTGCATTGCCGTAATAATCAATGATTCGCTTGTAAGCCTGAGTTTCAAATCTTGGGTTTTTAAAGTATAAATAAGTCAGTTCTAAAAGTGTTTCTAAATCCTTTTTTACGGCGCTTCCGCTAAAACCTTCGTAATGTTCTCCAATAAACGGACTTACTTTTACTGTTTTTCCTGAAAGTTGTTTTTGTAAATCGGTAACTTTAAAATCTCCTAATCCTGAGTTTTTCGCCAAAACTGTTGCGATTTGCGATGATGCAAGTTCTTGTTGCGGCAATAATGAAATCCCACCCGGACTGAAAGCTGAAAAAAGAATCTGATCCTGCGCCAACGTGGTTGGATAGATAATTAATTTGGAGCCATTTTCTAAAACATATCCTTTTGCTTCTTTAATTCCTTTAATTTCAAATCTTTTCGCAATTGGTTTAACTGTAAGTTTATCAGTAACCAAATCAGCATTTGCAACTGTTTCGGTGTAAGGTTCTAATTTTTGTTCTTTTACTTTTTTAATTACCGTTGTATAATCAGCTTCTGTTGGATAAGTAACATTTTCCTTTTCTGGTCCTGAAACCGTTAAAACCTGATTTTTTTCTGTGGGAAGAGCACGAAATACTTTATTGATTTCATTGACATCTACTTTTGACAAAGTTGTTTTTACAAGCTCCACTTCATCTTCTAAACTCATTACCGGCGAAGCTTCTAAAAAGTAATTCTGCAATTGAGAAGCCCAGTTTGCATTACCAATTTTATCTTTGTTTTTTAATTGATTTTCATAACCTGTACGCATATTTTCTTTTACACGATCGAGTTCTTCTTTTGTAAAACCGTTTTGAATGGCACGTTCATATTCAGTATATGCCTGCTGAAAACCTTCTAACAATTGTCCGTTTTTAGGGTTTACAGTTAAGGTAAAAAAAGAAGTAAGACGGGTTAAGGCAGAATGGCTTAAACCTGCTCCTAATAAAGCTGTTTCATTGTTTATCGTATATTCTCTAAAACGATTGTTCATCATTTGTAAAGCCAATTGTTCTGCAATGCTGTTTTCAAATGTTGCAAGATCCTGAACAACTGGTTTGTTTTTTTTAAAGTTTAAAGAAATAGATATTTTTTGGGCTTCTTTGTCAAGCGCCAGTTTATATAGCAATTTATCGTTATCCGGAATTAGTTCATAAATACGTTCTGCAGAATTGGAAGGCATTGGAATTGACCCCATAATTTTTTTAACCTGTTGTTCTATTTTTGCCGGATCAATATCTCCAACAATAATTACAGCCTGATGATTGGGCAAATACCATTTTTTATAATAATCTCTTAACTGTTTGTATTTAAAATGATCAATAAGATCCATATCTCCTAAAACATCTCTTTTTCCGTATTTTGAACCGTTGTAAATGACAGGCTCTAACTGTGATCCAATTCTTAAATCGGCATTTCTTCTGGTGCGCCATTCCTCATGAATTACCCCTCTTTCCGCATCAATTTCGGCATCTTTTAAAGATAAAAATCCAGACCAGTCATGCAAAACATATAAACAGGAATCTAGTAAAGCCAGATTCTTAACCGGTACATTACTTAAATTGTAAACCGTTTCATCGTGTGCTGTATACGCATTAATATCACGCCCAAAAGTAACGCCGTGTTTGGCCAGCATATCAATAATTCCTTTTCCTTGAAAATGCTCAGTACCGTTGAAAGCCATGTGCTCTAAAAAGTGAGCCAGACCATTTTGATTATCATCTTCTAAAATTGCTCCCACATTCTGAACAAAATAAAAATCGGCTCTGTCTTTTGGCCATTCGTTATGCAGAATAAAATACTGCATGCCGTTATTTAAAGTTCCATGAACAACGTCTTTCCGTAAAGGAATTGTTGTTTTAAATTGTGCCGATACCTGAGTTAAACACAGTATCATAAAATGCACTAAAAATAGTTTCACTTTCATATTTGTTGATCTCTAATATTCTTTTTTTGATTGATCCTTAAATAATAATAAATCTAATAGTATAAGAAGTCCTTACTGTTGTTTGAAGACTTCATAAGAAACCTTCAAACAACAGTCTTAGAATTATATTAATTTATAGGCTTGTATTACATCCAGTCCGGGCGGTCTGATCCTTTTAAGTAATAATCAAAATATTGTTGCATTTTGAGAGTCCAGTCTTTACGGTTATTCGCTTTATCCAAGGTATGACTTTCTTTTTTATAATTGACCAGCCATGCTTCTTTTCCTAAACGGCGAAGTGCAAAAAATAAAGACTGCCCTTCCTGATACGGTACTGCGCTATCGCCATCATTATGAAAGATAAGTGCTGGTGTTGTAACATTTTTAGCTGAAAATAAAGGTGAATTTTTGATGTAACCATCTAAATTATCAAATAAAGAACTGCCCATACGATATTGATCTACTTCATATTTAAACATTGTAGAAATACCATTAGAACGCATAACCGGATAATTAGATGTAAAATTACTCACTCCAGAACCTATAATAGCACAACTGAAAAGATCGGTTTTTGTAATTAAAAAAGAAGTTTCGTATCCGCCAAAACTATGTCCCTGAATGCCGGCTAAATTGGCATTTTTATGTAACGTAGTTTCGTTGTAGATAAGTTCATCTTCGATTGAATCCGTTTTATGAGTACCTTCTGAAAGAATATCCAGACAGACGGTTTTAGTCTGCGATTTTAGTTTTTTGAAAATATCATGTTGAAGTGCTTTGAAAAGATAGGATTTAATGACAACATCTGCTGCAATATTATTGCGGTAGCGATGAAGATCTACAAAAACATCATGTATAGCATCCTGCACTAAGGTATCATCATTTGTGTATTGCATTCCAAATGTAAAAAGTACATTTATATACTGATCATATAGCTTATGATAAGCCAGAACATCTCCTTTTTTTATTTGACTCCATAGATTAATATCTCTCTTTTCATCATTCATTGAAGATTTTCTTGCTTTAAAGGTTGTTCTGAATACAAAACTAAATAATTTAAAAAATTATCAATTAAATTTTCATTTTTATTTCAAACTTTATGGTTTTTTGAGCAATAAGACAAAATAATACTACATTTTAACACTCTAAACTATAATGCAAAAAATTTTAATTAATTCTATAGAGATAGTATATTATACTTTTTTATAAAATTTCAAAAATATTACTTCATATCTATTTTTCAAATATTACATAAAATGATTTGAGAATTCCTGTTCCCACCAATAATAAAGGCTGCCCGAAAAGTAATTTTTCAGACAGCCTTTTTCTCTTTAATTTATTCCTGACCTTATAAATCCCCACGTTGAAATTAAAGATAATGTGAAAAAATAATTAACAATAAATATTACATCGAAGTAATAATAAACTCACTTCTTCGGTTAGCCTGATGCTCTTCTTCGGTACATTTTACTCCGTCAGAGCACTTGTTCACAAGCTGTGTTTCGCCATAACCTTTACCGGTTAATCTATTGCTATTAATACCGTTTTCAACAAACCAATGTATAATAGACTTTGTCCTGCTATCTGATAAGGCCATATTGTATTTAAATGATGCCCGGCTGTCAGTATGCGAACGAATGTCAAGTTTAATATTTGGATTGTCATTTAAAACCACTAATATTTTGACCAAATCAACTGCTGCTTGGGGCTTGATATCTGATTTATCCAAATCAAAATAGATACTTTTTATGCCAAAGCATTTTCCTAAATCTCCTCCCACAATTAATTTACAGCTTTCTTTATCAAGTGCAATGGGCAAATTGGTTTTACCATTTAGTTTTGGTATTAAAATATTCATCTCTTTTGTCGCATAATCAGGATTTTCGGCTCTTACACTATAATTTTTACCACATTCTACAGGAAAACTGTAAAATCCGGTTGATTCGGCAATCGTAGTATTTTTTAGAGTCTGATTTTCATACAAAGTGACTTTTGCTCCTGGTAAAATAATATTGGTTTCAGAGTCTGTTATGATTCCGTTTAATTTTTGAATACACATTATTCTCTTCGTTTCTAAAAACTTATAAATATCATCAGAACCCAGTCCACCTTCCTTATTCGAACTAAAATAGCCTTTACGGGAAACAGGATCTATGCTATAGGCAAAATCATCCTGAGGTGAATTAATATCTGTCCCCAGATTCTGAATATTGCTTACGTTTCCGTAAGAGTCTATTTCGCCTCTAAACACATCCAGTCCGCCAAGTCCGGGATGCCCGTCTGATGCGAAATAAATTTCATTTTCATTAGTGACATACGGAAAGGTTTCTTTTCCTTCTGTATTAATGCTTGTCCCAAGGTTTACAGGTTTTTCAAAACTTCCTTCATTAATGCTAACTTTGTAAAGATCAGACTGGCCTAATGTTCCGGGCATATCTGATGCAAAATACAATGTTTTTTCATCAGGACTTAATGCCGGATGTGCCGTACTGTAATTGTCACTGGTAAAAGGCAAAGCCCTTATGTTAGTCCATTGATCATTTTCCAGTGTGGCTTTGTATATTTTTACTAAAGTAATTTTATTTTCATCTTTTCCTTTTTTACCGTTAACATAATTATTTCTAGTAAAGTAAACTGTTTTACCATCTTTGGTAAAAACCGGAGAAGCTTCGTTGAATTTAGAATTTAGTGAAGTTTTAAATTTACTCACTGTAACAGAATCAACATCCGCAATATATAAATTGGTAAAATGTTCGCCTGTCCATTTATGTTTGCGCTGAGAGAAATTGCCTGTATCTCTGGCCGAGGCAAAATATATTTTGTTGCCATAAACGAAAGTTCCGTAATCTGAATATTTAGAATTAATTCCTGCATTTTCAATAGTATAACGTCCTGAATTTGCCTTGATCATATCGAGATAATTAACCTCTTTTTCATAAAGGATGCCTCTGCTATCGGTTTGTTTTTTTGAGTTAAATTCATCCATCATTTTATTGGCTTTATCCATTTGTCCGGATGATTTTAAGGATTGGGCATATCTGTAATAGTATTCGGAGCCTATCTCATCAGTATTGAAAGCAAAAAGTTCACCATACCATTTGGCAGCGCTTTCAAATTGAGAGTTGAAGTAATAAGCGTTTCCCAGTTTTTTAAACAGCTCTTCTGACTTATATCCTTTTTCGGCTACTTTTTCGTAAATCTTTATGGCATCGATATAAGCATAGTTGGCATAATCTTTACCGGCAGATCTTACTTTTGACTCTTGAGTATAACCCTCAAATGAAAAAATACTTATTGTGATCAGAAATAGTATACAATTTTTCATAATCTATATTTTTTAGAAAAAACGAGGAGTCGTTATTTTGCCATTGTTTTTAAAGAATTCGTAGCGCAGAAAAATTTCATGCGACCCCGAATTGTAATTATTAAGCTTAGTAGTTTCACGATCATAACCGTAACCTATATAAAGACCATCCGTAATTTGAAACCCTGCCATAGCACTCAATGAGGAACTCCATCTATAAGCAGCTCCCAGTACAAATTTATCTGCAAACATGAAATTGGCCGAAATATCTACCTGAAGTGGTGCTCCTTGTATCATTTTTGCCAAAACTGCAGGCTTGAATTTGAAATACTCATAGTGGTCCAGGTTAAACACATAGCCTCCCATTAAATAATAATTGATTTTATCCTTGTAAATAGCAATATCATCGTCATCATACCGATTTGTTTCTATAAAATTCGGAATAGAAAAACCAATATATGCCTTGTCAGAATGCCAGTAAACTCCAGCCCCGATATTGGGAGAGAACTTATTTCTCAAATCCTGAAACTGCGGGTCGCCCTGATCTTCTGGGTTCAGTTTATTGATATCCAGGTTGAATAAATTAGCCGTTCCTTTTATTCCAAAAGAAAGTTTAAAATCGGCCGATACCTGCACGGTATATGATATATCTGCAGAGAAATTATTTTCGTTTGTAGGCCCTATTTTATCATTGACAAGCGAAACTCCAACACCTAAATTACTGTTATTTATGGGAGTATTAACTGAAAAACTGCTGGTTTCAGGAGCTCCGTCAAGACCAATCCATTGCGTACGGTACAAACCGAAAAAACTCAATGCTCCGCGAGATCCTGCATAAGCAGGATTTATAGTAATGGTATTATACATATATTGTGTGTACTGCGCATCCTGTTGTGCAAAACAAGAAACTGTTACAAACATTACGACCAAAGAAAATAATTTAGTTCTCATAGTAAATAATTTATTTCGATTATTACCAATCCTATTTATAAGGCATATATTATATTAATTTCCGGATAAGTACAGGTATCCTGTTTTACTTACAGGTTCATTTAAATAAGTGGTATACGTAATTACATAGAAATAAGTTCCGTCAGGCAATCCTTTTTGTTTAGCGATGGTTGCTCTTCCTTCAGAAATACCTCTAAAAGCTACCGATTCATTATCGTAACCGTAAGCATCATAAACTAAAACGCCCCAACGATCATAAATTTGTACATAAGCATTAGGATAACATTCTATTCCATCAATTTTAAATACCTCATTTTTACCATCTCCATTTGGAGAAACGGCATTATGAATTGTTACCTGACAAGCATTTAACGTTAATATTGTAGGATCATCTTCAAGATTAGAATTATCATCAGAGAGATCTGTTGCTGCTAATCCGTCAGGACTGACAGATTCTACAACCGCCTGATTCTCTACTTTTCCTAATTCAATATCAGCTGCGGTTAAACCATAATTACCCACAAAAGCAGTTGTGTTCGTTTCACCCTGTCTTAAAATAATTGGATCTCCCGCAATGGTCATTCCTGGTTTAGGATCTTTAACAATGATATTTACCAAAACCACATTTCCGGTATTGGTTATAGCGAAATTGTACGTTACTGATTCTCCAATTTCTGCATAACCATTTTTGTTTTCGTCGTTAAAGGTTGCTGTTTTAATGATTGCTATTGATGGTTTAAGGGTTAAATCGATTACTGTAGGATCGTCATCGCCTGTTAAAGTTGGATCTGTACTGTCTGAAACATCTGTAACCGGATTTCCTGAAGGATCATCGCCAATAACAAGAGCCGTGTTCATCACTTCTCCGTTTGCAACATCAGCTACGGTAACAGTATATGATGCAGCTGCTGTTCCTGTAGCTCCCGGAGCCAATGTACTTGGTATTACTGCTATTGATGTCGCTGTCACCATTGGATCTGTAATTTCAACATTAGTCAGAATTACATTTCCGGTATTTTTAACTGTAAAATTATAATTGATTACTGAGCCTGTCCCTCCGCTGCCTGTTAATTGTCCGCCTTTAATTAATGTTAATTCTTTAAATTGAGTAATTGGTGTCACTGTTGGATCATTGTCACCTATAAGTGTCGGATCATTACTATCAGATAAATTCTGAATAGGGTTTCCTGTAACAGGCTGAGCGGTAACCAAGGCCTGATTTACTACATATCCTAAATTAATATCTGCCTGAGTCAATGTATAAGTTCCGGTATAACTTGTCACATTAACCTGACCTACAGCAAGCGAAACAGGGCTTCCTGAAATGGTTGCTTTTGGATCTGTAACCGTAACATTGTTTAGATCTGTTGTTCCTGTATTGGTGATACGGAAAGAATAACGGATCAACTCTCCCGGCTGTGCATAACCATCTCCATTTGTATCTGAGAATACACCTTGTTTAATCAACGTAACTGCTGGTTGTACTACTGTTATTTTTATAACTGCCTGATCGCAATTTAACGCATTGAGGTTTTCGCAAACTTGATAAACAATGGTATAAATTCCGGATGCTGTACCAGCTGGAACACTGACCATTCCGGTTTTAGTGTTTAATACCGGAACTCCTCCTGAAATGACATCAGCAGGTGACAACACATTTATTGTAACCTGTGATAAAGTTGGTGTCGCATTATCCAGTAAATCGTTTGTTAGAACATTTATTACATCGGCAGCTCCGTCAAGACCATTGATTCCAGATGCTGTATCATCATTTGCAATAATAGAACCTGAAACAACCGTTACAATAATATCAGCCTGGCTGCAATTTGCTGGGTTTAAAATTTCACAAATTTCATATCTGATGGTATACATTCCGCTTGGAGTACCAGCCTGCACGCTTACATTTCCTGAAACAATATCTAATTTTGGTACCGGCCCAGAGTTAATAGGTATTGCCGGAGTTATAACTCCAATAGCAATTTCTGCAAGTTGTGCTGCCACTCCATTCAGATTATCGTTTGTAATCGCATTAATAACATTGGCCTGACCATCGAAACCATTTATATTTAGAACCGTGTCATTATTAGCTTCAATTGCAGTTGCTGTTACGGTAATGAATACCATCGCATCATCAAAATTTAATGGATTTAGATTCTCAGTAATTCGATACTGAATTCTATATATACCAGCCGGTGTTTTAGCAGGTACACTAACAATTCCGGTTGATGGATCTAAAACAGGAACATTTGGATTACCGTTTACAGGATCTGCAGGATCAAGAATCGTAATGGTAATTTGACTGATATCTATAGCTGATTTTGCTTTTTTAGAGGTGATAGACGAATCATCGAAAGAATCATTATCTAAAACATTCAGAGCATTTGGAGATCCCGTATATCCATTTACATTAATATCAATATCATTTTTGGCAATAATTGTCGCAGCAGTAACTTCAATAATAATATTGGCTTCACTACAATTGGCCGGATTTAATTTTTCGCAGATTCCGTAATGAATAGTATACGTTCCTCCCGAAGTTGCTGCAGGAACATCTACACTTCCGGTTGCAGTATTTAATGCTGGAACAGGATTACCGGATACATAATCAGCTGGTGTTGCTGTACTTATTGAAGTAATATTTATTTGAGATAATTGGGCTGAAGTACCGTTTAGTAAATCATTTGTTATTGCATTCACCACATTAGTAGAACCTTTATATCCGTTTATATTTGTTACGTTATCATCAACGGCAAGAATTGGTGGGCTAATAACCGTAATATAAACCGTTGCATCATTACAATTGGCCGAATTTAATTTTTCACAGATATGATATCTAATTTCATAATTACCTGCAGGAGTACCTGCCAGAATATTTATTTTTCCTGTAAGTGGCTCTAATGTTGGAACTGGACCGCCATTAATTGGTACTGCTGCCACATCAACAGTAATATTGACATTACTTAAACTTACAGCTGTACCATTAAGCGTATCATTTGTTAAAACATCAATCGCATTATTGGTTGCCACATAACCGTTGACATCCATTAAAGTATCATCATTAGCTTCTATTGTCGGAACACCTACAACGATTGTAATAATAGCACTATCATTATTTAATAAGTTTGCCTTTTCTCTAAGTGTGTAGGTAATGGTATATGTTCCCGCAGTTGTTCCCGCTGGTACATTCACGATACCGGTTGTTGCATCTAATACAGGCATTTCACCTCCATTAAGTGCTATTGCAGGAAAAATATTGGTAATACTAACATCTGCAGGGTTTACCAAAGCTCCATTTAAGATATCGTTATCTAAAGCATTTAAGGCATTTGCTGTTCCTACAAAACCATTTATTCCTGTAGCATAATCATCTACAGCATCTATGAGTGCTGCGACAACTTTAATTCTGATAATGGCTTCATCACAATTAGTTGCATTCAATTTATCGCAGATTTTATATACAATGAAATATTCTCCCGCATGAGTTCCGGCAGGTACATCTACATTTCCGGTAAGGATATTCAATACAGGAACCGGAGCTCCGTTAATTGAACTTGCCGGAGTAACTAATGTACCAGTGAAATCAACAAGTTCTATAGGATTTCCGTCTAATGTATCATTATCATAAGCATTTAATACAGTATTAGCTCCGGTGTTACCATTAATATTTTCAGCTTCATCATCATTTGCAATAATGGGCGGTGCAATTACAAGAATAGAGATTAAAGCTTCATCGCAATTTAGCGGATTGAGCTTATCACAGATTAAATATCTTATTTGATAAGCTCCGGCCGGTGTAAACTCCGGAATAGTTACAAGTCCAGTTGTAGGAACTAAAAACGGAACTAAACCTCCATTAATTGGTGTAGCAGGAGATAGTACTGTTTTTGCAACTAACTCTACATCAGCTAAAGGTGATTCATCATATAAATCATTGCTTGTAATGGCGTTTAGCACTTCTGGTGAACCGGCCAAACCATTAATATTTGTAATCAAATCATCTTCGGCTACAATTTTTGGTCTCTCTACAATGACCATAACTGTTGCCTGACTACAGTTGCTTGGATTTAATTTTTCGCAGATTTCATATTGAATTGTATATGTTCCAGATTGTGTTAATAAAGGAACATCAACATTACCTGTAAGCAGGTTAATAAACGGAACATTACCATTAACTGAAGCCGGAGGAGTCGTGGTATTCAAAGAATGAATATCAACCTGAAGTATCGATACTGGTAAACCATTAAGTCTGTCATTGCTTAAGATATTAATTACATTGTTTGCTCCTCTATATCCGTTAATACCATCTGAAAAATCATTATTTGCATTGATAAATGTACCCAAAACGGTAATCTCAATATCAGCTTCACTGCAATTTACAGGATTTAGTTTTTCACAGATTTTGTAGTGAATCGTGTACGTTCCTGATGATGTTCCAGCCGGCACATCTACATTTCCAGTAGTAATATTCAAAGTAGGTACCGGGTTTCCTAAAACATAATCAACTGGATTTGCAGTACTTATTGAAGTAATATCAATATCCGTCA
Organism: Flavobacterium sp. W22_SRS_FK3; assembly: GCF_052113665.1. Taxonomy (NCBI): domain Bacteria; kingdom Pseudomonadati; phylum Bacteroidota; class Flavobacteriia; order Flavobacteriales; family Flavobacteriaceae; genus Flavobacterium; species Flavobacterium sp. W22_SRS_FK3. The sequence goes on along the minus strand of NZ_JBGQOF010000007.1, from coordinate 209,608 downwards.
ATTGAATATCAAAGCCATTTAGCCTGTCATTTGCAATCGCATTTATAACATTATTTGCACCCACAAATCCATTAATATTATTTGCAGAATCGTTATTGGCCATAATACCTGGTGCAATAACGGTAATCGTTATATCTGCTGTATCAAAGTTAGACAGATTGAGATTCTCGCTAAGCCTGTATCCAATTGTGTAAGTGCCTGCTGCCGTTCCTGCAGGTACACTAACATTTCCGGTTGTTGGATCTAATGACGGAATTGCTCCTCCATTAATAGAAGCAGCAGGAACAATATTACTGATGGTTACTTGTGAAGGAATGACAGCAACTCCGTTTAAAATATCATTCGCTAAGGCATTTATCACATTGTTTCCTCCAATAAAACCGTTGATATTCGAAACTGAATCATCAATAGCATTTATTGCTGCTCCAATTACAGTTATGCTGACAATAGCATTATCACAATTCATTGGATTTAGGTTTTCACAAATATGATATGAAATTGTATACATGCCTGCCGGAGTGCCTGCCGGAATACTTACCATTCCTGTTAAAGGTTCTAATACTGGTACAAATCCACCGTTAATAGGTAATGCAGGAATATCAACTGTAATAGTAACTTTTGTTAAGTCTGTAGAAGCTCCATTTAGCATATCATTTAATAAAACATTGATTGCATTATTAGTTGTTACAGAACCATTGATATTGGCTACTAAATCATCAACTGCCTCGATAACCGGAACAGTAACCGTTACAGTAATTACTCCGTCATCACAATTCGTCGCATTAAGTTTTTCACAAATACGATATCCGATAGTGTAAACTCCTGCGCTTGTACCTGGTGGTATGCTTACCATCCCGGTTGCTGTGTTCAATACTGGAACTAGTCCGCCGTTAATTGGCGTGGCAACTGCTGTCACGGTGGTATTTATTTCTGCCAATAATACCGGGTTGCCGTTTAGCGTGTCGTTGTTGATGGCGTCTAATGAGTCTGTTGCTCCAACATAGCCATTGACTCCCGAAACAGCATCATCATTGGCAACAATTACTGAAGCGGTTACCGGAATCGTAATAATAGCCTGATCACAGTTGGCAGGGTTTAACGTCTCACAGATTCTATAGGTTATGCTATAAGTACCCGCTGGAGTATTAACCGGAACACTTACTATGCCTGTATTTACATTCAAACCTGGAACCGGTCCTCCTGCTATGGAAACCGCTGGAGATACAACCGTTTTGGTTATTTGGCTCAATACCAAAGCGGAACCGTTTAACGTATCATTTGTATAAGCATTGATTGCATTCACTATTCCTGTTTTACCATTTACAGAAGCTGGTAAATCATCTACAGCATCAATTACCGGAGAAGCAACCTGTACTACAATAGTTGCCTGATTACAATTCGTTGGGTTTAATTTTTCACAAATTTGATACACAATCGTATATCCTCCTGCAGGCGTACCAGCCGGAACACTAACAATTCCGGTACTTGGATTAAATACTGGAACAGGACTTCCTGTTGCAGAAAGTGCTGGTTTGACAATCGTAGTTTCTATTTTAGAAAGTACTAATGCGGCTCCATTGAATGTATCATTTCCGTAAGCATTCAATACATTGCTATTTCCTGAGTTACCATTAATACCTGTTGCCATATCATCATTGGCTTCAATTGGTGCTGCTGTTACCTCAATTTTCACAATTGCATTATCACAATTGGCTGTATTTAATCGTTCGCACAATTGATACATAATTGTATAATTGCCTACCGGAGTCCCTGCTGGTACGCTAACAATTCCGGTTGCTTCATCCAACAATGGCACATTAGCCCCAGGGAACCCTGGAGTAGCTTGATTTATAACGGTAGCTTTTACAAGTGCTTTTGTAACAACTGTTCCGTTGAAAGTATCATTGCTTAAAAAGGCATTAGCAATATTCAGATTTCCTTCATAACCATTAATTGGACCCAATACATCATCATTGGCAATAATTGGTGCTGCCGAAACTCTAACCAATACTGTTGCCATATCACAATTAGCAGGATTTAGTTTCTCGCAAATTTGATACTCAATTGTATAAGCTCCCGCTGGTGTTCCTGCCGATACTGATACCGAACCGTTACTAATATCTAAAGTTGGAACTAATGCTCCCGCTGTTAATGGACTTGCCGGATTAATCAATGTTATAGTGATTTGACTTAGATTTACCGCTGCTGCATTTAACTTGTCATTAGCTAATACATTAATAATATTAGGATTGTTATTGGTTCCGTTAACTATTGCCGGAGTATCATTTACCGCATCCATAACTGGAGCAACCACTATGACAGCTATTGAACCATTGTCGCAATTGCTTGGATTCAACAGTTCACAGATTTGATAATTAATTACATAATTTCCTGCCGAAGTTCCTGCTGGAACAGAAACTAATCCAGTTGTAGCGTCTAAAACAGGAATCTGACCGCCGTTAATTGCTGTTGCACTTTGCGTAACACTAATTTTTATTTTAGACAAGTTTATTACGGCTCCGTTCAATCTGTCGTTTGTGATTGCATTCAGTATACTGTTCGCACCAACATAACCGTTAATTCCTGTAATGCCATCATTATTCGCCACTATTTCCGGACTGATAACCGAGATATAAGCAATTGCCGTATCACAGTTGGTTGGGTTTAATTTTTCACAAATTTGATACTGTATAGTATAAACTCCTTTGGCAGTACCTGCAGGAACAGAAACATGTCCTGTAGCAATATCCAATATCGGAATCTGTCCTCCATTTATAGGAATGGCTGGCTGAACCACACTTATGGTAATCTCACTTAACATTACCTGAGTCGAGTTAAGATTGTCGTTTAAGGTAACATTTACCACATTGGCTGCACCTGTAAATCCATTAATTTCTGTGGCAAGATCATCATTCGCTTCAATTGGTGCTGCCATAACTATTACTCTTATTATCGCATCATCACAATTAGCTGGATTTAATTTTTCACAAATCTGATATCTAAAAGTATACAATCCCGATGGTGTTCCAGCAGGTACACTTACGATTCCGGTGGTGGTATCAAAAGACGGAATACTAACTCCCGGAATTGGTGCTGGTGAACTTAAAATTGTCGTGTTTAATTCGCTTAAAATTAAAGCAGATCCATTAAAAGTATCATTATCAAAAGCATTCAACGCATTGGCCAGTCCGTTTTTTCCATTTACCGGTAAGATTCTATTATCGTCATTGACTACAATCGGAGCAGCTAAAACTTCAATTACTGCTGTAGCAATATCACAATCGGTTGAATTTAAATTTTCACAAATTCTATAAGTAATAAAATATTTTTTAGCAGGGGTTCCTGCTGGAACACTTATCAATCCAGTTGTAGTATTTAATGTTGGAACAGGTCCTCCACCTACTGAAATTGCAGGTACCACTACCGAAATTGTAATATCTGCCAATTCTGCTGGAAGTCCGCCCAGAATATCATTAGAAATAACGTCTAAAACATCATTCGCACCTAGATATCCATTAACTCCCGATACATTATCATTATTTGCTATTATAGTTGATGTTCCTATATTTACTTTTATAGTAGCACTATCACAGTTACCCGGATTTAAGTTTTCACAAATTTGATATTCTATAGTATATCCACCCGAAGTTGTTCCTGCCGGTACGGACACCAGTCCTGTAGTAGTATCTAAATATGGAATTTGTCCTCCAGAAATTGGCAATGCGGGATTCAATACCGAAATTGTTATTTGTGATAACGATACAGGATTTGCATTCAGTACATCGTTTGCAATGGCATCTAAAACATCAGTAGCCCCTGTAAATCCGTCAATACCTGAAACAGAATCATCATTTGCAATTATTTTTGCCGCTACAACATTTACAGTTATAATCGCATTATCACAATTTGTTGGATTTAATTTTTCGCAAATACTGTATTGAATAGTATAAGTACCCACTGGTGTATTTGCTGGAACACTAACAATACCTGAAATAACATTTAGAACTGGTACTGGACCTCCTAAAGAAGTCGCCGGTGCTAATTCGGTAATTTGAATTTCTGACAATAGTACTGTCGATCCATTCAGATTATCATTTGTAATGGCATTTACAACATTCGATGCACCTGTTAATCCGTTTACATTGGCTGCAAAATCATCCTGTGCTTCTATTACCGCAGGATTTACGGTGATAGTTACCGCTGCACTGTCACAATTTGCTGCATTTAATGTTTCGCAGATTTGATATACAATCGTGTATGTTCCTGCCGTAGTTCCAGCCGGAACAGATACAAATCCTGTTGCTGGATCTAAAATCGGAACAGCTCCGCCAAGAGATGTTGCTGCAGTTACCAGACTCATAATAACCTCATCAGCCATAACATTGGTACCATTGATCATATCGTTTTGACCCGCATTTATAACATTCAATGCACCTGCATATCCATTGATTCCTGTTACCAAATCATTGACAGCATCAATTACAGGTGCTGAAACTGTAATGGTAATTTTAGCAGTATCGCAATTTGCCGGATTTAATTTTTCACAAATCTGATAGCCTATTTCATAAGTTCCCGCTGGTGTCTGAGCCGAAACATTTACATTTCCGGTAAGGGTATTTAAGACCGGAACAGGTCCACCGTTAATAGGAACAGCAGCAGTAAGAATGCTAATTTTAACATCTAATACTTTTGCCGGAAGTCCGTTTAATAAATCGTTATTGATCGCATTAATCACATTGGATACTCCTGTATAACCATTTACATTTAATACCGAATCGTCGTTTGCTGTAATGGTACCTGCTGAGACAGTTATACCAACAGTTGCATCGTCACAATTGGCTGGATTCAATTTATCACAAATACGATATGTAATGATATAACTTCCTGCTGGCGTTCCTTCCGGAACATTTACTTTTGCTGTATTGGTGTTTAAAAATGGTACTAATCCTCCGCTAATTGGAGCTGCTGGCTGCACAACGGTTAAATTGACATTTGATAATAATGCTGTTTGGCCATTGAGCTTATCATTTGGCAGAACATCAAGAACATTGCTCGCTCCGGTCATTCCGTTTATATTTGCTACCAAATCGTCATTGGCAACAATTGCGGGAGCATCAACTGTTATAGTTATAGTTGCGGTATCACAATTAGCTGCATTTAATTGTTCACACAATTGATAATCGATCGTATAAATTCCTGCCGGAGTTCCTGCTGAGACCGTAACTTTACCCGTAGCAACATTTAGCGTTGGCACTAATCCTCCATTGATTGAAATAGCTGGGTGTACAATTTTAATTACTGTTTCAGATAAGTTAGCTTGTTGTCCGTTTAGCAAATCATTTGTCATTACATCCAAAATATCATCAGCACCTACAAATCCATTGATGTTATTTACCGCATCTTCATTGGCAACAATAGAGGCTGAACCAACCGAAATACTAATTCTGGCATCGTTACAATTAGTTGGATTTAAAATTTCACAGATACGGTAATCTATAAAATAGTTTCCTGCTGTAGTACCCTCCGGAACACTAACCTGCCCTGTTACAGTATCCAAAAATGGTACAGCTCCACCGCTTATTGAATTAGCAGGGGCAACAACCTGAGTCTGGATTTCACTACTATTAACAGCACTATTGTTTAAGGTATCATTGGTAAGGGCATTCAGAATATTAGATTGCCCTGTGTAACCATCTATACCGCTTATTGTATCGTCATTGGCAACAATTATCGGTGCAATAACGCTAACACTAATGGTAGCCTGATCACAAACAGATGGATTGAGTTTTTCACAAATTTGATACACAATAGAATATGTTCCTGCCGAAGTACCTGCAGGTACATTTACCAATCCTGTTGTTACATCTAATTCCGGTATATTGCCTGTGCCGATTGGTGTTGCCGGAGTTATCACACTTAGATTAACTGTATTAAGCGTTACCGGAATTCCCGTTATCTCATCATTTGACAGGGCATTAACCACTGCGTTTGCTCCATCATAACCATTTATATTGGTTGCCTCGTCGTTATTTGCCACAATTGTCGAGGCTCCTACTCCTATTTTTATAGTCGCAATATCACAATTACCAGAGTTCAGATTTTCACATATACGGTATACTATGGTATAAGTTCCTTCGGTAGTTAATGGTGGTACAGTAACTTGTCCGGTAGCCGTATTTAAAACAGGAATATTTCCCCCTAACGAAACCGCTGGTACCACTACAGTAACGGTAATTTGTGATGTATTCACTAAAGCTCCATTTAAGGTATCATTAGTTAAAGCTGCAACAGCATTAGTCTGACCTAATAATCCATTTACATTGGTTACCGAATCGTTTACCGCATCGATAACCGTAGCATTTACTGTAATTGAAACAGTAGCGGTATCACAATTAGCAGGATTTAATTTTTCACAAATTCTATACACAATTGTATAATTTCCTGCTGTTGTTCCTGCCGGAATACTTACGATTCCTGTTGTGGTATCCAATACAGGAACCATACCGCCATTTATTGGTGTTGCAACACTGATAACTGTGGTGGTAATTTCAGCTAACAATATAGGATTACCATTTAAAGTATCGTTGTTAATAGCATCTAAAGCATTCACAGCTCCAACATAACCATTGATTCCGGAAAGAGAATCATCATTAGCAATAATTCCAGAGGCCGTTACCGGAATGGTAATTGTCGCCTGATCACAATTATCAGAATTTAAGTTTTCACAGATTTTATAGGTAATGGTATAAGTAGCTGCCGGTGTACCCGCCGGAACAGTTACGATACCTGTCGTTAAATTCAATGTAGGAACTAAGCCTCCTGCTATTGGAACTGCAGGCGAAACTAGTGTTCTGGTAATTTGACTCAATACCAAAGCAGAACCGTTTAACGTATCATTTCCATAAGCATTGACTGCATTCAATGTCCCTGTTTTTCCGTTTACGACTGTTGCTAGATCATCAACGGCATCTATTATCGGAGTGGCAACCTGAATCAAAATAGTCGCCTGATCACAATTTTCTGGATTTAGTTTTTCACAAATTTGATACACAATAGTATAAGATCCTGAAGGTGTGTTGGCTGGAACATTTATGTTTCCTGTTGTTATATCCAATATAGGGACTAATCCTCCACTAATAGGCGTAGCTCCTTGGACTACAGATAGATTTACCGTTGTCAAAGTTGCTGTTATCCCATTTAGGGCATCATTCAATAAAACATCTACCACATTTACAGCTCCTGTAAATCCATTAATTCCTGTTGCGCTGTTATTGTTAGCAATGATTGGCGCAGCAGTAACAGTAATAGTTACTGTGGCGGTATCACAATTTGTTGGATTTAACTGCTCACACAATTGATACTGGATTTGATACGTGCCTGCCGGTGTATTGGCCGGTACAGTTATCAATCCAGTTGCAATGTCTAATATCGGAACTAATCCACTATTGATTGGGGCTGCCGGTGTTATAACACTTAATGTTGTTGCTGAAAGACTTGTTGGAAGTCCGTTTAGCAGATCATTTGGCATAACATCTAAAACGTCTGCCGCGCCATTGAGTCCATTTATGTTGTTTACAGAATCATCATTGGCAACTATAGTGGCTGTTAATACATTGATGGTGATTATAGCCTGGTCACAATTGGCTGGATTCAGTTTTTCGCAGATGCCATATTCTATGGTGTAAGTACCCGCTGCGGTACCTGCCGGAATCGACACTTGTCCGGTTGTGGTATCCAGAACTGGAACCGGATGACCGTCTATTGCGGTGGCTGGGGTAATCACTTGGGTGGTGATTTCTGACAGTTTCACAATATTGCCATTTAACCTATCATTGGTTAACGCATTTATTGCATTGACTTGTCCTGTAAATCCATTGATTTTGGATACCGAATCATCTGTGGCAATGATGTCTGTAGCAATTACACCAATGGTAATGGTGGCCTTATCACATACTGTTGGGTTGAGTTTCTCACAGATCTCATACACAATACTGTAACTCCCTGATGGGGTGTTCGCTGGAACATTGACCAATCCTGTGGCAATATCCAATACTGGAACATTGGCTGTGCCTATAGCCGTTGCTGGTGTAACAACTTGTAAGTTAACGGTACTCAACGTGGCTGTTAGTCCCGATACGGTGTCATTGCTTAAAGCATTAATAACGCCGTTGGCTCCTACATAACCATTGATGTTACCTGCTGAATCAACTGTGGCTACAATGCTAGATGCTGTAACGGCTATCGTAATTACTGCCTGATCACAATTGCTTGGATTTAATCGTTCACATATTTCGTATTCTATGGTATACGTTCCCGCTGGTGTGTTGGCTGGTACACTTACGAATCCAGTGGCTGGATTCAAAACGGGAACCAAAGCCCCTGTTAGTAATGGAACCGCTGGGATTGTTACTTGTGAGGTGATTTGTGAGGCTTGTACCAAAGCTCCGTTTAGCGTATCATTAGTATACGCATTTAATATATCATTCTCTCCTGTAATTCCATTGATATTCGGTGCCGAGTCATCAACTGCATCGATAACCGGAACATCAACTGTAACGGTTATCACTCCATCATCGCAATTTGTTGGATTGAGTTTCTCACAAATACGGTAACCAATGGTGTACACTCCTGCGCTTGTGCCTGCTGGGATGCTCACTAGTCCTGTTGTGGTGTTTAAGGTTGGAACTAATCCTGCGTTGATTGGAACTGCCACACTGGTTACTGTGGTGGTAATTTCATCTAATAAGGCTGGATTGCCATTTACGGTATCGTTGCCAATGGCATCCAAAGCATCTGTTGCTCCTACATATCCGTTAATGCCTGCAATACTATCATCATTGGCTACAATTCCAGAGGCGGTTACCGGAATGGTGATGGTAGCCTGATCACAATTGACTGGATTTAATGTCTCACAGATTTTATAGGTAATACTATAGGTACCCGCTGGTGTGCCTGCTGGAACGCTTACGATACCAGTGGTTAAATTAAGTGAGGGAACTGTTCCTCCTCCTATAGATACTGCTGGGGACACAACTGTTCTGGTGATTTGGCTCAATACTAAACTAGCTCCGTTTAAGGTGTCATTGCCATAAGCATTGATGGCGTTTTCTATTCCTGTTTTTCCGTTTACGGCTGTGGCTAGATCATCTACGGCATCAATCACTGGAAGCACTACCTGCACCAAAATCGTTGCCTGATCACAATTCGCTGAATTGAGCTTCTCACAGATTTGATACACTATCGTGTAAGTGCCCGCTGGAGTATTCGCTGGAACGCTTACGGTGCCGGTTGTTGTATTAAATATAGGAACTGATCCTCCGTTAATAGGGACTGCAGGTTTTACAATTGTGGTTTCTAATTTAGATAGTACTAACGCACTTCCGTTAAAACTATCATTAACATACGCATTTACAACACTTGCATTACCAACATAACCATCAATGCCAGTTGCTATATCATCATTGGCATTAATTGGTGCAGCGATAACCTGAATTCGTACAATAGCATTATCACAATTGGTTGGATTCAATCTTTCACACAGTTGATATACGATTGTGTAAATTCCCACTGGCGTTCCAGCAGGCACACTAACAATTCCGGTTGCAACATCCAGTAATGGAATATTTGCTCCTGGAAATCTTGGAGAAGCAGGATTAACAACTGTAGCTTTTACTAATGCATTCGTAACAACTGCTCCGTTAAAGATATCATTACTTAAAAACGCATTCGCTACATTCAGATTACCTACGTAACCATTTATTGGCTCTAAGAAATCATCATTTGCAATAATTTGAGCTGCCGAAACTCTAACAAGTACTGTTGCTATATCACAATTTGCAGGGTTTAGTTTCTCGCAAATTTGATATTCTATCGAATAAGCTCCCGCTGGTGTTCCTTGTGGCACTGATACTGAACCGTTACTTGTATCTAAAGTTGGAACCAATGCTCCTACTGTCAATGGTGTAGCAGCTGTTATGAGCGATAAATTGATTTGATTAAATGTTATAGCACTCCCATTTAACTTATCATTAGTAAGTACATTAATAATATTTGGATTATTATTTGCACCATTTACTATGGCAGGAGTATCATTTACTGCATCGATAACTGGTTGCACAACAATTACTGCTATCGAAGCATTGTCACAGTTAGCTGGGTTTAACTTCTCACAGATTTGATAATTAATTAGATAATTACCCGCTGATGTACCTGCAGGAATAGATACTACTCCTGTCGCTGTGTTTAATATTGGAATCTGACCGCCGTTTATTGCTGTTGCAGTTTGTGTAACACTGATTACTATTTTAGATAAATTTATTACCGATCCGTTCAATCTATCGTTTGTGATTGCATTTATCGCATTATTCAATCCAACATAACCATTTACTCCTGTAACTGCATCATTATTAGCAACTATAGCTGGATTTATAACTGATATATAAGCAATTCCCGTATCGCAATTCGTTGGGTTTAGTTTTTCACAAATTTGATATTCAATAGTGTAAACACCTTTTGCCGTGCCCGCAGGAACCGAAACTTGTCCTGTAGTGATATCTAAAACTGGAATTTGTCCTCCATTTATAGCAATAGCTGGTTGTAACACACTCATCATAATGTCACTTAACATCACTTGACTTGAGTTAAGATTGTCGTTTAAGGTAACATTTACCACATTTATTGCACCAACAAAACCATTAATTCCTGTAGCAAGATCATCATTTGCTTCAATTGGCGCTCCTATAACTCGTATTGTTATTAGTGCATCATCACAATTAGTTGGATTTAATTTTTCACAAATTTGATATCTAAAAGTGTATAATCCCGCAGGAGTTCCCGCAGGCACACTTACAATTCCTGTAGCCTCATCAAACGCTGGAATACTTGCTCCTGGAATTGGTGCTGGTGAACTGATTGTGCTTACGTTCAATTCACCCAAGATTAATTGTGCACCATTAAAAGTATCATTCACAAAAACATTTAAGGCATTAGCTAAGCCAATTTTTCCATTTACTGGTAAGATTCTATTGTCGTCATTGGCTACAATTGATGCTGGCAACACTTCTATTCCTACAATAGCGTTATCACAAACAGTTGGATTTAATTTTTCACAAATTCTATAGGTTATAAAATATTTTTTAGCGGGGGTTCCTGCTGGAACACTTATCAATCCTGTACTTGTATTTAATATTGGAACTGGTGCTCCTCCTACAGATGTTGCAGGTATCACTACTGATATGTTAATATCTTTTAATTCTGCAGGAAGTCCGCCTACTGTATCGTTAGTTACGATATCTAAAACATCATTAGCTCCATCATATCCATTAATTCCTAAAACAACATCATTATTAGCAACTATAGTTGATGCTCCCACATTTACTTTTATGGTAGCGGTATCACAATTAGTAACATTTAGGTTTTCACAAATTTGATACACTATCGTATATCCGCCTTCCGTCGTGTTTGCTGGAACTGAAACTAATCCAGTTGTTGTGTCTAAAAATGGAATAGCTCCACCAAGAGAAATTGCTGGATTTATAATGGTTATTGTAATTTCAGATAATGATACTGCTGTTTCATTTAGCTTATCATTTGCAATTGCATCTAAAACATCATTAGCACCTGCAAATCCATCAATTCCTGAGACAGTATCATCATTTGCAATTATTGATGCTGCGACAACATTTACAGTTATAATCGCATCATCACAATTCGTTGGATTTAAAATTTCGCAAATTCTATATGAAATTGTATAAGCTCCTGCTGGTGTATTGGCTGGTACACTAACCAATCCTGTTGCTGTATCTAATACCGGAACTGGTCCTCCTAATGAAGTTGCCGGAATTAATTCTGAAATTTGGACTGCTGAAATTTGGACTGCTGATCCATTCAGATTATCATTGGTAATAGCATTGACAACACTGGTGGCTCCTGTATAACCATTTACATTAGCAACAAAATCATCCTGAGCTTCAATCAATGGAGGATTTACAGTAATGGTTATCGTTGCGCTATCGCAATTCGTTGCATTTAATGTTTCGCAAATTTGATATACAATTGTATAAGTTCCTGCTGTAGTTCCCACTGGAACTGATACAAATCCGGTTACGGTATCAAAAACCGGAATAGCTCCTCCTAATGAAACAGCAGGTGTTACAATACTTGCACTGACTTCTCCCGCAATAACATTCGTACCGTTTAGCAGATCATTTATACCTGCATTCAAAATGTTAGAAGCACCTGCATATCCATTTATTCCTGTAATTGTATCATCAACAGCATCAATCGCAGGCGCACTAACTGTAATTGTAATTGTCGCCTGATCACAATTATCAGAATTTAAGTTTTCACAGATTTGGTATACAATTGTGTAAGTTCCTGACGGTGTTTGAGCTGGTACATCTACATTACCGGTAAGGGTATTTAAGACTGGAACCGGACCTCCATTAATAGAAACTGGTGCAGTAAGCATTGTAATTTGAACATTCAGCCCTTTTGCAGGAAGTCCGTTTAATAAATCATTATTGATCGCATTAAGTACATTCGATGCACCTGCATATCCGTTAATATTTGATGCCGAATCATCGTTTGCTACAATTGTCGAAGCTATAACACTAACACCAACATTTGCCTCATCACAATTGGTCGGATTTAATTTATCGCAAATACTGTATCTAATGATATAACTACCTGCAGGAGTTCCTGCTGGAACATTTATTTTTCCAGTATTTGTATTTAAAACAGGTACTAGTCCTCCGTTAATTGAAGTTGCCGGTTGCACGACAGTCATATTAACTTTGGCTAATTGCGTAGATTGGCCGTTTAGCATATCATTTGGCAGAACATCTAATACATTGCCCGCGCCTGTCATTCCGTTTATATTTGCTACCAAATCGTCATTGGCAACAATTGCGGGAGCAGCAACAGTTATGGTTATTGTTGCAGTATCACAATTAGTTGTATTTAATTGTTCGCATAATTGATAATCGATCGTATAAATTCCTGCCGGAGTTCCTGCTGAGACCGTAACTTTACCCGTAGCAACATTTAGCGTTGGCACTAATCCTCCATTGATTGAAATAGCTGACTGTACAATTTTAATTACTGTTTCAGATAAGTTAGCGGGTTGTCCGTTTAGCAAATCATTTGTCATTACATCCAAAATATCATCAGCACCTACAAATCCATTGATGTTATTTACCGCATCGTCATTCGCAACGATAGAAGCTGCAGAAACCGAAATGGTAATTCTGGCATCGTTACAATTAGTTGGATTTAAAATTTCGCAAATACGATAGTCTATAAAATAATTCCCTGCCGAAGTACCTGCCGGAACACTCACCTGTCCGGTTGCGACATCTAAAAACGGAACAGCTCCACCATTTATTGAATTAGCAGGGGCAACAACCTGAGTCTGGATTTCACTACTATTAACAGCACTATTGTTTAAAGTATCATTAGTAAGCGCATTCAGAATATTTGATTGACCTAAATAACCATCTATACCGATTATGGTGTCGTCATTGGCAACAATTACTGGGGCTAAAACTGTAATACTAATGGTAGCCTGATCGCAAACTGATGGATTTAGTTTTTCGCAAATTTGATATACAATAGAATATGTTCCTGCCGAAGTACCCGCAGGTACATTTACCAAACCAGTTGTTATGTCTAATTCTGGTATATTTCCTGTGCCGATTGCTGTCGCCGGAGTTACCACACTTACAATAACTGTATTCAGTGTTGCTGGGATTCCTGTTATCTCATCATTTGATAAGGCATTAACCACTGCATTTGCTCCTACGTAACCATTTATATTGGTTACCTCATCATTGTTTGCTACAATTGTTGAAGCTCCTACTACTACTTTTATCGTTGCAATATCACAATTACCCGAATTTAAATTTTCGCAAATTCGATATACTATCGTATAGGTCCCTTCTGGTGTTAATGGAGGCACATTAACTTGTCCTGAAGCAATATTTAGTACAGGAACATTTCCTCCTAATGAAACTGCTGGAACCAATACGCTCATCGTAATTTGCGAGGTATTGATCAATGCTCCGTTTAAGGTGTCATTTGTTAAAGCATTAACAGCATTGGCCTGACCTGTTACTCCATTCACATTGGTTACGGAATCATTTACGGCATCTATAACTGGAGTATTTACAGTTATTGTAGCTGTGGCTGTATCACAATTTGTAGTATTTAATTTTTCGCAAATGCTATAAACAATCGTGTAATTTCCTGCCGTAGTACCAGCTGGAATACTTATTAATCCTGTAGTTGTATTCAACGTTGGAATAGCTCCTCCGTTTATCGATACTGCTGGAGTAACTACTCCAATATTTATTTCTGAAAGTGAAACTAAAATACCATCTAAGGTGTCATTCGGAAGTATATCCAAAGCATCTGCTAAACCTGTGTAACTATTTATTCCACTAACCGAATCGTCATTGGCAACTATTGAAGATGAAACAACATTTACCGTTATTGTTGCCTGATCGCAATTATCTGGATTTAAGTTTTCACAAATTTTATACGTTATCGTATAAATTCCTGCAGGCGTATTGGCAGGAACGCTTACAATTCCTGTATTTGTATTTAAAGCTGGAACTGGTCCTCCAAGAATAGGTGTAGCCGGAGTTAAAACTGTTGTTGTTATTTCACTCAATATTAATGGAGATCCATTTAAGCTGTCATTTGTATAGGCATTCAATGCAGACAATGCTCCAGTTTTTCCATTGACAGGCAATGAAGTATCATCATCTGCAACAATTGGAGCCGGAGTAACACGGATGGTAATTAAGGCTACATCCTGATTGGATGGATTTAAATTCTCTGTTAAGACATATTCAATCGTATAATCATCTGCAGGAGTTCCGGCAGGCACACTTACAATTCCTGTATTGACATCTAAAACCGGGACTAAAGCACCTGGAGTTACCGGAATAGCAGTATTAATAATCGTTGGGGTTACTAATGCCAAATCGACTACTTGACCATTAAAAGTGTCATTGCTATAATAAGCATTGATCACATTTGGATTTCCAACATAACCGTTAATTGGTCCCAGATCATCATCATTGGCTATTAATGAGGCATCAATTACTATTATTGTTGCAAAAGCATCGTCACAATTGGTAGGATTTAATTTTTCGCAAATTTGATAATTGATCGTATAAACCCCAGATGGAGTTCCTGCAGGAACACTGACAACACCATTCGTTAAATTTAAAACCGGAACTAATGCGCCGGGCGTGTTTGGTGTAGCTCCAGCGATCTGAGTTAAATTGATTTGACCGATTGTAAATGAACCTTCATTTAAGCTGTCATTTGACAGAACAGTCATTACATTTGGATTTCCATCTACACCATTAACCGGACTGGCAGAATCATCGACTGCATCAATATTTGGAGCTACGACCGGAATTACAATGGTAGCAATATCACAATTAGCAGGATTTAATTTTTCGCAAATTTGATATTCAATTGTATAAGTAGCTTCTGGAGTTCCTGCAGGCACAGAAACAGTTCCTGTAGTTGTATTTAACACCGGCACTGGTCCTCCGCCTATCGAAGTTGCAGGCGTTACAACAGAAATAGTAACCTGCGAAGCAAGAACAGCATTTCCATTTAGTTTATCATTTGTTAAAGCATTGATAGCTAAAGGTCTTCCGTTAGATCCATTCACGTTTGGAGTAACGACATCTGCTACTGCATCAATTAAAGATTGTGTTACCTGAACTGTTTCTGTGGTAGATGAACAGTTGGTCAGATTTGCTTTTTCACAAATCGTATAATTAACGGTATAAGTTCCCGCAGGAGTCCCCGAAGCAAAAGTAATTAAGCCTGTTGTTGGATTTAAACTTACCAAAGGAGAAGAACTTGAATTTACTGTTATATTTACTGTAGTTAATAAGGCCGGATTTCCGTTTAATGTATCAGATCCCAAAACAGTAGTTGTATTTCCTCCTGTTGCGCCATTTATTGAAGCATATACTTCTGGCACAGCACAAATACTTTTGCTAACTGTAAAATTAGTTCCTTGAGAAACACAGGTATTAGCACCAATCTTTCTAACCGTTATTATTTTTACTCCATCCGTCAAACCACTAAAAATACTACTGGCCTGATAAGTCGTTCCTTCGTTTATTGAATACTCGAAACCAGTTCCTTCTGCTGGAGAAGTAATTGTAATGGTTCCTGTTGCGATACTGCAATTAGGCTGTTGTGTTACGCTTCCGATAGGTTTTGCAGGAAGTGCTGAAATATTTAAAGTAACGGTATTTGATAAAGTTTCACAACCAGAAGTTCCTTGTGTTATGGCAACTCTATAATATCTGGTTGTTGTAGTGTTAAATACTGGAGTGGTATAATTAGCTGTTGTTCCTCCATTTCCGTCAGTAACATTAGCGAAAGGACCTGTTGTTGCATTGGCAGTCTGCCATTGATATTGCAATGCTCCCAAACCTGATGCCCCTGATGCCACTACACTAAACGAATAATTATTACCAACACAAATCGCTCCATCTTGTGGTTCTGTTGAAATTATTGGATCATCTACCACAGTAACTGTCGCTGGATCTGAACTTATGGTTGTACAACCATCACCTGAAGCACTAACCTGAACTCGGTAATACGTTGTTATTGTTAGAGCAGGCGTACTATAGTTGGCACTCACAGCCCCTGCAATATCACTATAAGTTCCTGCCAATGCATTGCTGGTTTGCCATTGATAAGTTAACGAAGGAGTTCCGTTCGCAGCAACTACAGACAAATCATAAGAACCCCCCTGACAAACTGAACCATCTGCTGGTTGTGTCACAATAAAAGGATCAGGAATAACGGTTACTTCTACAACATCAGAAGTTAAGCTACACGATGGTGTTGATGTAGTTACTATTGCTCTATAATAAGTTGTAGATGTTAAAGCTGGAGTCGTGTAACTGTCTGAATTGGCTGAAGGAATAGCTGTCCAGCCAGATGTTCCATTGGCAGAACTTTCCCATTGATAGCTAAAAGTAGCCGTTCCTCCATTGGCAGAAGTTGTTAAAGAAACTGTTGCCGAACCACCTGAACAAATTGGATCCGGAGCAACAGGCTGTACATTAATATCACCTATATAAACTATAGCTACATTTGAAATAATAGCATCACAACCTGAACCTGAATTGGTTACAACAACTCTGAAATAACTTGTTTCAGAAAGGTTTGGAGTGGTATACGTATCAGAAGTTGCTGTGTTTATATCTGCATAAGTTCCGCCTAAAGTTGGTGCCGATTGCCATTGGTATGAAAAAGTACCTGAACCGCCAGAAGCCACTACAGACAGCATTGCTGTTCCATCTTTACAAATTGTAGTATTACCTGTTGGCTGAGTTACTATAATCGGATCTGGAATAACAGTTATTTCAGCTTCAGACGAAGTAATTGTTGTACAACCATTTCCGGAAGCTGAAACAATTACCTTATAATAAGTAGTTTCTGTTAATGATGTTATATTCAAGGAACTATCTGTAGCACCTGAAATAGCTGTAAAACCCGAACCTGAACTTGTACTGGATTGCCATTGATACGTTAATGATGGAGTTCCATTAGAAGCCTGAACACTTAAAGTAAAATCTCCTCCTTCACATATAGTTCCTCCCAGAGGCTGTGTATCTATTGCTGGGTCAGGAACTACGGCTGCAGTGACCACATCAGATGTTAAAGGACAGCTCGTTGTTGATGAAGTAACAATAACCCTAAAATTAGTGTCTGCAGTCAAAACATCTGAAGTAAAATCTGCTGTAGTTGCCGTTGGATTGGTTTCATCAGCAAAACCTGAACCCGAATCACTCTGCCATTGATAATTAAATGTTCCTGTTCCTCCATTTAATGAAGCTGTAACACTTAAACTAACTGTACCTCCAACACAAATCGCATCAGGAGTTGCCGGTTGAACGGTAATCGCTGTTACAAATACGGGAACTGCATCCGAATACGTTTCACAATCACTTAAGCTCTGCGTAATTCTTACTCTGTAATATAAATTTGATGTTAATGAAGCTGTTGTGTAAGTATCGGTATTTGCCCCAGTTCCATCTGTAACATTTGCCCAGCCTGATGTTCCATCTGTTGAACTCTCCCATTGATAACTTAAACCACCGCCAGAAGCATCACCAGAAGCAATAACATTCATGGTATGTGTTTCACCTAAACATATTGTGTTTCCAACGGGTTGTTGGCTAATCGAAGGATCTGGAATTACAGTAACTTGAGCGCTGTTTGAAGTTACTAAACCACAGCCATTTCCTGTTGCCGAAATTTCTACTTTGTAATAGGTGGCTGAAGTTAATACCGTTGTAGTATAAGTGTTTGAGTTTGCTCCAGTTATTAAGTCGAAATTTGAATTATCTGAACTGCTATACCATTGGTAATCTAATCCTGGTGTTCCACCTGTTGCCGTTACAGATAAATCGAAAGTTCCGCCAGTACAAATAATTCCTCCCAAAGGTTGCACTGTAATATTAGGATCGATAGCAATAACTGCTGTGACTGTATCCGAATTTAAATTACAGCTTGTTGCAGATGAAGTAATAATACATCTAAAATCTGTATCTGCTGTTAAAGCATCTGAAGTAAAATTCGAAGTAGTTGCTGTCGGATTCGTTTCATTGACAAAACCGGAACCTGAATCACGCTGCCATTGATAACTAAGTGTACCTGCCCCTCCGCTTAATGACGCTACAATACTTAAACTTACTGTACCGCCTACGCAAATTGGCGCGGGTGTTACAGGCTGAGTTGTTATAGTGGTTACATTGACCAATGCAGGATCTGAAAAAGTTCGGCAATCACTTCCTGACTGAGAGATCCTTACTCTATAATATAAATTTGAAGTTAAAGTTGCTGTCGTATAAGTATCGGTAGTTGCACCAGAAATATTTATCCATCCTGAAGTTTCGTCTGCAGAACTTTGCCATTGATAAAGGAGTGTACCTGCATTACTATTTGTAGTTGTTGCAGTAACACTCATTGTATGAGTTTCACCTGAGCAAATTGTATTTCCTAATGGCTGATTAGTTACTACTGGATCTGGAATGATTATTAGTTTGGCCGTGCTACTTGTAATTTGAGTACAGGAATTCGAAACATTTACTCTGTAATAATAGTCCCCAAAAGTTAAGGAACTGTCTGTGGTATAAGAAGCATTAGTCTGACCTGAAATATCTGACCAACCTGATGTTCCGTCTGCTGAAGTTTGCCATTGATAGCCGTAAGGCGTTACGCTTCCTGAAGGCGTTGTGTTTAAAGTTAAAGTTCCGCCTACACAAATGGTTGTGTCACTTGTTAAATCAGATGTTATTAAATCGGATGGTTTTTCAATATTAACTTCATCAGAATAAGGTGTACAGCCTCCACTGGAGATAGTCCATTTCATTCGTGTTGTCCCAACAGAAAGATTAGTAACTGTAGAATTAAAATCATTTGGATTTGTTATAACGGCTGTATTTCCTGCATTTGTTACAAAACTCCAGGTTCCTGTTGCTGTCCCTGGGTCATTTCCGTTTAAAGTAGCTATTGCTGTGTTACAAATAGTTTGATCTGTTCCCGCATCTGCCAACGGAGGTAAAGCATTTATTACAACTGATACTGTACTCGAGCTTGGAGGGCAAGATCCACTTGTAATAGTCCATTGAAATATATAAGGGTCAACTGGAGTTCCAAAAACGATTTCTGTAGGACTAGTACCAAAAACAGCTGTTGTGGGAGAGGTTGGTGTTTCGAAAACAACAGCTGTCGGTCCCGAAATTTGTGTCCAAAGTCCTGTACCACTAGTTGGATTATTAGCAGCTAAATTTAATTCCTGAAATTCACAGATTGTAATTGGTGTTCCTGCAGCAGATGTTGTTGGTAATGGATCGACTGTTAATTCCATCTCATCAAATGCACTGCAAGTTCCATTTGTTGCTGTCCATCGAAGTATATAAGTTCCCGAATTATTGGCTGTAAATGTCGAGGTCGGACTCGTATCGTCTGAAAAATTCCCTGTTAGACCCGCACTTTCAATTGTCCATTTTCCACCTCCAGCACTAATTACATTACCTGCTAAAGTAGCGTTGCTGGACTGACAAATAGTCTGATCTGGACCTGCATTCGGAACCGTCAAATCTTCAATAACCGAAATCGTAACAGTAGTAGTTGTTGGAATACAAACTGAACCATTACTAACTGTCCATCTAAAAACATAAGGTGTTCCTTTTTCTAAATTCGAAACTGTAGTAGTTGGTAAAATTTCGGAGCTAAAGATTGCAGTTGTTGTTCCCGTACCTGGTTCTTGAGTCCATTTTCCCGTTCCAACTGTTGGCGGGGTAGCTGTAAGTTCTGTTGTTGAACCACAAATTGCATTATCCCCTTCAGCAACTGCCGCTGATGGCGGTTCTGCATTTTCAATTCTTACCTGATCTGAGCTATTACAAGTTCCTGCACTTACTGTCCAATTAAAAACATAAATTCCATAACCTGGATTTAAAAATATTGTATTCGGATTTGTATCATTTACAAAAGATCCACCTGCAGGGCCTGATAATACTGTCCATTTTCCTGTAGTTCCAGTGTCAGGAGATGAAGCTGCCAATTGAATTCCCGCAAGACCAGCGTCACAAAGTATTTGATCTGGACCAGCACTTGGAGCATTAGTTATTTGCCCGCTTATGGTTACACTAATATCATCAGACGTTTCCGGGCAAGATCCTTCAGCTGCAATTGTATATCTAAACACATATACATCTGGAGTTAAACCAGTAACAGCTGCGCTATTGCTTCCTGTTTGTATAACTGTTGGCGGTGTACTTCCTCCCGAAACATAACTCCAGGTCCCTGTACTTCCATCATTCCCATTTAAATAAAGAGGGCCTTCTAAACAAGTAGCGTAATCAGATCCTGCTGCTGCAACTTCGGTAACTTTTATAGTAACCTGATCTTTATTTTCTGGGCAATTAATTCCGTTATAAGTCGTCCATTCTAAAACATAAACTCCTGTAATTAGATTCGATAACGTTGAAGTTGCAGATAGAGCATTAGAAAAAGATGGTGAATTTGGCCCAGAAATTAACGTCCAGATACCACTTCCAACTGTTGGTGGCGTTGCGGCAAGAGTAACACTGTTTTGATCACATACTGTTTGGTCTGGTCCAGCAATAGCTGGTGATGGAGCTTCATTAATATTTAATTGTATCGAATCAGAAGAAGCTGCACAAACACCTCTTGAAATGGTCCATTTATACACCCACGCCCCAGCGGTTAAACCAGTAATTGTCGTTGTTGGACTTGTAGGATTGGTAATTACAGGACCATCGCCTCCACTTACAAATTCCCATAAACCTGTTTCACCTGCTGCAGGAGTATTTCCTATCACGGTTACATTATCGTCACAAACACTTTGATCATTTCCTGCCTGTGCAACCGTAATAGTTGGAGCAATTGTAACGGCAACACTATCAACTGCATCTGAACATACAACATTAGAAATGGTCCATTGAAACTCATAATCTCCATCGCTCAAACCTGTAACTGTTGTATTGTATTGACTTGGAGTTGTTATTGTAGCATTAGCGCCAGCAGTCTGAATCCATAAACCTGTTCCTGGAGAAGGATCATTTGCTGTTAAAGTTATAGACGAAGTTCCTGTTGGAGCACATTGATCAGGTCCTGCATTAGCTGTAGCACCTTGTGAATTATTGGCCGTAACGTCAACCGTATCAGACGATGTGCCACAACCATTTTCAATCGTCCAGGTAAAAGTATAAACTGCTCCTTGTGCCAAACCCGAAACAGTTGCATTTGGATCATTAACATCACTAAAAATTATACCTGAACTTGGAGAAACACTCCAAGTTCCTACTTCACTGCTTGTGACAGTATTTCCTTGCAGTTGAAGTAGTGTTCCATAACAGATAGTTTGATCATCTCCCGCAGCAGCAGTTGTAGGAGTTGCGCTAGAAACAATTACCTCAGAGATACTCTGACTTACATCGCAGGCTGCTCCTCCGGAAATCGTCCATCTAAATTTATAATTTCCATTTACTAATGATGAAACTGTTGTAGTTGGATCATTTACATTAGCGAAAATCGCTGACGAAGGTCCTGAGACCTGCGACCAGGTACCTCTTCCGCGGGTAGGAATATTTCCTGCCAAAACCGCCGAAGTTAGATTACATGCCAAAATTTGGGTAGTTCCGGCGTTTGAACCAGAGGGTTGAGCCGAAACAACTATTGAAACATCGTCATAAACTGTTTCGCATTGGCTTCCCGGATTTGGCGCTTTTATGATCCTTACAATGTAAGTTCCTGAAAAATTCAAGTCATCTATAGTTACACTATTACCTGAAAAATTAACTAAAGCTGTTGGAAAGTTAAGGTATTTCGGATTTAAGAGTACATTTACTGTTGGTCCATCTACGATCTGCCAGCTCATTTGTCCGCTTCCAGTTGAAGTTACAGGTATGGTTGCCGAAAAAACATCACAATCTAAAGCCTGATCCGGACCCGCTGCTATGGATATTATATCCTCTAAAACTACTGTATGAGTTCCTGTTGAAACACAATTTGTAGCGCTATTACTCAACGTATATAAAAAAGTATAAGTACCTATAGTTGTCATTCCAGAGACAACGGTTGAGGGAGAATTAGGATTTTCAATTGTAACAGTTGGCCCGCCAGTTTGTGCCCATTGCACTGATTCATTCACATACAATGGTACTGTTCCCTGTAAAACAGTAGATGTTCTCCCATCACAATAATAATTAGAAGAATCATTTACATCAGTAACATCTGCAGTTGGAGCAGGAACTGTAATGGTTACTTCATCAAAACCATTTGCACATGTGCCAGAAACAGTCCATCTTAAAACATAAGTTCCCTCAATTAAGCCACTAACATTGGTATTATTGCTGTTTGTATTTGCAAAATTAGGAACATTTGGTCCTGAAATCACTGTCCAGACTCCTTGCTGCTCTCCAGGAGTATTACCGCCAAAACTACCATTCAGGTCTACATTTTGAGTTGATGAATAACAATTAGAAAGTATTATATCTGTACCTGCACTAACTGGTTCGACTCCACCTAAAGTGGTAATAGTAATTTCATCAAAAGATTCACAATTTGAAGAAGAGTTGACAATTGTCCATCTCAGAGTAGTCGTTCCAGACTTTGTACCTGTAACCGTAATCGATGCATTTGGTGAACTACTATTACTGATAGTAATTCCCGCATTATTGCTTCCTATTGTGCTCCAAGTACCTGTTTCAGATGTGCCTACTAAGTTTCCTTTTAACGAATAAGTTCCCTGACAATAGGTTTGGTCTGTCCCTGCGTTTGCAATTGTAATTGGTAAAATTGTAACGTAAAAATCATCCGAAACCGTTGCTCCGTCTGCACATTTAGCCGATAATCGAAATCCATAAGTATTTCCTGTAGCTGCTCCTTTTACTAATGTTTGAACTAAGCCTGGATTAACAATCTGAACTGCATTACCTGAAATTTGTGTCCAAACCGGATCCTGTAAAAAATCAGATCCAACATCTGCATTCGCTGTCCCTAATAAATAAAACTGATCTGGAGGCAAAGCTGCTTCTCCTCCAGGACATAATAATCTGTCAACGTTGGCATTTACCGTACAGTTTTGCGAAAACGTGTAAATTGGGAATATAAAAAGTAGAAATAATAAAACTTTTTTAATCGCTGTAAAATCAATAAAAGAGTAAATTAATTTCATAAATTTTTTTATTTTAAAATTTAAAAATGAATTATAACTACTTAATTAAATGCAGAAGGCGTAAACACTAAAGAGAGCGGCTTTAAAAAACTTGTAAATGGAATCACAAGAAAATTCAATACATATAAATCCCAAAAAGTAGGATTTGTAATAAAAACTTAAAATTAAGTTATAATAAAATGTGAAAGGAATCTTAAAAAAGGAAAAGTGTTTCAAGTTATAAAATGAAACCAACTGCCTGGGATTAAAAACTATATAATCGCTTTTATGTTTTAATTTTGATTTAAGGAAAGATTATTAATTCATTTTATTAAAACAGGATCATTTTTTAACAAATCGTACTTTTTGATGATTTATTTTCAAGCCTTAGCATTTTATTATGACAACTTAGACAATTTACAATAGTATTACAATAAAGAAAAATTAAAATATATTACATAAAAATTAACATAAGTCTATCTGAATTATTAAAGCAAACAGATGTTTCATTTTATAATTTGAAACATCATTCTTTCACTTCAAAAACTTTCAATGATATTAGATCAATAAATTGAAGATGAAATAATGGTTTACAGATTACAAGGCTCATTAAAATTTGATCATTTTATGATACTGTTGATAAATAATGATCAGGAAATGCTTCGGTAGCACTTCATATTTTATAACCCAAAATACTGGAAAATGAATAAGTAATAACAAACTCTATAAAACCATTTAATACTGAAAAAATCTATGAAAATTAAATCTAAAATTACTACAGCATTATTTTGTCTTTTACCTTTAATTTTATTGGCTCAGGAAGATTCCGTAAAATCGGCTGAAGATTTAGCTAAACAATTAGCTAATCCTGTAGCCAGTTTAATCAGTATCCCTCTTCAAAATAATTTAGATTTTAATGTTGGCCCAAATGAAGGCTTCCGTTACAATTTGAATATTCAACCGGTAATACCAATAAGTATTAGTGAAAACTGGAATTTGATTAGTAGAACGATCGTACCCATAATAACACAAAGTGATGTGATTATTGATAACCAAAATCAAACTGGACTTGGTGATATTGTTCAAAGTATCTTCTTTTCTCCAAAAGAACCTTCTAAGGGAGGCTTAATTTGGGGAGTTGGACCCGTTTTATTGCTACCAACTGCAACCGATGATATTCTTGGAGGACATACATGGGCTGCAGGGCCAAATGCGGTTTTCTTAAAACTAAAAGGTCAATTTACTTATGGCGCATTAGTAAATCACATGTGGTCGTATGCCGGTAGCGGCAATGATATCAGTGCATCCTTTATTCAGCCTTTTGTTACATATGCAACACCAGATGGGGCCTCTTATACAATAGCATCTGAGAATACACAAAGCTGGAACAATGATGTTTTTGGAGGTCTTGTAGGTGCTTACTATGCCAAAGTAGTAAAAGCTGGCAATCAAATGATGCAGTTAGGCGGCGGACCAAAAGTATATTATGGTAATAATCCTTTTAACCCGGATTGGGGCTTGCGATTGAATGTGATTTTATTATATCCTAAAAAGTAATTCCAAAATTATTAAAAAATTAATTCCGTTAGATTTAAAAAAGTAATTAGAATAACGACTTTTTTTTATAATTTATAAATACACCTTCATGAAAAACAATTATTCCTAACATTCTTAGTATTAGTTATATATTGATTGTAAAAGCACAAACTCTTAAAGAAGGCACAAAAGTTATTTCCAGTTCAAAACTCAACACATCAAAACCTATCATCCTAATGATTTGGGTTGATGATATTGGTTGGGAAAATCTAAGTGTATACGAAATGGGTGTTATAGGCTATACAACACCAAATATTGACAGAATTGGTCTTGAAGGACTACGTTTTACAGATCATTATGCGCAATCGAGTTGCAAAGCAGGCAGAGCTTGCTGAAAGCTGAAAGTCGTATTGACAAGAATTGCCGGCCGTTTTGGAATCAATACTTTGGGAATTGGTGAAGATACCGTACAACCCGTTACCTTCAATAAACCTCCATTCAAATTCACAGGACAAATCAAAAAAGTAGTTATCAATTTGAAATAATCGAAAAAGTATTAAAAATAAATCCCCTAATCTGATTAAAACTTGAGCTGGGGATTTATTATACTGAAAAAACAGGATTTCTATATATTATTATAACAGTCGCCATTTACTTATAGTGAAAAGATTACCGGTTTCCAATATTGTAAATATTATTCAATATGCCTGTCTGAGAACATTGGAAGATGAAAATGAAAATATTAACGTTCATCATCTTTTGCAGGGAATAAAAAAAGAATATGCAAAGAATTAAAAATAATGTACGTCTTGAACAAATTAATATAAAAAAATACATCTGCCTATAAAATTATTTTAATGACAGATGCACTTACAAATCAACCTAAAAGCCTAATCTTTTTATTTTACCAGATAAGAAACTTGATCTGCTTCGCAAAGTCTGAAATAGCCAAAAGCAAAATTGTTGGGATCAGTTGTATTTACAATGTTACCTCTGATATTGCCTGGAGGTATAGAAAAAGGACTCCCTCCATATACATCTAAGAGCAAATTCATATAATTATAGAAATTTTTAGAAATGCCACGATGTGTAATATTCACGGTTTTTCCTGGTTTCATTTTATCTTCGTCTGAAAATCTGTTATTTATTAGATTTCCATTAAATAATTCATCATCTGTTAATTCATATTCAGGAAAAAGCAAAAAATCACTTTGATAGTCTGTAAGGTAATAATTGACTTCATCAGCCGGGTCTTTATAGTAAAAGGTAAGTTCTATAACATCTTCTCCCCCAAAATCAGGAACAATCTTTTGCTCTACCTTATCAATTGATGTTACTGAAATCAATTTTTCTACCGCTGTAAAACTTTGTCCTTCTGCGGTTACATAGAGTGTATAATCCATATTGATCACAGGAATAAAATCAGTACATACATAAGTACCTGATTCTGTTTCATTAAAAGCAAAAACATCGCCAGTACTATTTTCAATTCTTACCTGAGCTCCGGACACTTTTGGTGTAGTATTGTTGTAATAAGAAGCCGTTTTACTAATTTTTATAGTCTGTTCACTCCCAGTTGTTCCTTTTTGCCAAATAATTTCTGCATCAACTACCAATCTGCTTTCTCCGGTTTCTAAATCAAGTGTTACCGTATCTTCACAAGATGAAAAAGACAACACAAAAAGAAGGCTACATAAAGCCCATGTTTTACTTTTAAAAGTATGTTTTTCTATCCTTTTCATATTCATTAAAATTTAAAATTATAAGAAATCCCAGGTACTATTCCAAAAATAGACAGTCTTCTGGTTTCATTTGCTCCTGTATCCTCATTTGTTGCAAACGTCATAGAAGCGGCATTTTTTCTGTTGTAGATATTATAGATGCTAAATACCCAATAGCTCTGCCATCCTTTGTTTTTATCCGGTTTAGGCGTGTAAGTCGCCGCAAGATCAAGATGATGGTAAAGTGGGAGTCTGTTTTCATTTCTCAATGAAAAATTAGGTATGTTGATCCCTCCAAATTCATAATAGCCATTTGCATATGTTACCGGCTGACCTGACTGCAATGAAAAATTAGCATTAAATGACCATTTTGGATTGTATTCATAGCTTCCAACAATATTTAGGTTATGAAGCTTGTCATATCCTGATAAATACCAGTCACCATTTGCTACACCTGGTTCTTCTGGTGTTCGGCCTGGCGTTTTTTGTTCTGCTCTTGACAAGGTATAAGAAACCCACCCTGTAAAATCACCGGTATTTTTTCTAAATAATAGTTCCATACCGTATGATCTGGCTTTACCATTCAAAATAACCTGTTCTATATTGTTATTTGCCAAAATATCAGCCCCGTCTATATAATCAATGCGGTTTTGAATATTTTTATAAAATAGTTCTCCCTCAAAAGAATAATCTCCATCTTTAAAATTCTTAAAATACCCTGTTGCATACTGATCCAGAAGC
Source organism: Flavobacterium sp. W22_SRS_FK3 (assembly GCF_052113665.1). NCBI lineage: Bacteria > Pseudomonadati > Bacteroidota > Flavobacteriia > Flavobacteriales > Flavobacteriaceae > Flavobacterium > Flavobacterium sp. W22_SRS_FK3. The sequence continues at coordinate 181,873 of NZ_JBGQOF010000007.1, read as the reverse complement.
TGTGGCTTTGTAAAAGGTCCGCTTGGTGTCCATATATTCATTGGCAATGGCGACTGTGTATTCGATAAAATATGAATGTATTGCGCCATCCTGTTATAACTTGCTTTTATGGAATTGTTGTCATTAAAAGCATATGATAATGCAGCACGCGGTTCAAGATTATTAAACTTACTGATCGTTTCTCCGCTTTTATAAGCTATACTCCCGGTTGGAATTCCTTCTTCATAAATATTATATAACGGATTATATACAACTGCCTTTCCATTTTCGTAAGTATTAATGTTCTCTCCTCCCAGACGGTAAAACATGCTATAACGAAGTCCGTAACGGAGATTTAATTTCTCTGTAATCTGATGTTCGAAATCAAGATAGGCAGAAGATTCTAAAGCATATTTTTTATCAAGCTGCTTGTAATTGAACTGTGAATCTGAACTGGTTGGCTGAACGGTTCCGGGATTAAAGTCATAATATTGACCGTCGATTCCATAATTAAGTTTAAGTTTTTCTGTTACAGAATGATTCCAAATATACTTAAAACCAAAGCTTTTTATAGTGTTATCCCACTCAAAATTTTCTGCCTGAATGCCAAGATTAAAATTATAATCACTGTAGAAAACAGCTAAATTTGTATTTAACTTGTCAGAAAATGCATGTTTCCAGTTTAATATTCCCATTGTATTTCCGTACGTACTGGCAAAGCGATCATTTATATCAAAAACATCGTTTCCTAAATATCCAGAAAAAGCAATGGTATTATTGGCATTTAAACGATAATTCAACTTTGCATTAATGTCATAAAACATAGCCGAATTATTATTATCTGCCAGTTTTAAAAATAAATGAGCATAGGAAGTCCGGCCTGCAATAAGAAACGAACCCTTGTCTTTCTGAAAAGGACCCTGAACTAACAAACGACTTGATATTAAACCTATACCCCCATTAACTTTGTAATTTTCAAAGTCTCCTGTCTGCTGGCTTACATCAAGAACAGAAGAAACCCTTCCTCCAAATTTAGAAGGAATACCGCCTTTATATAAATCCAGTGAGTTTACAACATCTGCATTAAAAACAGAGAAAAAACCAAACATATGAGAGTCTCCATAAACTGGAGCACCATCTAAAAGAATCAAATTCTGATCGGCCGCACCTCCTCGGACATTAAAACCCGAGGAAAGTTCTCCTGCATTAGTAACTCCGGGCAATGTCAATATAGATTTTAAAGGATCCGGTTCTCCCATAGCAGATGGAATCTTTTTGATCTCTTCCATAGTAAGTTTGTTTACACTCATCTGGGTGTTTTTTATATCGACCGCTTTGCTATTGGTTACAATGACCTGCTCTAATTGATGACTATCGGCATCCATACTAAAATCTATTCTTGTATCATCAGAAATAGTAATTTGCTTTTCTTGATTTTTAAAACCTATATAGCTAATTAAAACCGTATAAGTTCCTTGATCTAATTCAAATGAAAACATCCCATTTCTATCAGTTGTAGCACCCATTTCCAGTTCGTTAATAAAAACATTCGCACCAATAACAGGCTCTTTGTTATCATCAAGAATTTGACCTGTCAGCTTATTTTTTTTTTTAGCTTTTTTAGAATTCGAATTAGACATTTTTTGCTTTACAAAAATATTATTGCCTACAATCGAAAATTGAATCAAATTACTTTTATTAAGTTCATTGATTAATTCTTTTATTTCGATATTTTTATAAATGTTTCTTTGAGTAAAATATTTTTGGCTCGTATCAATTTGATCTGTAAAGGCAAATTTAAAATCGGACTGATTTTCTATCTGCCTGAAGAATTCTTTTAATGTTAGCATTTTATCTACAGTTACGTTTACGTTTTGAGAAAATATACACCAACTGAATAAAAAAAAGCATGCGTAAATTATATGCTTCATGATTTTTTGTATTTTTGAATATTATTAAATGGAATAGTTTTATACTATCCTGACAATGAGGAGGATGTTTAGTTTCGCGGCTAGTACATCCTTTTCTTTTCTATCGAAAAGTAATCTGTTTTAATTCTTCATTTATTTCAAATTTTAGGTTATACATTTCTGATATTAATTGAACGATCGTTTTTAAATCTTCTTTTTTATTTATTCTCACTGTAATTCGCTGATTATTGTATTCCTGTGGAATAGCCATCTTGTAACCATAGTTTGCTATAATATAATCGCTGACTACACTTAGTTTTTCATTATCAAAATCCGTAAACCTGTTGAATAGGGATACTTCAGCAATATTGTTTTCGTAAATAAATTTTTCACCCGGCTTCAGTATCCATTTTTTATTCTGGTCTTTTACATTCATCTGAACGCTTCCTTCGTAAAGTTCAACAGAAACTTCTTTTTTATTATATTCTTTAACTGTAAAAGAAGTACCTAACACAGTAGTTGTAGTTTGATTGCAAAAAACCTGAAACGGATGTTTTTTATCCTTTATAACTTTAAAATAGGCTTCCCCTTCCAGTATAATCTTTCTGTTATTTTCAAAATTATTAGAATAGGTAATCGTAGAATGTGAACTTAGGCGTACTCTTGAACTATCCGGCAGGTAAACAGTCTGCGTTTTCAAACTAGTATTTTCAATTACATTTGAAGCAAGGTAAAAATTATCCTGCAACGGGCTTCTGTTAAAATAAATACCGGTTCCTATTAGCATAAAAAGTAAAACTGACGCTGCAGCTACATAACGCCAAACTTTGAACTTTGGCTTTTTTACTGCGAAAGTTTTAGCTTGAAATTCTTCCCAACAAGCCTTTTTTTCAATATCTGAATGTGAAACAGGAATTTCGTCCCATATCTTTTTTAATTCTTCTTCTATTTTTTTTTCATCCATGTCTTTGGAGCGTTAAAGTTTCTGACAATAAAATCCCTGCTTATTAAAAACACTATATACCATTTCCTTAATCTCCCTGTTAGTTTCTATTCTTAAAATTCTTTGACGATTTTTAAAATCAAAATATATAATACAATCGGATATAATGAACTGTAAGAGAGCCACAATTAAGCTTGCGTCTTTTTTAGTTCTGACATTTGTTTTATACGCCTCAATATTCATTTATGTTCTGTTTATATATATAACAAACGAGAACAGAAAAGTTCCTAATGGTCTTCGACTTTTTTTCGAATAAATTTACTGGCAAGATAAATATGATTGGCTATCGTCTTTTCAGAAAGATCTGTCATAGCTGCAATCTCCTTATAGCTAAGGTTTTCCAGTTTATGTAGAGTAAATATTTTTTGTTGCTGCTCCGGAAGCTGGTTTATAAAATTATGTAATTTTTCGCTTCTTTCTTCAAAAATTCCTGAATCTGTATCTTCTTGCTCAGGCTGAAGCTGTATAGTATCAAGTTGGATTATTTTGTTCTCTCTGTTAACATGATTAATAATGATGTTTTTGCAAATCACAAATAATTGCTTATCAAATAAAACATCTTCATTCAGTAAGTCTCTTTTATTATACAACCTTAAAAAAGTCTCCTGAACAAAATCTTGTGGGGTAAGAACTGTAAAATTAAATCGTTTAGCAATGTTTATCAGCTTGTCATAGTAATTTAAATAAGCTTGTTTAAAAGAAACCTCATCGCCTTTTTTTAAACTTAAAATAAATTTTCTGTTGTCCATAACGTAAACATGATAATAAAACTTAACTCAATGTCCAAAATAATATTGTAATCTAATTAAGGACTTTCAGAGAAAATCAAAAGGCAGCTTTAAGTTAAAGTACAAAGAACATAAATTTATTCTAAAAAATTATGTTAAAATTAAATTTTCATACTAATTGAAATTAATAGCAAATAATTAAATACCTACGATTAAACTTAATTTAAAACAAATTTTAATTGTAAAAATCCTACAATATAAATAATTTTTAATAACTTAGTTCAAAATTTGAAGCTGATATTCAAAACCCAAAAACCAATTCAAACGTATATACAAATAACGATAATCTTTAAATAAGATGGATTCAATTCACTGGAAACGTTTTTGGAAAAACATTGAATCTTATCTTATTTTTGGTTATCGTTTTTTTTTAATTTTTCTCAAAATTATGCAACAAAAGAAGGTTTAGAATAAAATTGTAATAATAAAATTCCTACTGATACTAAATAATTAAAAATGATATTTATATTTACTTCTAAATTGGAATAAATTTGGATTTTTTAGACAAAGCGTACAGTTATAATTTTGAGGGTATTACTAATGAAGTTTACCAATTTCGGTTCATTAGTGTAGGAATACAGGAAATAACTAAAATTGTTTCCATTTCACCAATAAATAAAAATCTCAATTGGTACAGCGTTGGTTTTGGAAATTTGGAAAATCATGAAGACACAATAACTGTTAATGATCTGGCAGAAATTAACAACAATGATTATGATGAAGTTTTGGCTACAGTCTTTATGTGCATTCTTCATTTTTTTATCTCAAATCCTGATCATACAATTCTTTTTTTTGGAAACACACTTCATAAACACCGCTTATACAAACAAAAAATATCTTCGAATCTTATCATTTTAAAACAATATCTGGATATCTCTGGAGGCAAAACAGAAGAAGAAATTAAAGTTATTGAAAAAAAACAAACGATTAAAAGAAAAGGAAAAGCACACGAAAGAACAGTTCGTGAAAAAGACCTGACATCACTTAGCAATAGTATAGAAATAAGGAATATTGAAAAATATAATAAAACCAAAACTGCTGATTATCAATTTATTTTATTAAAGTTAAAAAAAGACTTCTGATTATTGAAATAATAAAAAAATACTATATTTGTAACGTTATGGGAGCAAAACAATTAAGAGATTTAGTAGAAAAGCAAATAGAAAAATCTACTAACTTTTGGGCAGGTCGTCCTAAAATGACTATCCAGGAGTTAGAAGCGGTAGAAAAATTTGCCATAGAAAAAAGTAAGCTTTTTGAAAAAGTATTTGATACCCCTGAAAAAATAAACAAAATAAACAAAATGCAGAATAGCGCATTATAATTGATATTTTAATTCGAAAAAACAAGAACCATCTAAGAAGTTAGGTGGTTTTTTTGTTGATTTAATTTTCTCACACCAAGAGTATTTACATTTCGTAAAAAACAATTTATTAAACTTATTATGGTAATTGTACAATGTAAGAACATAATGTTATAAAATCTTAGCAAATAGATAAATTAAATTTGAAATTGTTTAGACAATCAGTCTTATAAATCACTCATATTGTGAAAGTAAACAATCTAACAACCTTAAAAATTTAATTAAAATTTGCCGTATATGAAAAATTATCAAGACGAAAAACAACGCGATTTGTTACCAAACAAATCAGATGGAACTAATAAGTTTCTTACTACAGATCAGGGACTTCGTATCAATGATGACAACAATTCGCTTAAAGCAGGCGAAAGAGGTCCTTCTCTTCTCGAAGATTTTATATTGAGAGAAAAAATTACCCATTTTGATCACGAACGCATTCCGGAAAGAATTGTACATGCACGCGGTTCAGGAGCACATGGTTTTTTTGAAGTAACTAATCCGATACCCGAACTAACAAAAGCTGGTTTTCTTCAGGAAGCCGGATTAAAAACTCCGGTTTTTGCCAGATTTTCGACAGTAGCAGGCTTTAGAGGTTCTACAGATCTTGCCAGAGACGTGAGAGGATTTGCCGTTAAATTTTATACTCAGGAGGGAAATTATGATTTAGTTGGAAATAACATTCCGATATTTTTCATTCAGGATGCTTCAAAATTTCCGGATTTGATTCATGCAGTAAAACCCGAACCGCATAATGAAATACCTCAGGCTGCATCTGCTCACGATACCTTTTGGGATTTTATTTCGCTGATGCCTGAATCCATGCACATGATTATGTGGGCAATGTCTGATCGTGCTATCCCGAGGAGTTATCGAATGATGGAAGGTTTTGGTGTACACACTTTCCGATTAATCAATGAAGCCGGTGAATCTTCTTTTGTAAAATTCCATTGGAAACCTAAATTAGGAACTCATGCAGTAGTATGGGATGAAGCGCTAAAAATTTCGGGTAAAAATTCTGATTTTCATAGACAAGATTTATGGGAAGCCATTGAAGCTGGTAATTTCCCAGAGTGGGAATTAGGTATACAGATAATTCCACAGGAAGATGAACACAAATACGAATTCGATTTACTGGATCCAACAAAACTCGTTCCGGAAGAACTTGTTCCTGTAACCATAATTGGTAGAATGGTATTGAACAAAAATCCTGATAATTTCTTTGCAGAAACAGAACAGATTGCTTTTCATCCCGGACATGTTGTTCCAGGAATTGATTTTACGAATGATCCACTTTTACAGGGAAGATTATTTTCATACACAGATACGCAGCTTTCGAGATTAGGAAGTCCAAATTTTCATGAGATTCCAATTAACAGAAGCGTTGCTCCGGTTCATAACAACCAGCGCGACGGACATATGCGACAGGAAATTAATACAGGCCGTGTAAGTTATCATCCAAATTCACTTGGAGGCGGATGTCCTTTTCAGGCTAAAATCACTGAAGGCGGTTTTTCAAGTTTTAACGAACGGGTTGATGCTCATAAAGTCAGAGAAAGAAGTGAAAGTTTTGCTGACCATTTCGGACAGGCAAAATTGTTTTTCAATAGCCAGACTCCAACAGAAAAGAGCCATATTGTAAGAGCTCTGCGATTTGAATTGGGTAAAGTCGAAACAACTGCCATTAGAATGAGAATGCTTGGTCTTTTATCTCAGGTTGATAAAGAATTGGCAGAAAAAGTTGCCATAGGTCTTGGCGCTACTGTTCCAGCAGTCCTTGAGTGTCCTATAAATCATGGGGTTTCTCCTGAAAATGAAATGGGAGATCAGGAACCTAAAACCGTGAAATCGTCTGTTGAATCTTCTGATTCACTTTCAATGATCAAAAATCCAACAAACACCCCTACGATTGCATCCAGAAAAGTAGCTATTATTTGTAATGACGGCGTTTCTGAAACTGCTGTGATGAATATGAAAAAAATGCTTTTAAAAGAAGGTGCTAAAGGTTGTATCATTGCACCACATCTGGGAACAGTAACCACAGACACAGATGGTGCAATTCCGGTAGATTTTAGCTTTATTACCACTTCATCAGTATTATTTGATGCTCTTTATATTCCACATGGTGAAAATCTTAATGTATTGGCAGAAAATGATGATGTGATAGAATTCCTGACTGATGCTTATAAACACTGCAAAGTTATTGGTGCCGATGGTGAAGCAACAAGCGTACTGAATGCAATGCCATTTGCTTCAAAGATAAGCAATGATGATGCAGGAATTGTATTATCAAGTGATCCCGGAAGCGAAACATTTGCACAAGATTTTATGACCGCTATGGCTAATCACCGTATTTGGGAACGTGAAGAAAACTTATACAATTAAACATAAAAAACACAAACAATGAAAAATTCAGAAAAACCAACCCCAGCTAAAAACACTGCTGGAAAAGAAGATAAACTTATAGTAGCACCTGGAGCAAATGCAGCTTCAGAGCTTAAGGACTTTTTTATTGACAGTCTAAAAGATATTTACTGGGCAGAAAATGCCCTTGTAAGCGCTTTGCCAAAAATGGCTTCTAACGCTACATCAGCAGCTCTTTCGACTACTATTTCAGAACATCTTGCTATCACTAAAAATCAAGTTACACGACTTGAAAACGTATTCGAACTGCTTGGAGAAAAAGCAGAAGGAAAAAAATGCGAAGCCATGGCGGGATTACTTAAAGAGGGCGATAGCATACTTGAAGAAACACAGCCCGGTGCTGTAAGAGATGCAGGTATCATTGCTGCATCACAAAAAATTGAGCATTATGAAATTGCAACATATGGTACTTTATGTGCCTTTGCGAAAACACTTGGAGAAAATGACGCTGCTAAATTATTGATGCAAACACTGGCTGAAGAAAAAGAGGCAGATTGCCTTCTTAATAATATTGCGCTAAATGCTGTTAATATGGTAGCTGCTGAGTAATTTTTTTTCTGCTTACTTTATTTTAAAAACATCTGCCGTTTGTGCAGATGTTTTTTGTTAGTACTATTTCTCAATATATAAAAGAGTCTTTACATCTAATTAAATACATAATTTCTATTTTTTCGAAAGTTCAAACATGCAAATTATGTAATTTCTGAAATTTTATTTGTAAGAAATTATCATTATTTACTTTTATTTTTGTGCAAGTTGATATGTAACAATACGATTGGTAGAAAATTTCTATACAAAGTCTACTTCACAATTAAAAAAGTTTAAATATTAAATAAACGTAATAAAATTATAATAAGATGAAATTAACGAAAACAGTAACCGGAATTACATTTAGTGCATTTGATTTATTACATGCAGGTCATGTGCGAATGCTTGAAGAAGCAAAACAGCACTGCGATTATTTAATTGTAGGATTACAAACAGACCCTACAATTGACAGACCTGAAAAAAACAAACCTACACAATCTGTTGTTGAAAGATATATACAACTTAAAGGCTGCAAATTTGTCGATGAAATCATACCGTATACTACAGAGCAGGATCTTCAGGACATACTTCAGGCGTTTCCTATTGATGTGCGAATTCTTGGTGAAGAATATAAAGATAAAATTTTTACAGGTCGTGAATATTGTGAAAAAATGGAAATCAAACTGGTTTTCAATAAACGTAATCACCGTTTCTCCAGCAGTGGACTACGAAAAGAAGTGTATGAACGCGAAAGTCTGAAATTAGTATAAAATGATATATTGACAATCAGTAAAGCCAATAAATTATACCATATGCAAGTTGATGGCTAAATCCAGCCGTAATAGGAAACTAACCTGAGAGCTAAAATTGTAAATCTTTACCAATTCATCTATCAAATGCAGGAAAGGTTACTCTTACATAAAAAGGAAAAGCTACAGAAATAGATATCACTATTTCCTACCCTCTCTACCCTCTTCCTTTGGGAGTTCTATCTGAAAGCTTCTTAGTCCCTATTTTGTAAAAGCGGTAAAGGATAATGTTATGAATGTGAAACTTATTTGAAATCGAGTTGATTTTTAAATATTTGCCTGCTACTTATTTTTTATCGAAACAAAAACCTGTAATGACAAATCGTTTCAGGTTTTTTTTTAAAATTTAATTTCCAACTGAGCACATGAATTGTCACTAAAAAAAAGACACCAAAGTGGGAATTATACAACAAAAAAATAGAATTATGTAATTACCTAATTTATAAATTTTAAAAAAATAAAACGAAAAATCATAAATTACTATTTCTAATCACTTATATCAATACTCTTAGTCAATTTTTATTATACACATTTGTTTTCGATTTAAGCCAATAATCAATTATTGTCTTTATAATTTGTTTGAATTCAGCATATTCAAAGGGCTTAACGAAGTAACTTTGTGTAGGCATCGAATACGGATCAATTACATACGTCTGATTAAAAGATGTTGTAAAAAAAAGATAGGGGCAATTAAATAAATAACCTACATTATCAAGGTTTGTTTCGACAACCTTATCATTCATGACATTCAACAGGACAATATCAGAGAAGATAAGTAATGGTTTGATTTTATGTCTAAGTAAATGATTATAGGCTGTTTCCGGGTTGTTAAAATAGATTACCTGATTTGGATAATTCAACTCAGAAAAAACCTCTATAAACAACTTACGATCACCCTGTTTATTTTCAATAATTACTATGGGTCCTTTTTTGTACATAAGTCATAAATTTAAAAATTATAAATTTTATCGATAATCAAATTACTAATTGGTCTTCCCAAATAATAAAATCACATACAAATATTTCTAAAATACCGGAAAAAAAACTTACAAAATATTATTTTCCCTTTATATAATTTTCATTTGATGCTTTAAAAATCATTTAATAATTTAAAAGTTTGAAGAGAATTTTTATAAAAATAAACATTCATAATTCGTATTTTTTACTTTTATATCAATTTCAAAAAATTAACCGCTATGAAAAAATTAACCAAAGAAGATATATCTCAGGAAGTGTTTGATTTATATGATGATTATGCCCATAATAAAATTGAGAGAAGACAATTTATCGAAAAACTTTCCATTTTTGCTGTAGGAACTGTAACGCTACCTTCTCTTTTAAGCTTTATGACACCTAATTACACAGATAGTATTTTAATTCCGTCTGCAGACCCAAGATTAGAAACGCAATATATCACTTATGAATCCCCAAAAGGAGGAGGCACTATTAGAGGACAATTGTCAAAGCCTGCAGAAACCAAAAAAAAGTTACCCGGAATCATTGTTGTACATGAAAATCGCGGGCTAAATCCTTATATTAAAGATGTTGGCAGAAGAGCTGCTGTCGAAGGTTTTATTACTTTAGCTCCCGATGCTTTATCTCCATTAGGCGGATATCCGGGAAATGATGATGACGGACGTGAACTTCAAAAAAAGAGAACCCGTGAAGAAATGCTGGAAGATTTTATTGCAGCTTATGAATATCTAAAATCATACAAAGATTGTAATGGTCATGTTGGTGTTGTTGGATTTTGTTTTGGAGGCTGGATTTCTAATATGATGGCAGTAAAAATACCATCTTTATCAGCGGCTGTTCCTTATTATGGCGGGCAGCCAACTAAAGAAGAAGCCGAAAAAATAAAAACTTCACTACTTCTGCATTATGCAGGTTTGGATACTCGAGTTAATGAAGGATGGCCGGCTTTTGAAGAAATACTTAAAAAAAATAAAGTTGAAAACACAGCTTATTTCTATCCGGGAGTTAACCACGGTTTTCATAACAATACAACACCAAGATATGATGAAACCGCTGCAACCTTATCGTGGAAAAGAACCATTAAATTTTTTAATGATAAACTAAAGTAAAATATAAAAAAGTTATAAATATATTCTATCTCAAAGTTATACTTCAATTAATAAAAGTTCAATTTTTATAACCATTTTCAAAAAAAGAGTTAATTTAGTACAACAGCTTTGTCAAAGTTTTAGAACTTGTCAAAGCTGTTGTTTTCTGATATAAAAGTGAGTCAGATAGAAATTATTATACTCTAATAACCGAAGACAAAACCCAAAAAATAATTAATAATACAACAAAGAATGAGATTAGAAGATTTTGATAATGATGAGGACAAAGTAATTCAGGATCGTTTAAAACAAAAAACGTGGAATGAAATCAGGACCAATGACAGTTGGGCGATTTTTAAAATCATGGCCGAGTTTGTAAACGGATATGAAAGCATGGGACGTATTGGTCCTTGTGTATCTATTTTTGGATCAGCGAGGACAAAGCCAGATGACAAATATTATGTGCTGGCCGAAAAAATTGCCTATAAAATTAGTAAAGCAGGTTACGGTGTGATTACAGGCGGTGGTCCAGGAATTATGGAAGCGGGAAATAAAGGGGCGCATTTAGGCGGTGGAATTTCTGTTGGATTAAATATAGAACTGCCTTTTGAACAGCATTTTAACCCTTATATTGATCACGATAAAAATCTAAATTTTGATTACTTTTTTGTTCGAAAAGTAATGTTTGTAAAATATTCACAAGGTTTTGTAGTAATGCCTGGAGGATTTGGAACTTTAGACGAAATGTTTGAAGCCATTACCTTGATTCAAACAAAAAAAATTGGAAAATTTCCCATTATATTAGTTGGAGTTGAGTTTTGGTCAGGATTGATCGAATGGGTAAAAACGGTTTTAGTTGAAAAAATGCAAACTGTAAGCCCTGACGATTTAAATTTATTCAAGATTGTAGACACTGAAGATGAAGTAGTTGCTGTATTAGATAAATTCTACAAGAAATACGACCTAAGTCCTAATTTCTAATTTTTTTACCATTTAAGTAATATAAAAAATATAAGTTGCTGCTTTTCAATGAAAAACTTAAATGAACGTATAATAAGGTGAAATTTTCATCACTTTTTTAAAAAATGAAAGCTGTTTTTTAAACAGCTTTTTTTATACTATTTTTACAATAAAACCAAAACAGCAATAAGCCCGTAACTTAAGTTATATACCTAAATTTTAAGCCATAATTGAAATCAATTTCTAAAATTATTTTTTTTATTTTTGTTTTAATGTCCTCATTAAAACAATACGCTCAACATCAGTCTAAGATGGAAGTGGCGGTGAATCTTGAACTTAAGACACTGAATATAAAACAGGATATTGCATATTACAATACTTCAAATGATTCTTTGAGTGCTATTGTTTTGAATGACTGGAACAATGCTTTTTCTAATAAAAATACGCCACTTGCATTGCGCTTTTCAGATGAGTTTTATAAAGGTTTTCATTTGGCTAAGCCCGAAGAACGTGGAAGCACGACCATACTTGAATTGACAGATACTCAATACATGGCTCTGGAATGGGAAAGAACCGATGAAAACCCTGATTATATTGTAATTAAACTGCCAAAAAAACTACCCCCAAATGAAAAGTTTGATTTACATCTTACTTACATTGTTAAAATTCCAAGTGACAAATTCACACGTTACGGATACACGCAAAACGGAGGAATGAACCTTAAAAACTGGTTTTTATCTCCTGCCCGCTTTGAAGATAATCATTTTATAAAATACCATAACTTCAATTTAGATGATATTGCAAACGCTGTAACTGATTATGAATTAGAAATTAAAATCCCTAATCAATATACCGTTACCACAGATCTGAATTCAATTTCAAAAAATTCATCCAATACTTCATTCAGTATTTATCTTTTTTCTGGAGCAAACAGAACTGATGTCAATTTATTTATCGACAAACAAAACACTTTCAACAGTTATAATAACGGTGAAGTCGAAGTTCTTTCAAATTTAAAAAATAAAAAACTTGATGAAATCCAAAAAGCGATAGTCATTAATAAAGTAGTCTCTTTTACCAATGATTTTATTGGAAAATATCCACATGAAAAAATCACGGTTTCCCAGGCAGATTATGATCGGAATCCCTTTTACGGACTTAATCAGCTGCCGTCTTTTATAAGTCCTTTTTCAGATGAGTTTATGTTTGAAATCACTTTTTTAAAAACATATTTAAATAATTATCTCCAACATAGCCTGCGCTTAGATCCCCGAAAAGATAGTTGGGTTTATGATGGAATCCAGATTTACGCCATGATGAAATACATGGAAGAAAACCACTTAGATGAGAAAATGCTGGGTAGGCTTTCAAAAATGAAACTCTTTAAAAGTTATAATATTACCAATCTGACTTTTAATGAGCAATACAGTTATTACTATATGCTGATGGCACGAAAAAATCTGGATCAGCCTTTGGGTAACCCAAAAAATACACTCATAAAATTTAACGAACAGATTGCGGGTAAATATCGGGCAGGTTTAAGTTTGAGTTATTTAGATGATTATTTAGATTATAATGTTGTGCCCGAAAGTATTCAGGAATTTTATGGGCTCAATAAAATGCAGCAAACCAACAGATATGATTTTGAAAAAATACTAACTGAAAAAAGTTCAAAAAAAATTGATTGGTTTTTTGAAACCATTATTGATTCGAGAGAAATTATCGATTATAAGTTTTCAGATGTTTCAAGAACAAAAGACAGTATTCAGTTTTCAATACGAAATAAGACAAAAACCTATGTCCCGGTTCCGGTTTACGGACTCAAAAAAAACAAAGTCGTTTTTAAACAATGGATTGAACCCAAGAACAATGATTCCATTTATATTTTTGAAAGAAAAAATGCTGATAAAATTGTTTTAAATTATGACAATGAAGTTCCTGAATACAATCAGCGAAACAATTGGAAATCATTAAAAAGTCTGGCAATAACAAATCGTCCCATAAAATTTAATTTTATGAAAGATTTAGAAGATCCATATTATAATCAGATATTATATGTACCAACACTGGGTTATAATTTATATGATGGTTTTATCCCCGGAGTACGTTTTCATAACAAAACCATATTAGACAAGCCTTTTACATTTGATGTTAATCCTGCTTATTCGATTAATACAGGAACAATATCAGGTTCATCTGCCTTTTCATGGAATGAATATTATCGTAATAGCACGCTTTATAATGTGAGATACTCTATTAGTCAAAACTATTTTCACTATGCTCCTGATGCTGCTTATTTTAGATTAAATCCTATGGTACAGCTTCGAATACGAGAGCAAAATTTCAGAGATAATAGAAAACAGCTTATTATGGCTCGTCAGGTAATTGTAAATCGTGAAGCAAGTGATTATATAACTGATAATTCAGAGCCTAATTATTCTGTTTTTAATGCACGCTACATTAATACAAAAACAGAATTAATTAATCATTTTAGTTTTATGACAGATCTACAGTTTGCGGGTAACTTCGGAAAACTGGCCGGAGAAATTGAATACAGAAGACTATTTGAAAACAATCGTAAATTGAATTTAAGATTATATGCGGGAAGTTTTTTATACAACACATCAAATTCAGATTATTTTAGCTTTGGATTAGATCGCCCAACAGATTATTTATTTGATTACAATTTTTATGGAAGATCAGAAAGTACTGGTTTTTTTAGTCAGCAATATATCATTGCCGAAGGTGGATTTAAGTCTATGATCAAACCCAGATACGCAAATCTCTGGATGACCACTTTAAATGCAAGTTATTCTATTTGGAACTGGATTGAAGCATATGGCGATCTGGGTTTCATGAAAAACAAACATCAAAAAGAACAGTTTGTGTATGACAGCGGTATCCGATTGAATCTTGTACCGGACTATTTTGAAGTTTATTTTCCGGTTTATTCAAATAACGGCTGGGAAATTTCTCAAAATAAATATGATGAAAAAATACGATTTGTTATCACATTATCCCCAAAAACATTAATTAATCTTTTTACCCGAAAATGGTTTTAATCAATCGAATTTTAAACAAAAAAATGAATTATTATCATTTTTAATTTGTTTACACCAAATAATAATCAAAAAAAATACGTAGTTTTTAGGATTTAAATACATATAATTAAATTATATTTATTTTAAGGAATTATGATTATTGATAGATTTTGAGTAATTTCGCAGTCTAAACATGGCCATTCCAGATTATGATTAAAGAAAAAAACAATACAACTCTGACCTTTGAAGATTTTAAAACTGAAGTATTAAATGACTACAAAATTGCAGTTACCAGTCGGGAATGCAGTCTTTTAGGGCGCAAAGAAGTATTGACCGGAAAAGCCAAATTTGGAATTTTTGGAGATGGTAAAGAGGTACCGCAGCTTGCCATGGCAAAAGCATTTAAAAACGGAGATTTCCGTTCAGGATACTACCGCGACCAGACTTTTATGATGGCAATTGGTCAATTTACTCCAAAAGAGTTTTTTGCAGGATTATATGGTCATACCGATTTGAATTTTGACCCAATGTCAGCCGGAAGACAGATGGGCGGACACTTTGTTACCCACAGTTTAAATGAAGACGGTTCCTGGAAAGACCTAACAAAACAAAAAAACTCAAGCGCAGACATATCCCCCACAGCCGCACAAATGCCAAGATTATTGGGATTGGCTCAGGCATCCAAAATTTACAGAAATGTTGACGGAATAAAAATTAAAGACAAATTCTCTGTAAACGGAAATGAAATTGCCTGGGGAACTATTGGAAATGCAAGTACTTCTGAAGGTTTGTTTTTTGAAACCATAAATGCTGCCGGAGTTTTACAAGTTCCTATGGTAGTAAGTATTTGGGATGATGAATACGGAATTTCTGTACATGCCAAACATCAGACAACTAAAGAAAATATATCCGAAATACTAAAAGGATACCAACGTGATGAAGACTCAAACGGATATGAAATTTTTAGGGTAAAAGGCTGGGACTACGCCGAGTTAGTTTCTACTTATGAAAGAGCCGCAGCTATTGCGCGCGAGCAGCATATTCCGGTTTTAATTCACGTAAATGAGTTAACTCAACCGCAAGGACACTCCACTTCCGGATCACATGAACGCTATAAAAATGGCGAAAGACTGGACTGGGAAAAAAATTACGACTGTATTCGTCAGATGCGTCTATGGATGATTGCCATTAATATTGCATCTCCTGAAGAATTGGTAGAGATGGAATCGCAAATAAAAAAAGAAGTTCTGGAAGCTAAAAAAGAAGCGTGGAACCAATTCATCAATCCAATTATTGAAGATCAAAAAAATCTTTTAGTTTTATTAGAGCAAATTTCTGATGCCAGTATCAATCATAAAGATAAGATTCAAAAATACATATCAGAATTAAAAGTCATTAAAGATCCTCTAAAAAAGGAAATGTTAATGATCACCAGAAGAATATTGCGCTTTGTAGAGGTCCCTAATAATAAAATTTTAGTATCCAATTGGATAAAAAACTACATTGCTTTAACGCAGCCAAGATTTAGTAGTCATTTGCATTCTGAATCACAATCAAATGTTTTTTCTGTGCAAAAAGTATTGCCTGAATATGCAGAGAATGCAAAACCAGACTTAGATGGCCGAATGATACTTCGTGACAACTTTGACGCTTTATTTACAAAATATCCGGAAACCTTAATTTTTGGCGAAGATGTTGGAAATATTGGTGATGTAAACCAAGGCTTAGAGGGAATGCAGGAAAAATACGGAGAACTTCGTGTTGCCGATGTCGGTATTCGTGAAGCTACAATTATTGGTCAGGGAATCGGAATGGCTTTACGAGGTCTACGTCCTATTGCCGAGATTCAGTATTTAGATTATTTATTATATGCGATTCAAATCATGAGTGATGATTTGGCAACATTGCAATACAGAACAGTTGGAAAACAAAAGGCACCCTTAATCATCAGAACCCGAGGACACCGTTTAGAGGGTATCTGGCACTCCGGTTCCCCAATGGGAATGATCATTAATGCTGTTCGTGGTATTCATGTTCTGGTTCCAAGAAATATGACTCAGGCAGCAGGTTTTTATAACGCATTGCTCGAGTGCGATGAGCCTGCTTTAGTAATCGAATGTCTGAATGGCTATCGTTTAAAAGAAAAAACACCTTTGAATTTTGGTGAATTCAAAACACCAATTGGTGTAGTTGAAACCTTAAAAGAAGGTACAGATATCACACTCGTTTCATACGGATCAACATTAAGGTTGGTAGAACAAGCCGCTAAAGAATTATTAGATTTAGGAATTGATTGCGAAGTTATTGACATCCAGTCATTGCTCCCTTTTGATATCAATAAGGATATTGTAAAAAGCATAGCCAAAACAAATCGTTTATTAGTAATAGACGAAGATGTTCCAGGTGGAGCCTCTGCTTATATTTTACAGCAAATTCTGGAAGAACAGGATGCCTACAATTATTTGGACAGCAAACCTCAAACCCTGGCAGCAAAAGCACACAGACCTGCTTACGGAACTGATGGTGACTATTTCTCGAAACCTTCTGCTGAAGATATTTTCGAAAAAGTTTACGATATGATGCATGAAGTGAACCCAACTAAGTTCCCAAGTCTATACTAAGAGTTTAATTCGGTTTTAATATAAAAGCTCCAAATTAATTTACTTGGAGCTTTCTTTTTATAGAATTTAAATACAATTTTTAGAAGCTATTTCCTGTTTCCTGCTATTCACTTGTATCTTTTTATCCGCAAAAAAGCGAATAAAAAGGATACCGCTTCTATCAGGGCTATCGCATTAATTTTTTATCAGAAATTTTAAGTTTATTTTAGAATTCCAATTTTTTAAAAAATGAAAACCTTGGATCTTTATGCATCATAAAAAATCTCCTTGCCATCCTTACTTACAAATACAACTCTTCCTGACAAATCAGATTCTTCCTGTTTTTTAGTTATTTTTTTTACATCGACTGATCTGGATAAAAAACCTACATGCCAGCCTCTCTCATCACCACTTATACAAAAAGCTTTTTCATATAACGTATTATAACGTGTCTTTAATACTTTATCAATATTAATTTCATCTTCATAACGTTCCAACTTCAAATTGGATTTGTTTGGATTTGATAAAGTGTAGCTATTTTCTTTAACAAATATTTCTGCTATCAAAATAGCTTCAAGTTGTGGTATATTCCCTCATAATTTTTTGACTGTATTGAAAGCTTGAAAACAAAAAAAAGTAAAAAAAACACCTATCAAAAATATTAACTTTTTTGTTTTCATTATTTGGAGTTTTATAAATCTTTTTTTAATGCCAAAATAGCCCTCGCCTTTTCTAAATCTTCAGCTGTATCAATTCCAATTCCAACATGAGTAGTTTCAACCATTTTAATGCGTTTTCCGAATTCTAAATAACGTAATTGCTCAAGTTTTTCAGAAGCTTCCAATGACTTCATTGGTAAACTGTAAAAATCTAATAAAGCCTGTTTTCTAAAAGCATAAATTCCGATATGCTGAAAATAACGTACACCAACATCCTTATCTCTAGGATATGGAATTACAGAACGAGAAAAATACAACGCAAACTGTGACTGGTCAACAACAACTTTTACATTATTCGGATTACTGATATCGTCTTCATCTGAAATTTCACGCATTAGTGAAGCTAAATCAATTTTATGATCTTCATCGTTTTTAAATACTGATAACATTTGTTCCAAAGGCCCGGCTTCTGTAAAAGGTTCATCACCCTGCACATTTACCACAATATCTACATCTAAACTATATATTGCCTCTGCGATACGGTCACTTCCTGATTCGTGTTCTTTGACGCTCATAATAGCTTTTCCGCCGTTCGAAATAATTTCATTATAGATCAAATCAGAGTCGGTTACGACAAACACATCATCAAACAATTTTGTAGCAACAGATGCTTCATAAGTTCTTAGAATTACAGTTTTACCTCCCAGATCCTGCATCAATTTTGCAGGAAAACGTGTGGATGCATATCGTGCCGGAATTACAGCTATTATTTTCATTTTAAATCTATTTTTTATCTTTTATTATTTGTGAGTCTCTGTGAGAAAGTTATAACACAAAGTTACACTAAGCTTTCACAGAGATTCACAAAGGTTTTTTTTATATAATTTTTACCGAAGTCATACTCAATGAACCCGCCAACAATTTGTCATTAAACAAACTCAATTCTTCCGACTCTTCTTTTAAACCTAAAGTATAAAGCAAAGGTAAATAATGATCCGGAGTTGGAATAGCCAATTGAATGGCTTTATTCATTTTCTCAAAATCCATCAAAGGCTGGAAGTTTCCATCCAGTAAATAATTATTGATCGTTTCACGAGCTTCAATTGCCCAGTCAAAACCGTAATTATCTTTATCAAAATTTCTGAAATCAACCAAACGCAAATTGTGAACGATATTTCCGCTTCCTATAATCAAAACTCCTTTGTGGCGCAATGATTGCAGTTTCTGTGCCAGTTCAAAATGATATTGACCTGACTTGGTATAATCAATACTTAGCTGAATTACCGGAACGTCTGCATTTGGGTATAAATGTTTGATTACGCTCCAGGCGCCATGATCTAACCCCCAATGCTCGTCTAAATCGACATTTACAGGTTCTAATATTTTCTTAGTTTCCAGAGCCAGTTCGGGACTTCCTTTTGCAGGATATTGCACATCAAAAAGTGCCTGCGGAAAACCGCCAAAATCATGAATGGTTCTAGGCATTTGCATCGAAGTTACCTTGGTCCCGTTCGTAAACCAATGCGCCGAAATACACAAAATCGCATTCGGCTGTGGCAATGTTTTAGCCAGATTTCGAAAACCCGCCACAAACTGATTTTCTTCAATCGCATTCATCGGACTTCCATGTCCTAAAAACAAAACCGGCATTTTATCTGTATTCGAGAACGCAGACGAAATCAAATGTAAGTCGTTTAGTGTTGTCATTGTTGCGTTAATATGAAACACGAATTTCACAGATTATCATTAATTCAAATCTTAAAAATAATTCGTGTAAATCGAAATTAGTATTTTACTCTACAAAACTTTCATCTTTAAATCCTATCAAATATAACTTATTTTTTGCACGGGTCATTGCTGTATACAACCAGCGAATATAATCACGATCAATTCCGTTTGGCAAATACGGCTGCTCAATAAAAACGGTATTCCACTGCCCTCCCTGTGATTTATGGCAGGTTATAGCGTATGAGAATTTGACCTGCAGCCCATTAAAATATTCGTTATTTTTTACCTTTTGAAATTTCTTGTATTTCGTAGTTTCGTCTTCATAATCTTTCATCACTTCTTCATACAAACGATTTGATTCTTCGTAGGTTAATGATGGCGATTCACTTTTAATGGTATCCAAAAGCAAAACCGTTTCAAAAGGTTTCTGATCTGGATAATCGACCATTCTGATTTTTACTTTCGCAAAAGTAAATCCGTACAATTCTTTAATTCCGAACATTTCGAGAACTTCTATAATATCTCCGTTGGCAATAAATCCGGCTTCATCGGTTTCTTTTAGCCAGAAATAATTATTCTTTACCACCATCAAAAAATCTCCTACAGAAAGTTCGCTTTCCTTAAACAAAATTCGGGTTCTAATTTGTTCATTGTACTGATTGGCTCTTTTATTCGAACGTACAATAAAAGCCGTGTCTTCAATACTGTAATTGCTGTACGCAGTATTTATGGCATCCTGAATATCATAACCATCCGTCAAACGAACAATGTCTTTAAACTTTTTTACATTAAATTTAAATTCGGTAATAAAACTATCTTTCAGCAATTCCCTCAATTCGGTAGCATTATACAAAATCCCCGAACTTTCCTCCTGACGCATTACTTCGTCCAATTCTATATGTTCAATTTCTTTATCGTAATGTGCACCCAAAGTATGTGTATCAAGCGCAGGACTAATATCTAAATTCACGGGAGGCAGCTGGGCCGTATCTCCCAATAGAATCATTTTGCAATTGGTTCCCGAATACACATACTGAATCAAATCATCCAGAAGCGATCCATTATCATACACTTTCGAATCGGAATTGCTGTCTGAAATCATCGAAGCCTCATCGACGATAAAAATCGTATTTTTATGTTTGTTGACCTGTTTGGTAAAAGCCACACCACCTCCCGAAGTCTTTTTTGGAAAATATATTTTTTTATGAATTGTAAAAGCCGGTGTATTCGAGTAATTGGCAATTACTTTTGCTGCACGGCCTGTTGGTGCGAGCAAAACAAATTTCTTGTTAATTTCTCCCAGATTATTTACAATAGTCGAAATCACGGTTGTTTTTCCTGTTCCTGCATAGCCCTTCAGTACAAAAATCGTATCGTTAGCAGATTCGGTCAAAAAAATAGCGATTTTTTGAAAAAAAATATCCTGCTTATAAGTTGGTGCAAAAGGAAATTTTCTTTGTAAAATGCCGTAAAACAATGCTGAATTCATAGAGTAAAGTTGAATTACAAAGTACGCACTTTTAAACGGCAATGGCAATGACAAAAATCGATGCCAATATCAATAATCAATTTCAATATTAATCTAAAAGTCTAAATACAACTTCAATGTTAATGTTAAATAAATAATATCAATTTCAAAATGTTTAATTAACTTAAAATTGATTTCTTTGCTTAGCAATTTTTGAAATTGAAAATTCAATTTTTCCCATTGACATTGATATTGTTATTGATATTGTTATTTATTTTATTTGTAAGTTTGTGTTCGAATTAAATTCCTTCTTGATACTAGAACAGGTAATGAATTGAAAATCAAATTATGGCATTTCAAAATACTAATATTACATCAAAACTTTATAGAAAACTTTCTATTCAGGTTTCCCTGAACGGATTTTCTTTTTGTTGTTTTGATACATTAAATAACACTATTACTTCGTTCAATGAAGTTCAGTTTGATAATTCAAAAAAAACAGCTAAAATTGAGGAGTCCTTCGCAGAAGCTTTCAAAAAATATCCTGAACTAAAAGGTACGTATGATGAAATTATGGTAATTCATAATAACAATCTTTCAACATTTGTACCAACGGCGCTTTTTGATGAAAATTATCTGGGAAGCTATTTACAATACACCACAAAAGTTTTTGAAACCGATTTTTTTACATACGATAAAATTTCAAATTACGAAATGAATGCGGTTTATATTCCGTATGTAAATATTAATAACTTTCTGATTGACAATGTTGGCTCTTTTGATTACAAGCATGTGAATAGTATTTTGGTGGAAAAAATTCTTGAGTCTTCAAAAAATAATGACGACAAAAAAATGATCGTCAATTTTAATCCGGAGCATTTTGAAATTATCGTAGTTGAAAACCAAAAACTCTTGTTCTTTAATTCTTTTGAGTATCATACACCGGAAGACTTTATTTATTATTTGCTTTTTACCGCCGAGCAATTGAGTCTAAATCCCGAAATTTTCCCACTCGAATTATTAGGCACAATCGACAAAAACGATCCGTTTTATGCCATAGCATACAAGTACATTCGTAATATATCCTTTTTGGATGTAAGCACTTTACAGCAAAAAAACAGCTTCTCGACTATCGAAAATCAAAAACATTATATCTTATTTCAATCATGAGAATCATTTCTGGAAAATACAAAGGGCGCCGCATTTTTCCGCCAAAAAACCTTCCTGTAAGACCTACAACTGACATGAGCAAAGAAGCATTATTTAATGTTTTGAACAATCATTTTAGTTTTGACGGATTAAAAGTTTTAGATTTATTTTCGGGAACCGGAAATATTAGTTTTGAATTTGCTTCACGCGGAAGCGCACCCATTACATCTGTTGACGGTGATTTTGGCTGCGTAAAATTCATTAAACAGGTTGCATCAGAATATGATTTTGATATCGCTGCAACCAAAAGTGATGTTTATAAATTTCTGGAAAACTGTAAAACTTCTTATGATATTATTTTCGCTGATCCGCCTTATGGATTAGATCAGTCCGCTTTTGAAAAAATTGTTTTGACAGTTTTTGAAAGAGAGTTGCTTCATGAAGATGGAATGATGATAATAGAACATTCTAAATATACAAAAATGGAACATTTGAGTAATTTCTCTTTCCAGAAAAGTTATGGCGGTTCTTTTTTTAGTTTTTTCGAATTGAACTCAACTGATGATGATGAAGAACTTCCGAGTGTTTCGCCTCTAAAAATAGTAGACGAAGACGAAGGATAATCTACCTTATCAAACTATAAAAAGTCCCTTGAAATTCAAGGTTCTTTTTGTTTTACCTAATTCTGTTTTCATTTTCATCAACTCTTTTTTCGTTGAATTCGCTTTCTTTTATTTTCCCGAAAGAGTACCGGACAGCAATAGAAATTTCATTTGCATTAACCACATATCTTGCTTTTGAACGGACATAATTGATGGTAAATTGCTCTTTATAAATTGTACTTTTAAAGATGTCATTGCAACTCAGCGTAAAGTTCCATTTTTTTATTTTTTTAGAAAGTGATGCGTCCATAATAAAATTGGCATCATCTTCAAAAATACCTTTATTTTGTTTTGTCGCACCCCACCAGCCTACAACAAACGTATAATTTTTAGGGAGCTTAAATTCATTGTTTGAATAATAATACATATAAGGTTTTGAAGTTAAAAATACTGCCGAAGTGTCTTCAATCTTAGCTAAACTCAAAATTACAGAATTCGTTGTTGTCCATAATTTATAACTAAATGGAATTTCAAAATCTAAATTAAAACCTGATTCCTTATCCAGATTAACCTCTTTAAAAGTCATTATATTTTGTGTCTTATCATAAAAAAAACTGTTAAATACCGGATTTTTATTCTGATAAAAACTCAACTTAACCGATTTCTCATGATACTGAAAAGTCGATGAAATTTCGTTTGTAAAAGTAGGATCCAAATTAATGTTTCCAGCATACAAAAAATAAGGATTTATATACGTCGCGCTATTGCTTAAAGAGGAGTAATTAGGTCTAGAAATACTTTTAGCATAATTTAAACTGATACTTTTGGCACTATCAATGACGAATGTAAATTGCGCTTTTGGAAATAAATTGGTGTAATTTTTATCAATTAAAGGTAATACATCAGCTTTGAATTTCCCGAGTACTTTAGTGTTTTCAACGCGAAGCCCAATTGAAAAATCTATTTCCCTGAATTTACCTGAAAGCTGTGTATAGCCTGCCGAATTTTCTTCTTTAAAATCATAATGACTGATCTCATTTTTACTAGTATCATAATAAAATATATCAAAATCAGATTTTGAATTCGCAGAAGAATACAATCCTCCAAATTCTAATTTCAATTCACTTTTGA
Organism: Flavobacterium sp. W22_SRS_FK3; assembly: GCF_052113665.1. Classification (NCBI taxonomy): domain Bacteria; kingdom Pseudomonadati; phylum Bacteroidota; class Flavobacteriia; order Flavobacteriales; family Flavobacteriaceae; genus Flavobacterium; species Flavobacterium sp. W22_SRS_FK3. Next base: position 157,674 of record NZ_JBGQOF010000007.1, on the reverse strand, counting down.
ACTTTCTCTCTAGGTCTGCTCTTCCTGAAAAAACATCAACTTTAAACTTTTGATCGCGAATTTGTTCCAATTCGAACGCTGTATCGTTAAAATTATTTTGAACATAACTCAACGAACTTCGATCGAAATTTGAATATTGAAATCCAGTAAATAACTGTGTGTCAATTGATTTTATTATTTTAGTATAATTTAAAAATGAATTAACAAAATTCTTTCTATTGTCATTTTCACTCAAAGTAACGACGTTATTTAACGCCTCTTTATTTTTATTCTCCGTAAATGTATTAATAGGAAATTCGTCTGCGTGTAACTTGCTATTTATAGTAAACGAAAATGAATCATCATCGTTTATTTTATAAAACAAACCTCCTCCAAAAACAAATTGATTTATTTTACTGTTAGCCGTAACCTCATATTTAGAGGCAATATCGGCATCAGTAATTTGATAATCAATGCTATGATTTTCCCAAGGATTTAATCGATTGTAATTAAAATTCACTTTCCATTCTAATTTGTTTTTTTTGAAACCCCAATTAAATCCAAGGTAATTATTGTAGTGTTTTTTGAAAGAAGCAACTTCTGAAATTTCAGTTCTAAAACTATCTTTTTTGCTGAATTTTCGAGTAATCAAAATCACAGATCTTCCTTCGGCTTCATATTTAGAAGATGGATTCTGAATAATTTCAATCGTTTTTATATCAGCAACAGACAAAGCATTCAAATCATTCATACCTGATTTTTGATTGTCTATATAAATCAACGGATTTCCTTTACCAACAACTATAATGTTTTCTTTATCTGAACTAATTTGAATCGTTGGTAATTTAGCCAGTAAATCAACCGAATTGGGAATCGAATTATAAATAGAATTCGCAACGTCTACTTTTATGTTGCCGTTGATGTTAGTAAATGTCTTTTTATTTTGACTGATTACAACATCATTTAACTCATTTGAAATACTGTCTTTCGGTGTTTCATTTTGGGCTTTAGCAGTAAAAGAAAGAAAAAAAAGAAATAACAATATTAGAAGTTTTAAAGGCAGATAAATATTCATTTTACAAGGATTTTAAATTAAGCTGGTGCAAAAATGCTTCTAAAAAAGTAATGCGAAAGTTAATTGGAGGTTAATGCAAGGTTAAAGCGCAGAATGTATCATAAAAGCTTTATTTTTGAAAAAGAATTTTCAGATTTATGAAACAAAAAATCAACTTGTTAATTGCGTTTTCAATCGTCGCGCTGATCGTTTTATCGACAGTGCAATGTTATTTGGTAAAAACCGCTTACGACTATAAAGTGGCCCAGTTTCATATTGAAATAAAAAACGAGATTGCTCAGATTTCGAATAATTACAGCGATATTGATTCGGTTATTGTTTCAAAAAAGGAAACGCTGTATAAACAATTATCAGAAAATTATATTAAGGGGGAAAAGAATAAAATTGATATTAAGAATGGTATTCTTAAAAATGAATTCAGCGATGCCTTAACACAAAAAATCAAACGAAAACTCGAAAGGGATTTACCTAATTTAAAAATCGACTTTGCGATTGTGCTTAATAAGTTCATTTTGTACAAAAATGCTCAAAAAGCTGATACCATTTTCTCTGAAAAACCTTTTATCCAAAACAAATTATATGGCAATTTAGCATCTTTAAATCATGCTTTTCTGGTTCGGAATTATGTTGGAACAACTAACGGAACTTTTGAAAAACAGGGTTATAAATTACTAACCGAAGATTCCATGTATGTTTCTGTTATTGATTGGGAAATGATTATTTTAAGACGAATGACTTTCATTCTGATGTTGTCACTACTTTCAATTTTAACGCTCATTACGCTTTTTACAATCGCCATTAAAGCTTTAATCAAACACAAAAAAGTCATTGATGTTAAAACGGACTTCATCAATAATATTACGCACGAACTCAAAACGCCTTTGGCAACTTTGGGTATTTCTACCAAAATTCTGGAACAGAAAAGCATTCGTGAAAACGATGAAAATTTCAATGCCATTGTCAATACAATTTCTCGCCAAAACAATCGTCTACAAAGTTTAATCGATCAGGTTATGGCGAATTCTCTAGCTGAAAACGAAATTGAATTGCAAAAAGAAAAAATAGAAACCGAAGACTTTCTGCTTTCCATCATAAATGATTTTAAAATTACATTCCCAAAAATCAACCTTCAAACTGATTTTCAAACACAGAAAACAATTTTAGTTTTAGATAAGTTCCACCTGACAACTGCTTTTTTAAATGTTTTGGAAAATGCTGTAAAATATGGTTCGAATACGATTACGATCAAAACAAGAATCGTACAAAATCAATTTTCGATTAGTGTGGAAGATGACGGAATTGGAATTGAAAAAAACAAACAATCACTTCTTTTTGAAAAATTCTATCGCGTCCAACAAGGAAATCTACATAACACAAAAGGCTTAGGTTTAGGACTGTATTATGTCGATCAAATTATAAAAGCACATCAGGGAACTATTAATGTTGTGAGTGATTTAGGAAAAGGAACCCAGTTTACTATTTTATTAAAAGTTTAATCACCTTATTTTGAAAAAATTACTTTTAGCCGAAGACGATTTTGATTTTGCATCCATTTTAAAACAATATTTAGAACTGCAACAATTTGAAGTAATCTGGGCAGAAAATGGAGAAAAAGCGCTGGACTATTTTAAAAATCAGACTTTTGATATATGTGTTTTTGACGTCATGATGCCAAAAATGGATGGATTTTCATTGGCTGAAAAAATCATTACAGTCAATCCTGAGATTCCATTTATTTTTCTAACCGCAAGAAAGTTAAAAGAAGATAAAATCATTGGATTAAAACTAGGTGCAGATGACTACATCGTAAAACCCTTCGAAGTCGACGAACTCATTCTGCGTTTGCAGAATATTCTAAAGAGAATCGAACAAAAGAGAAGTCTGGACGGGAATAATATAATTGAAATTGGCTCTTATGTTTTTGACAATGAACGATTAACTCTTAATAATAAAAATCATGTCCAGCAGCTCACAGAAATGGAGGCTTCTCTTATTGAGTATTTATATCTGAACCATAACCAGTTATTAAAGAGGGATCAAATTTTAATGTCAGTCTGGAAAAAAGACGATTATTTCTCTGGGCGAAGTATGGATGTTTTTATCAGCAGGCTTAGAAAATATTTTAATTCAGATCCAAAAATCAAGATTGAAAGTGTTCGTAATATTGGGTTAGAATTTAAAATAGATAAGCCTTGATAAATCAAGGTTTATCAATATTTAATTGAATCTTATTTTCCAATTACCCAGCCTAAGCTAAAATTGGCAAGAGCAATAAAATCAGTATCATTTTTATCTATATTAACTCCGGCACCTAAGTTTAGGTCAATATTGAATTTTCTTTTATAAGTTCTTTGTAATCCCCAAAGCGGTGCAACTGTAAATGATGGACAATATTCGTTAAATTTTTCATTAACTGAAATCGATTTAAAATTATAAACAGCAATTAATGCTACATAATTTCCTGAGTTATGAGCTGTCCTTTTTCCTTTATTGGCTCTTTTTTGTAAATTATAATAATGTCGAAATTGCTCATTTATAGTGGGTACAAAATACAAGGTTGATTCATCATAAAAATCACTATGTCTGTAACCCAAAATCAAACCTGCTTCTGAATAAAGCGTGTTCTTAGAGTCAAAACCATGTTCATAAACAAAACCGGGAGATAATAGAATATTAATCCTAAATTGATTTTTTGCTACAGAAACAACCTCTTCTTCTTGAGAATAAATAATGTTATTTAAAAGAACCGATAAAAGCAGGAACAAGTATTTCTTCTTCATATGGTATAAATGTTTTCAGCAAAAATAATATTTAAACGACACAATCAATTAAAATAAAATATTTTCTTACATTAAAATTTTAATTAATGGTATGCAAATGATATAAGCTTTGTAAGTAATTGTATAACGCTTAAAAAGGATCCAAAAAGTACATTTGATATAAACCTTTAAAAACATAAATCATGAACCTTAAAAGATTTTTTGGAGCAGTGCTGACTATTCTCGGAATTGTCGGACTTATTTATACCGCAGTAATTTTTGCCGGTACTTCAGGAGAAACACGAGATATTAAATCACTTATTATTTACGGAATACTTGGAATCGTTTTCTTTACATCTGGAATCAGTTTGGTACGTACTACAAAAGACGAATCATAGTAACATTACAATAATACCTTTGCAATCTTTTCATAAAGAGGAGTTTCAATACCATATTTTAAACCTTCGTTGACTACAAATTGTGTCAGCGAGGTTACTTCTGTTTTGTTTCCCGCTAATAAATCCCTGTTCATTGATGAAGTTGCATTTTTTGGCGATTTCTCTAGTTTTATAATCGTTTGTTTTACAATATCCGCTGGTAATTGTAATCCTTTTGCGTTAGCAACAGCTTCAATTTCATACAATAATGCTACGTAAATTTCTTTTGATTGCTGATTATTAAGGATTTCACCTATATTTTGATTCAGATAAGAGGTTGCCGAACCCAAAGCCGAAATAAATATAAATTTCTCCCAAACTGTTTCTTCAATGTTTTCAACCAAATAGCTTTCCATTTTTGCTTTTTGAAAAATACTTTGTAATTCTTCTAACTTAGAAACCGAAACCGTTCTTGAACCGAAAAACAATTTTTCATAAAAACCGATTTTCCTGATTGTTCCGGGAGAAAAAATCATCGAAATAATATATACACAACCTTGTAAAACTTCATTTTCAGGAAAAATTTTCTCGATACGTTCAGGAGCATCAACACCATTGTACAAAGGAAGAATTATAGTTTCTGGAACAATACATTTTTTTAATGAAAGTAAACTTTCTTCAATATCATACGTTTTTGTCGCACAAATCAAATAATCCAAAGCCCCAATTTCATCAGGATCATTCGATACTAAATTGGGATAAACAATCATTTCAGCATCATCAGTTATGATTTTTAATCCGTCGGCTGCGATTGCTTTTTGGTTTTCGCCACGAGCTATAAAGACAATGTCAATTTCATCCGACTTAAAATAGGCCTTCGCCAAAAGTCCGCCAAAATAGCCGCCAACACCTCCGAGTCCTAAAATTCCGATTTTTGTTTTCATTTATTTTGTTTTAAATATTTTCTTTAAGAATCGTAATCGCTGCCATTATAATAAAAGTGAATAGCATTTACTGAACCAAAAAAACATATAATGCTTCTTTATATAATGAATTCATCAAAGCAGATTAAAAAATTCAACAGTATAAAAAAGATTAAAAAAAATAGACACTAAATCTTAAGGAATAAAATTCATGAAAATGAGTTAGAGCTTTCACAAATATATAAAAAATGCAGACCTGTAAGCCGGATTCTGTCCCTGATAAATCAAGGCCTTATCATTTATCTAGATCATGCATTACTGTATGACTCAAGCTACCTACCCTTCAACAACGGACGAGAAGCCCTTAAATGCTGATATACTTGGTATTTCACCGCATAGAGTTTACCTGGTTTCACTACAGCATTACCTGTACATACTTTCTGTTGCACTTGTCCTTGCGCCATTTCTAACGCCGACGGGTGTTACCCGCTATGCTTCTCTGTGGTGTCCGGACTTTCCTCCCTCCCAACGAATCGGAACGACGATAAGGCGGTCTGCGTCGCAAAAGTAGCGATTTATCAGCGAAGAAAACAGAATTTAATTTTCAGTTTTCACAAAACTTTCTTAACGTTTTAATTTTAAATTAGTTACCTTTAAAATCCTTAATTTTAAATTCATTTATTATGGCTAAAATGTATCATTACGCAACTGTCTCAAAGGCTTTAGATCAATTGAATGAAAAAGGATTTACATGTGATTTCAATCGAAATGCAGACATGATTAAAAAAAATCCCGAAAAATTTGAAATTGTTCATGTGTATCGATACGAGGGGGATTCAGACCCGGGTGATGAGGCAGTTGTATACGGAATTAAATCAACATCAGGCAAAAAGGGTGTTTATGTAGCAGGTTTCTCCGCACACTCAGATCAGGAAACAGCAAAATTTCTATTCGATTTGAGTATAAAGGGAAGGTAGTTTCTAGAGCTGTTTCCTGCTGTCCGCTGTATCTTTTTCTTGCTAAAGAAGCAAGAAAAAGGATGCCGCTCCCATCAGGGCTAGGGCTTTAGGTTACATTAGTCATTGCGAGGCATGAAGCAGTCACGCTATCAATCAAAAGTAAATTGATTCACTAAATAAGATTGCTTCATGCTTGGTAAAGACATAAAAAAAAGTCCTTCATAAAATGAAAGACTTTTTTAAAACAACACGCAAAATAAATCACATAGTTGGTATCTTTAATTTCCACCCTGGCTGAATAAGGTCCGGATTTTTAATAAGATCTTTATTGGCTTCGAAAATATCCTGCCAGGAAACGCCATGCAATTTTCCTATTTTTGATAAAGAATCTCCACTTTTTACTGTATATTCTGTAGCTTCTCGTTCAACAACAGCAATATTCATCACCACATCTGCCGATCTGAACTCTGGGTCAATTTTCCCATAAGCATTCCAAAGTTCTTCTTTGTTTGCAGCAGATTTTGCCGTTCCATCAATATATAGAACATTATCCTGCTCCCTTACCTCCAAATTCGATATACCTAAATTATTCGCCAAATCTGTTAACTCTTTGTATTTATCTTGTAAACTCATAGCGTTATTATTTAATTGTTAATTTGTTATCGACTTTTTGCGGTTTTAATTCCTGTATACTTTGTATCAAAGGCTGGAGTTCGCTTCTTTTAATTTCTCCTGAAAGTGTAACCACACCACCCACAACAGTAGCACTCACGCCATCATAAGCTTTTATTACTTTCCCTACCGATTTGTCTAAATCACTATCCGAATTAATTATAACCGCTGCTGCTGCAGGTTCAATATTTGGTTGTGGAATCTGGCAATTGTTTACTACCGATTTAACACCTTTAACAGCTTTAACTGAACTTTCTATGTTTTTTTTGAAAGCATCATCGTCGCAAGTTCCCACAATGGTAGCTACCCCTTCATGAACCGTAACCTGTACACTAGGCGTATCACTTAATTTTTCACTAATTTCTTTTTCAATGTCTGAATCTTTTGGAGCGCATGATAACAAAGAAAGAAAAAGACTAATTCCTAATACAATTGATTTGATTTTCATAATGGTATTTTTTTATAATTAATCATTTAAAATTAAATGAATTAGCGTAAAAAAAATTATAAAATGATCAGGTAGTATTTATATTTTTCCCAGTTCATGAAGTGAGTGGATTTGACATTAGATTTTTCCTAAAAAAACACAGATAACCTTAAAATTTGCTTTTTAAATCTATTCGACCGTGAAGAATCCTGATAATTTCTATTTCGTGATTTGAAATTATTTGATAGAAAATAATATGATGATTAGATTTAAATCTTAAAAGTTCTGCTTTTACTTTATCATATTTTTTACCCTGATTTGAAGTAAACACTTTCTGTCCGTACTTTTCAAAAAGGGAATTTACTTTCTCCTTCGTTTCACTTTCTGTATTTGAAGAAGCCGTTTCAAGATATGCAGCCATTTCTACAAACAAATCGTCTAATACTGCAGGCGTAACCGTACATAAAAGTTTAGCCGTTTCGTTCCTTCATCGATAAAGACTTTAGTTTCCAGATTAAAAATAGTGTATTTTTCATTACAAAAAATTATTACAAATTATTATTTGATACTTTTAAAAGAATTATTTTTATATCAAAACTTACAATTAGATTTAAATAATTCTGTATCTTTTTTAACCAGGCAAACATAAATAGAATGATACTTTTTTTCTTAAGTTAGACATTGCCTTTATCCATAAATTATTGAGAATCTAAAGCAGTTCAAAATTTCTTCCCTTAATTCTGTAAAGAATTCCAACAATCATATAACTGCCTTATTTCTAAGCAAATGTACTTTTATAAAAAATTAGAAATCATGATACACCAATTAAAACCTTCAATATTAGTAGAAACACCATTAGGAACCGGTCAGGCAATTTTCCTTATTGATTACGGAATGCATCAGAATACGTGCTGGGTTGTAGCTCTGCAGGAAAGCGGAATCATTAAACATTTTGACTGCAACGATGTAATCCTTTCAACTAATTACACTTACGGAATGAATATTAGAAAAAATAATTTTAAGGATAAAAAAGAAGCTTCTTAAGTAGTTTGAAATTCACTTTACCAGATTCGTATAAATTATTATGGTATTTAGATTAATATAAGACCTTACTTTCTGATATTGAAAACACTTAAAATCTTTCAATTTTTAAATTTTTAATTCATTAAATTATACTCTATATTTGCTATCGAATAAAAGATAATATGGAACAATTTGTAGTATCGGCTCGTAAATACCGCCCGCAGACCTTTAAGGATGTTGTAGGGCAAAAAGCCATTACCAACACTTTGCTAAATGCCATAGAAAGCAATCACCTTGCTTCTGCACTTTTGTTCACAGGACCGCGTGGAGTTGGAAAAACAACCTGTGCGCGTATTTTGGCCAGAAAGATAAATCAGCCGGGGTATGATGATCCAAATGAAGATTTTGCATTTAACGTTTTTGAGTTAGATGCAGCATCCAACAACTCGGTTGATGATATTCGTAACCTTATTGATCAGGTTCGAATCCCACCACAAACCGGGAAATATAAAGTCTATATCATTGACGAGGTTCATATGTTGTCTTCGGCTGCCTTTAATGCCTTTTTAAAAACATTAGAAGAACCGCCAAAACATGCTATTTTCATTTTAGCTACAACAGAAAAGCATAAAATTATTCCAACGATTTTATCACGTTGTCAGATTTTTGATTTCAAGAGAATTACGGTAAAAGATGCTAAAGAGCATTTGGCTGAAGTTGCTACAAGTCAGGGAATAAATTTTGAAGACGATGCTTTGCACATTATCGCTCAAAAAGCAGATGGCGCGATGCGAGATGCGTTATCGATTTTTGACCGTGTGGTCTCTTATTGCGGAGACAACTTAACACGTCAGGCTGTAACCGAAAACCTAAACGTTTTAGATTACGAAACGTACATCAACATTACCGATTTACTTTTAGAAAATAAAATTCCTGATCTTTTATTGGCTTATAATGATATTCTTGCAAAAGGTTTTGACGGGCATCATTTTATTGCCGGTTTAGCTTCACACTTCAGGGATTTATTGGTTAGCAAAACCCCTGCCACTTTAAGCTTGCTTGAAGTAGGAGAACAAGCTCAGCAAATGTATGGTGTACAGGCACAAAAATGTTCTCAGGATTTTTTATTAAAAGGAATTGACATTGCCAACGATTGCGATTTAAAATACAAATTAAGCCAGAATCAACGTCTTTTGGTCGAATTATGTCTAATGCAATTAGCCTCTATCAACTTTGATGGAGAAAAAAAAAAGTTGAGCAATTCATAATTCCGCCAACTTATTTTAAAAATGGAGCGTACTCTATAACTGAAGTCCAAAGTCCAAAGTTGAAAGTTGAAAGTCAAGATCCAAATGTTTCGGAAAAAGGCAATGACAATATCAATTCCAATGTCAATCCATACAACAATTTATCTTCTCAAACTGAGAATGGTACAATTAAAACACCGCAAGCCGAAACAAAAAACGAAAAAAACCTAACGAATAACATCCCTTCAAGCAACGAGCCTAAAGTTTCTGCTTTTTCATTGGCGAGTATCCGAAAGAAAAAAGAGTTGGAAGCTAACAGTAAATCTTATGTAAAACCTTCTTCGGTTCTGCTTAGAGAAGAATTTACTGAAACAGATATGCTTTTGTATTGGAACAAGTATGCACAGCGTTTGGGTGAGAAAGGTTTCAAAATTATGGAATCTTTATTATTGATTAACGATCCAAAACTAAACGGAACAGTCATTACACTTGAATTGCCAAACGAAGGTTCTAAACTAGACTTTGAAAGCCAGATCAATGGACTTTTAGGGCATCTAAAAGGACATCTGCATAATCACGACATTACAATTGAAGTAATTGTAAATGAAGCCATAGAAACCAAGAGAAGTTTTAACGATCAGGACCGCTACAATCGTTTATTAGAAATTAACCCAAACATTGAACTTTTGCGTTCAACATTTGGATTGGATTTACCTTAGTATTATTTATTTTTTCTATTATACAGAAATTTTTATTAGTCTGCATTAATTTTTAGAAGTAAAAATCTTCTCAATTCTTTTATCTGGAATAAGCCACAACAAAGCAACTGTAAGATAAGCAGCTCCAGAGATCCATTCGCTGTAAAAAGAGCAAAAAATTCCAAAAACATACAAAGCTGTAGAAGTAATTCCTTTAAGATCGTTTCCTATTGCTTTTGCCAATACTGAATTTTCTCCTTCATTAATAATTATAATTCTCTGTAAAATAAAATAGGCTACAGAAGATAAAAACATAACAATTCCATACAAAGTCATAGATGGTTTAGCAAAATTATGCTCTCCCATCCAGCCTGTAGCAACCGGGATTAAAGACAGCCAGAACAATAAATGCAAATTAGCCCAAAGGACTTTTGCGTTAACTTTTGATAAACTGTGAATCAAATAATGATGATTATTCCAGTAAATTCCAATATAAATAAAACTAAGGATATAGCTTAAAAACTTAGGAAATAAAGGTAACAAATCAGCAAAATCTGTACCGTGAGGCACTTTAATTTCTAGAACCATAATGGTGATAATAATAGCCAGAACCCCATCACTAAAAGCTTCAAGTCTTGTTTTATTCATTTATTAAAGAATTTTATAAGGAATTAAATTTTACCAAAATACATCGCTTTCACGATACCATCAGAAAGTCCTATTTTTGGAACAAAAATCTGACGAGCTCCACTCCATTTCATAGCATTCAAATAAATACGGGTTGCATAAATAATTACGTCTGCTCGGTCAGAATTTAGACCTAATTCAGCAATCCTTTGCTCGTAAGTCAGCGAGTTTAAAAAGGCATATTGCGAACTGATATAAATGTATGACAATGGTTTTTCCTGTTGCTTTCCGGACATTTTAAATAATTTATTGATATTTCCTCCGGAACCAATAAGAGTTACTTCTTCATAATCATTGGTCGTTGTTTTTATCCATTTTTCGATTTCATCCCATACTACATCATGAACCATATTATTTAATAAACGTACCGTACCTGCTTTAAAAGACCTTGAGTTAATCATTTTTCCATCAGAAAATAACGTAAACTCAGTACTTCCACCTCCAACATCCACAAAAAGATAAGTTTGATCTGTTCTAAGCAAATGATGCAAATCTGTTGAAGCAATAATAGCCGCTTCTTTTTTACCATCAATAATTTCGATTTTTATGTCTGCTTTTTTCTTAATCAATTCTACAACTTCCTTAGCATTGTAAGCCTCGCGCATTGCAGAAGTTGCATAAGCTTTATATCTTTCTACTTTGTGGACTTTCATTAAAAGGTTAAATGCTTTCATGGCATCAACCATTCTGTCTATATTTTCTGTTGAAATTTCACCAACCGTAAAGGCATCCTGACCTAAACGTATTGGCACACGAACAAGTGAACTTTTATTAAATTGCGGTTCTTTGCCTTCTTGTTCAACAACATTAGATATCAAAAGCCTCATGGCATTTGAACCGATATCTATTGCTGCGAATTTTTTTATTTTAATCATGCTCACTTATGATTTGAAATTTAAAATTTGGTGTGGTTATTAATTTGTTTTCTGAACAGCTTCTTCGGCTATTTCAATTTTACTCTGGTAATATTTATAGGTTTCCAATTGTGCCCTAAAAGGAGCGTGATGGTTTCTGGCTTTGTATTTATTGTCAAGTTTATAAGAATGATACCTCACTTTTACATTCCCTTTCCAGGCTATATTAAAATTATCTATTAGTTCTTTTTTAATGGACAAATCATAAATTGGACAAGTAACCTCAACCCTTCCATCCAGATTTCTGGTCATAAAATCGGCAGATGAAATGTATACTTCGTTTAAACCGGCGTTTCCAAAAATATAAACCCTCGTATGTTCCAGATAATTATCAACAATACTAATTGCCTCTATATTTTCACTCATCCCAGGAATTCCCGGAATCAGCGAGCAGATTCCTCTTACCTGAAGCTGAATTTTAACCCCCGCATTGCTTGCTTCATAGAGCTTATCGATCATTTTAAAATCAGATAAACTATTCATTTTCAATTTTATATGTGTTTTTCTACCAGCCAAGGCGTGCAGAATTTCACGATCTATCAGTTTGATAAATTTAGTTCGGGTGTAATGCGGCGACACAATTAAATGTTTGTAACGATGCACTCTGTAATTGATGTCAAAAAACTCAAATATTTTCGAGATATCTTTTAGTATTCCCGGATTACACGTAAAAAGTGTTACATCTGTGTAAATTTTTGCCGTAGCTTCATTAAAATTTCCTGTTGAAATAAAGCCATATCGACGTGTTTTTTCGTCTTCAATTCTTTCAATTACACAAATTTTGCTGTGTACTTTTAATCCCTTGATTCCAAAAATAAGCTCAATACCTTCAGTTTGCATTTGCTCTGCATACGAAATATTGCTGGCCTCATCAAAACGTGCCTGAAGTTCGATTTGTACCACTACTTTTTTACCATTTTTTGCCGCATTTATAAGAGAACTTATAATTTGGGAATTCTTGGCCAAACGATATAAAGTGATCTTTATGCTCGTTACTTTTGGATCTAATGCTGCTTCACGCAAAAACTTTGTCAGGTAAGAAAATGACTGATATGGAGCGTGTAACAAATAATCCTTTTTACTGATTTTCTCCAGAATACTACCTCCCAAACTCAAGCCTGGAATTGGTAATGGCTCATTTGGCTTATAAAGTAAATCGTACCTTCCTAAATTGGGAAAACTCATGTAATCACGGCGATTGTGATATCTTCCACCCGGAATGATACTATCTGTTTCAACAATTTTCATTTTTTCCAAAAAGAAATGCAGCGTATCTTCTTCAATCTGACTATCATAAATAAAACGAACTGGTTCTCCAATTCTCCTGTCTTTAACAGAAGTTGCAATTTTTTCGAGCATACTTTTACTCAAATCGCTGTCTATGTCCAGCTGTGCATCCCGTGTGATTTTTATCATATGGGCGGAAACACTTTTATAGTCGAAAATATTAAAAATGTTTTTCAGGTTATGACGAATAACATCATCAATTAAGATAACATAATGTTTATCATCATCAGAAGGCAATACAACAAATCTGTTGATTGTTTTAGGGATTTCTATGACAGCGTAACGAACTTCGTCATTTTTGTTCATTTCCAATCGAACAGCCAAATATCCTAACGTGTCTTTAAGAACCGGAAATTCTGCCAGATCGTTTAATATAATGGTAACAAGTTCAGGACTTAATCTTTGAGTAAAAAAATCTTTTAAATAATTATCCTGCTCTTTTGTAATTTCATCCTCTTTAATAATAAAAATATTTTCAGCCTCAAGTTCAGCTTCAATATTACTTAAAATACGTAAACTTTCAGATTGCTGCTGAATTACGATTTCTGTAATATCCTTAATTAATTGCTGAGCAGAAACACCTCCCAGATATTTTTCGCCTGAAATTCCGGAAAGACTCAATCTTCGAATTGCGGCATAACGTACCCTGAAAAATTCGTCTAAATTATTTGAAAAAATTCCAACAAATCGAAGTCTGTCTAATAATGGCACTGTATTATCTGCCGCTTCCTGAAGTACTCTTGCATTAAACGCTAACCAACTTTTTTCTCTGTCTATATATTTCTGTTCGTGCACGTTGTTTATTTTAAATCTTTGGGAAAAATTGTTTTATGGGTTTTGCCTTTATTAATTTTATCCCAGCTATCCTCTTCAAATCGTAAAGAAACGAAGCCTGAAGTAGGGACATTTTCAATAAAAACATCTCCAAATTTATTAACAAAATTTGTAATAGCCTCGTTATGTCCAAAAAGAATAACGCTTTCGAAACTATTATCACATGATTTGATAACTTTTTCGAGCTGTCTGCCATCAAAAGTGTACAATTCGTCCTTATATAAAATGCTTTCTATGGGATAGGAAATATTTTGCGCAAATATAAGAGCGGTTTCTGTAGCACGTGCAGCCGGACTGCTCCAGATTATATATGTTTTAGGCAGAAATTCTGTAATGTTTCCCGATACATTATGAGCATCTAAAATACCTCTTTTCATTAAAGGTCTGTCAAAATCTTTTAAAGGTGCATCCCAACTTGATTTTGCATGTCGTATTAAAATTAAATTTTTCATAAGATACTAAGGTTTAGAAACCCCAAATGTGAAGTTACTATTTTACTGAAGTTCTAATTTACAAAAGAAATTCTAATCACTGCCTTTTTTTTAATTCTGTTAACATTTTATAAATAATTAACAAATGATCAAAAAATCATGCCTCTAATTCCAATATTATGAGTCTACATTTTATTTTATTCATAAAAAAATAGGCCGTTACAAATAATTGTAACGACCTAATAACTAAACCTGAATACTAACTTCCTTTTCAAAATCTGCAAACTATTTTAATAACGTTTTTTGCATCTTTGTTAAATATATCCTATGAAATCAACTTAAATTTTACTGACTAAGTGATTCTCTTATCTTTTTAGTGACTCCAAAACTAATCAAGATATCGATAAAAAACAAAAAAAATCGATGAAATACATTTTATTTTAAAAAAAATAAGTTAAATCTTATATTAAGGTGCTAATCTTTGAATTGACCAGGTAAAATCTGACTGGCTTGTGTAACGAATTCTGTCGTGAAGTCTATTTGCTCTTCCCTGCCAGAATTCGACTTGGAGAGGCGTTACTAAATAACCTCCCCAATGCTCCGGTCTTATGATCGATTTACCTTCAAATTTTTTTTCCAGTTCTTTTAGGTTATCTTCTAAAAAAGTTCGTGACGGAATTACTTCGCTTTGATTAGAAACTACTGCTCCTAGTTTACTTCCATCAGGACGTGAATCAAAATAATTGTCTGAAATACCTTCAGAAGTCTTTTGAGCAATTCCTTTAATGATCACCTGACGCTCCATTTCGGGCCAGAAAAAAGATAAACAAACATGCGGATTTGAAGCAATTGCTTTTCCTTTTTCCGAATTATAATTGGTATAAAATACAAAACCTTCTTCTGAGAATTTCTTTAATAAAACCACTCTCGATTTTGGAAAACCATCCAATCCAATCGTCGAAACAGTCATGGCATTTACTTCTCCGCTTCCGCCAAAATCTTCCACTTCATGAAACCATCGGTTAAAAAGATTAATGGGATCTTCCGGAATAGAAGTTTCCAACAATTGACTTTTTTCGTAAGATTTTCTATAATTACTTAAATCGTTCATTTTTTTAGATTATTAGAATTATATATTTAATGTTATATCAGGTAATTCAAAACTCAAAAGTAACTCCGTCATCTGCTAAAAGTACATTTGGAAAAATTTCTTCAGCCTCTAATTTAAAAGGTTCGATTCCTTGATATCTTGTCGAATAATGACCTAAAACCAATTGTTTTGTATTTGCTTTCAAAGCAATTTTTGCGGCTTCCTTTGCTGTTGAATGTAATGTTTTTTCCGCCAAAGCAGCTTCTGATTCCAAAAATGTAGATTCGTGATACAGGATATCGATATTTTCAATAATCGGAATAATAGCTTCATTGTAAACTGTATCCGAACAAAAAGCGAAACTCATTGCAGGAATTGGGTCAAAGGATAATTTTTCGTTTTCAATTACGGTTCCATCATCAAGCGTTATATTTCCTCCGTTTTTTATCTTTTGAAAATAAGCCGTATGTATGTTGTATCGCTTCACAGCATCTACGTTTAGTTTTCTTTCGCCGGTCTTTTCCTGAAATAAAAATCCATTGGTATATACACGATGTTTCAACGGAATTGTGCTCACAATTACCTTGTTGTCCTCAAATATCACTTCACTTTTGTCAGATTCTAATTCATGAAAAAGCAAACTATAAGTCGTCCAGGAATTCGACAACCTTAATTGTAACGTAATAATTTCCTTCAATCCTTTTGGACCGTAAATATGTAAATCGTTCGTTCTTCCTAAAAGTGCAAAAGTCGAAATAGTTCCGATTAATCCAAAGAAATGATCTCCATGCAGATGCGAAATAAAGATATGATTAATTTTTGAGAATTTAATCTTGTTCTTACGCAGTTGAACCTGAGTTCCTTCACCACAGTCAATTAGAAACAATCTGTTTTTGATTTCTAAAACCTGAGAAGTCGGATTCGTAAGAGTTCTGGGAGTTGCGGCATAACAGCCGAGTATGGTTAATTTCATTTTAGATTTTAGATTGATTTTAGATTTTAGATTAGATTGAAATATTTTAGATTCAGCATTAATCTAAAATTCAAAATCAGAACTTTAAATCTAAAATCCCAAGTCTCTTTCTATTTCTTCCATTTCGATAATATCGTGCGCCTCTAAAAGAGATGGAACAACAATTAGTTTATCAGAAATAGCATTGAAATCAAGATCTGAAACGACAATAACAAATGATTTCTTTGCTTTTTTTTGTTGTTTGGAAAGAGGCAAAAAAAGTTTTACATCACTTTCAGATAACTTAGAATCTGAGGTTAAATCGATAATAATATTTTGTTTTTCAAAGGTTTTAAACTGCTGCGTCACTTTATCCAAAAAAGATTTAAAATCTCCTTGGGTATCTTTGATGGTAACGGTATGTCCTTTTTGATCTACTTTCATTTTATAATTTGTGGGGCTTATATAAAAATTGATATTTCTGAAGACAAATGTACGAAGTTTTTTTATTTGTTGTTTCAGGTTTCAAGTTTCAGGTTTTTCACACTGTCACCCTGAGCGGAGTCGAAGGCTTATAAGGTAAAATGGGCTTCAACTTCGCTCACCTGAAAAACCTGAAAATTTAAACTAAATCTATTGTATTTTCGAAGCCAAAAGATAAATAACCGCCATCCTAATGGCTACTCCATTCTCTACCTGATTGAGTATTACAGAATGATTGGAGTCGGCTACTTCTGAAGTAATCTCTACTCCTCTGTTAATTGGTCCCGGGTGCATGATCACGATTTCTTTTCCAAGAGAATCTAAAAGTGGTTTATCGACTCCGTATTGCTGAGCATATTCACGTGTTGAAGGAAAAAAGTTCACATCCATACGCTCGTTTTGTACGCGAAGCATATTGGCAACGTCACACCATTCTAATGCTTTTCGTAAATTTGGTTCAACCGTTACACCAAGTGATTCAATATATCTCGGAATCAAGGTTTTCGGCCCGCATACTTTTACTTCAGCACCCTGCATCTGCAAAGCATATATGTTCGAAAGCGCTACACGCGAGTGCAGAATATCACCTACAATAACTACTTTTTTTCCGGCGACATCGCCCAGTTTTTCTCTGATCGAATAACTGTCTAACAAAGCCTGCGTTGGGTGTTCATGTGCCCCGTCTCCGGCGTTAACTATACTAGCTTTGACGTTTTTGGATAAAAAATAAGCTGCTCCGGGATTGGAGTGGCGCATGACAACCATATCTACTTTCATCGAAAGGATATTGTTTACCGTATCAATAAGTGTTTCTCCTTTTTTAACCGAAGACTGAGCAGCAGAAAAACTAATAACATCTGCCGATAATCTTTTTTGGGCCAACTCAAACGAAAGTTTTGTTCGTGTACTGTTTTCGAAGAAAATGTTGGCTATAGTAATATCTCTCAATGAAGGAACTTTTTTAATAGGTCTGTTAATGACTTCTTTAAAATGATCTGCCGTTTCAAAAATTAGGTTAATATCATTCTCGTTGATATATTTAATTCCTAATAAATGATTTACGCTTAATTCTTTCATTGTATTTGTTTATATGTTTATTTGTTTAACCGTTTAATTTTTTTGAACTATTTAATCGTTTGGTTTTTCCGATTAAACAATTAACCGGTCAACCGATTAAACTAATTTGTCACCAGGTACACGACATCCTCCCCATCATTTTCTTTCCAGTTCACTACTACTTTTTCGTTATTTATCGCATCTACCTGACGGCCGCGATAATCGGGCTGAATTGGCAGATTACGGCTAAAACGCCTGTCAATTAACACCAACAATTCGATTTCTGAAGGTCTCCCGAAAGACTGAATTGCCGTTAAGGCAGAACGAATGCTTCGTCCGGTAAACAAAACATCATCGATAAAAATAACTTTTTTGTTTTCGACTATAAAATTGATTTGTGTTTTATTGGCTTCCAGCGGTTTATCTGTTCTGCGGAAATCATCCCGAAAGAAAGTGATGTCCAAATATCCCAAAGAAATTTCGGGAGTATTGTATTCGCTCTGTAATATTTGTTTTAAACGTTCCGCTAAAAAAATGCCTCTTGGCTGGATTCCAACTAAAATAGTATCAGAGAAATCAAGATGTTTTTCGATTAACTGACAAGCCAAACGATGGAGTATAATAGTAACTTCTTTTGAATTAAGTAATACTTTTTGGCTCATAATTAAGTGTGAAGTTTGGTTGGGCAAATATACGAAATCAGAATTTATTTGTTGGGGTGTTATTTAGGGAAATATTATTTTTTGAATTGGTGGAGAAAATTTAGTTGTTTATATTAGATTATTTGATGAAGACTATTTTTATAGTTTAAATTAAATTATGCTTTTTTATTTTTTTAACTTTAGACTAATCCCTAAGATACGCATAACCACAGTGCGGCAAATGATTTACGTGATTTCAAACAAATCATCTTTATAAACATCAAAATTACGCGGGAATGAATATGCAATGACAGATTTTAATCCATTTTAAAATTCCCTATAAAATCTCATACGAACGAATATGTTAAACATACAATATGTCGAACCTACGGCTCTCCCTTACTTCACAAATTAAAATACAGCTCTGCAACATTTAATAGAGCCAATTGCCCTTGCTTTCAACTCGACTAAAAAGCTATCATTTTTAAATTTTATTGAACTATTTCCAAAATAACTTCTTAAAAATTTGCGAAACTAAAAAGTTGCATATATATTTGCAACCAATTAGTTTCGTATTTAGTATATATACAAAAATGAGAAGAGACATTTTTCAGGCAATAGCAGATCCAACAAGGCGGGCTATTATATCTTTAATTGCAGTACAAGCAATGACACCAAATGCCATTGCAGAAAATTTTAATACTACAAGACAAGCAATTTCCAAACATCTTCGCATTTTATCCGAATGCGAATTAGTTAAACAAGAACATCAGGGCAGGGAAATTTATTACTCTCTTGAAATTGAAAAAATGAAAGAAATTGACCAATGGCTCAGCCAGTACAGAGAAATTTGGCAGACCAGATTCAATCAACTTGACCAATTATTAACAACAATTAAAAAATAGAAAAGATGGGAAATTTAGTATTTGACTTTACTGTTGACAAAGCCACCAAAACAGTAACGATTGTAAAAGAATTTGCAGCCGAACTTTCTTTGGTTTGGGAAGCTTACACTAAGCAGGAAATTCTGGACCAGTGGTGGGCACCAAAACCTTGGGAATCAAAAACAAAAGTAATGGATTTTGAAGTGGGCGGACGACGATTTTATGCCATGGTAAGTCCGGAGGGACAAGAGCATTGGTCTATTCAGCAATATACTTCTATTAGCCCGAAAACTAATTTTAAATTCTTAAATGCTTTTTCAGACAAAGATGAAAATCCTCAATTACCAGGTTCTGAATGGGATTTGAATTTTACTGATCTAAATGGAACTACAAAAGTACATATTACCATTTATAATGAATCTCTGGAGCGAATGGAACAAATGATCGAAATGGGCTTTAAAGAAGGATTTACCATGACACTAAAAAGCTTAGAGGAATTATTGACAAATTTGTCTCAAAAATAATCTTATTTAGCACATATTCTAAATTACATTTCGCCTAAAAAGCTATTAATCAACGGATAAATTATTTTTAATTTCAAAATTTCATTACAAATTCTTATATTTAGTAAACAGAAAATACCAACATCATGAGAAAAATAATAGTCATAACCATGATTACAATAGATGGCGTAATGCAGGCTCCTGGTAGTCCTGAAGAAGATACTTCGGGCGGTTTTGAATATGGTGGCTGGGTAGCACCTTTTGGAGATGAAGAATACGGCAATGTCATGCAGGAACAAATGAAACCTGCCGATATTCTTTTGGGCAGAAAAACATTTGATATTTTTGAAGCGTATTGGCCCAAAAATGCAGAAGGCTGGCCGGGAATTAATGAGGTTAGCAAATACGTTTTATCCTCCAGCAGGAAAAACTCAGATTGGAAAAACTCGGAATTTCTTTCCACTATAGAAGAAATCAAAAAACTTAAAAATTCAGAAGGTGGCGACATTAAAGTCTGGGGAAGCGCAAAACTGGTTCAGCTTTTGCTTCAAAGTGATTTAGTTGATGAACTCGGGCTCTTAATTTATCCTATCATTCTGGGGAAAGGCAAAAAATTATTTGATGATGATGCTGTTCCTTCCGCATTTACCTTAACAGAAAGTACGGTTACGCCAAGCGGTGTAATTGCGGTTAGTTATAAAAGAGCTGGAGAAGTTAAGACTGGAACTATTGGAGATTAAGAAAAATGAATTTTTATCAAAAAGAAATAAATCGCATCAGGACTGTTTGTTATAAAAACCAAGAACAGCTTCAAACGGTAATTCGTACGAAGAAATTTATTGATGTTCACTTTGAAAAAGAAATGAACCTGAATCTACTTTCCAATTGTCAATTCACTTCAAAATTTCATCTATTACGGTTATTTAAAAAATATTACGGCTTAACACCCATGCAATATTTAACAGACAGAAGAATAGAAAAAGCTGCAGAATATTTAAAAAAAAAGATGACCGTAACCGAAACTTGCTTTGCTGTTGGGTTTGAATGTACAAGTTCCTTTAGCACCTTATTCAAAAATAAAATGGGAATTGCTCCTGCTGCATTTCAAAAGAGCAATTTTCGCAAAGTAGATTAAAATTAGATTCACAAACTTGCATGAGTCAATTTAAAATATCAAAAGATGAAAGTAAAAATTATCGGAATCCCGGTTCAGGATCAAGAAAGTGCCTTACAGTTTTACACTAAAAAACTAGGTTTTATTAAAAAACATGATGTTCCGTTGAGCGAAAATAACAGATGGCTAACTGTTGTTTCCAAAGAAGAACAACTTGGAACTGAAATTTTATTAGAACCATCTCCAAATCATTTTGAGCCGGCTAAAACCTATCAGAATGCTCTTTTTGAAGCCGGAATTCCATATACCCAATTTAACGTTGATAATCTTGATGAAGAATATGAAAGGCTGATTAATCTTGGTGTCGAATTTAGCATGAAACCTACCGAAATGGGCACGGTTAAAATTGCTGTACTTAATGATACTTGTGGGAATAACATTCAGCTTATCGAAATGCTCTAAATAAAATTCAGGTTTACTCCTGATTTAAAATTGAAGATTGCGATAAACTCTATTTGAAAATAGAGTTTATCGCAATCTTTACAGTTAAATAAATTAAAAACCTTTTGTCTGAGCGTTTCTTTTTCTAATTTCTTCTTCAGTTCGCGGAATAAAATTTTCTTTTACATTCAACTCGGCTCTGGCCTGAACTTCTTCAATAAACGGACGGAGGTTTTTGTTATAATCTTCAAATGCCAGATCAAAATTTCCGTTGTGTTTTTCTAAAGCATCTACTAATTCGGCAGCTCCATTCATTGATAACGACGCTCCCATTCCGGCAGCTGGCGAAGCACAATAACCGGCATCGCCAACCAAGGCGACTCTGCCTTTTGTCCATGACGGCATTTTTATCTGACAAAATTTATCGAAGTAAAAGTTTTTCGATTGTTCTAATTCTTCCAACAATTCTGAAGTTCTCCAGCTTTGTCCGGAAAACTTTTCCATAATAATTTTTCTTTGTTGATCAACATCACGATAATCGTATTGAATTTCTTTTTCAGAATAAAAACAAAAGATAATATCTGTTTTATTGTTGTAGGCATTTAGGGTAATGGCCTTATCCGGTACATTATACATTTGCATTGTTTTTTGTTTTACCAACAATTTGTTGACAATTGTGAGTGAAAAATAAGCATTTAGAAAATGTGCATATTTGGTTTCATCACCAAACCAAATTTTCCTCACACCAGAATGCATTCCGTCACAGCCCAATACTAAATGAAAAGCTTGTTGCGAACCATCTTTAAAAGTAACTTCAATATTTTCCTTTGTTTCGTTTAATGCTGTAATACTGGTATTGAAAATAAATTGAACATCCTCTTTTAAATCGTGAAATAAAAAAGGAATAAATTTATCGCGTTCAATTTCGATTTCATCTTCAGGAAGTTCTGCATCATCGTTGGCAAGCACTATAGAGCCTTCGGTAAGATCTTCTGCATTTTTAAATTCTATCATTTCTACCTGCAATCGATGTGATTTTAATTGCTCAAAAATTCCCATTCGTTTCGCAATAGCTATGGTATTTCCTCGTAAATCAACCGCTGCGCCTGCAGTTCTGGGTTTACTTGCCATTTCTACGACTGTTACCTGATATCCTAATCTGTTCATCCAGTATGCTGTTGAAAGTCCGGCTATACTTGCACCTGAAATGAGTACTTTTTTATCTTTAAATGATTCCATTCTATACGAGTTATTTGTTTCTGCAAATGAACAGCGTACAGTGAAGGTAGAAAATAACAATACAAAGTAATTATTGGACTAATCGAGGTTTTTACTCCGAAAAGCTAAAGCGGTCATTCCTGTAACCTTAGTAAACAATCTTGAAAAATAAGGATAATCGTCGTAACCCAGTTCTGAAGCAATTTCTTTTACCGATTTATCTGTATGGTATAGCAAACGTTTTGCTTCTAAAATTATACGGTTCTGTATATGATAAGAAACCGAAAAACCAGTTGTCGTTTTAATACATTCGTTAAGATATGGTCTAGACAAATGCAACTTTTGAGCATATTCTGCCGGACGTTTTACTGTTGTATAATTATTTTCTAAAAGTTGCCTGAAAGATTTCGTAATAGTTTCAAATCGTGCAGGATTATCTGTAGACTTCGATTGTTCCAGATATTGTGAAATAACCAAAGCCACCAATGTATTGCAACTGTCTTTTAATACAGCATGATAAAGTTTGTCATTTTTACGTTCCGTAAATTTTATAAAAACTGAAACAGCTTCTGACAGCATTAAAAACATTTCGTTAGTTAATACTAAAGGTTTTGCCGGTGTTATGTCCTGCAACAATTTCAGGTATTCAGGATTAAGGCTTTCATTACTAATGGCCCAACTACTGACGATTACATTTTCAGATGTTATTGTACGGTGTACCTGATCTGGGTGAATATAAATAATAGAAGGAGCTGTAATAGTAAAATTCTGAAAATCAATATCAAGCTGAACTGTTCCGCTTTCAAGCAGAAAAAAAGAATGCCTATCATGCCTGTGCGTGTCTGTTGCTTCTTCAACAGTAGGTAAATTTTCTTTGTTTAAAGTAAGTAAATCATCAATACAAATTCTTTCAATAGAAATATCGCCGTCAAAATTGTCAGTCATTGTATTTACAGGAATCGATTGTGCTTTTTTAATCATTATCTTTTTACCCAGGATTATAGGATAGTTAAAATTTAGAGAATAAAGATATTAGAGAATCTCTAAATATTAGAACTTTTCTCAAAAATTATATAAGACATTTTTTTGTTGTTTGAAGTAATTTTATTCTAACGATAATTAGAATACTAAATTCTTTTTAAAACAATTAAAACAGCAAAATCATGCAAAAAATCATTACACGTTTGTTAATGGTATTCGTAATACTATTTTCATTTACAAGTTGCGAACTAGTAGGAGATATTTTTCAGGCCGGAATGGGCGTTGGAATCTTTATTGTGATTTTTGTAATCGCCATAATTATTTGGATATTTGCCAAATTCTTCAAAAAATAAAATAAAAAACATAAAAAATCCCGTTACTATTAAATAACGGGATTTTTTTTATTCAGATTGTATTTTACAAATTATACATTTTCTTTCTTTGTTCCTGAATTTTTTCGTCATCCAGATATTCATCAAATGTCATGTAACGGTCAATTGCTCCGTTTGGTGTAAGTTCCACTACTCTATTACCCACAGTTTGTGCAAACTCGTGGTCATGCGTGGTAAAAATTACAGATCCTTTGAAGTTTTTTAATGAGTTATTGAAAGCCGTAATAGACTCCAAATCCAGGTGATTAGTTGGCTCATCTAACATTAAGATATTAGCGCGCTCCATCATCATTCTGGATAACATACAACGTACTTTTTCTCCTCCTGATAATACGCGACTTGTTTTTAAAGCTTCTTCTCCTGAGAAAATCATTTTCCCTAAGAATCCTCTAATAAATACCTCATCACGCTCCTCTTCTGTTTTTGCGTATTGACGTAACCAGTCTACCAACGTCAAATCATTTTCAAAGAATGAATGATTTTCAGCAGGCAAATATGCCTGATTGGTTGTAATTCCCCAATCAAAAGTTCCAGCATCTGCTTTTTGCTGGCCATTCAAAATTTCGTAGAAAGCTGTTGTAGCACGCGAATCTTTTGAGAAAAGAACGATTTTATCTCCTTTTGCCATATTCAAATCTACATCTTTAAACAAAAGATCTCCTTCTACAGAAGCTGCCAAACCTTCAACATTCAAAATCTGATCTCCGGCTTCACGATCCTGATCAAAAATAATCGCAGGATAACGACGGCTTGAAGGCTTGATTTCTGAAATATTCAATTTAGAAATCATTTTTTTACGTGAAGTCGCTTGTTTCGATTTGGCAACGTTCGCACTAAAACGACGAATAAATTCTTCCAGCTCTTGTTTCTTCTCTTCGGCTTTTTTGTTTTGCTGAGCACGTTGTTTTGCCGCTAATTGGCTAGACTCGTACCAGAAAGTATAATTTCCTGAATAGTGATTTATTTTTCCAAAATCGATATCTGAAATATGGGTACAAACCGCATCTAAAAAGTGACGGTCGTGAGATACTACAATTACAGTATTTTCATAATTTGCCAAGAAATTCTCTAACCAGGCGATTGTTTCAAAATCCAAATCGTTGGTAGGCTCATCCATAATAAGCAAATCAGGGTTTCCGAAAAGTGCCTGCGCCAAAAGCACACGTACTTTAATTTTTCCCTCTAAATCACCCATTAAAGTATAATGATGCTCTTCGTTGATTCCTAAGTTAGACAACATCGCAGCAGCATCAGAATCAGCATTCCAGCCGTTCATTTCTTCAAACTGAACCTGAAGTTCTCCAATTCTATCCGCGTTTTTATCGTTGTAGTCTAAATAAAGTTCATCCATTTCTTTTTTAACAGCATATAAAACTTTATTTCCCATCAAAACAGTTTCCAAAACCGTATGTTCATCGAACATGTTGTGATTTTGGTTCAAAACCGACATACGTTTTCCCGGTTCTAAATGAATGTGGCCAGAAGTTGGGTCGATATCGCCCGAAATGATTTTTAGAAAAGTAGATTTTCCAGCACCATTGGCTCCAATAACGCCGTAAATATTTCCGTGTGTGAATGTAGTATTTACTTCGTCAAACAAAATACGTTTGCCAAATTGAACTGATAAATTATTGACTGTTAACATGAATGTCTTTTTAATTAATTTGGTGCAAAAGTACGAAAAAAGGTTCTAAGTTGCAAAGGCGCTACGTTGCTAAGTTTTTTTGTGGTGCAAGTGGTAAAAAAAAGTGAAATGTGAGACGTCTACCACACTAAAACTTATAACATATTACAATTTACTTTCTTTCTCCAAAGCAACTTCTAAACTTTCGTAATCATTCACCACTTTCGTTATTATACCTTCTTTATTTAGGATAAAATGTGTTGGAAAAGCATTTAAATCTAAAGTTTCGTTCATATACAGTTTCATGTTTGGGATTACGGAATATGACAATGGTTTTCTTGCCAAAAATGTTTTTAGCTGTTCCTCTGTGTCTTCGGCGAGACTTATAAATAAAATATCTTTCCTGTCTTTGTATTTTTCGACTAATTGATTGACATGCGGAAATTCTTTGATGCAGGCGGCACAATGAATGTACCAGCATTTAATGACAATAATTTTTCCTTTCATAGTTTCGTTTGAAACTACATTTCCGTCTAAATCTTTAAAAGTGAATTCAGGAAAAGTGTTGCCTTCCATCTTATAGTTTTTAAGGACGTCAAAAGCAATTTGATTGATTGTGGCTTTTATACTGGTATCAGATTTAGGCTGAATTTTAAATAATTTATAATAATAAACCGAGTCAGCTGATTTTAAACAGACTGGAATAAAACTTTCGTTAACCAATTGATCCAAAAATGATTCTTTTGAAATTTCTTTTGACTGAAGATCAAGTGCTGTAAAATCTCTTGAAAGCATTATTTTTTTGCTTTGATACGTCCACCAATCCATAAATTTATTTTGAATCTGAATTGGATCAACTTCTGGATTTCCAAATTTAGTCTGACCTGAGCAAGAACTTACAATTAAGGATATAACGATAAAGCTAATTAGTTTCTTCATGAAATTCAATAGAATAATTTTAGGATTCAAAAGTACTTAAAAATTCATATCTTATGCAGATTCTGGAGATTAAGCAGCTAATTTATTTAGTAAATGAGATTGCTTCGTTCCTTGCAAAGACAACAAACTTTCTTGCTAAACTTAAAGCCCTAGCCCTGATCGAAGCGTTATCCTTTTATGGCGGGGTTCGCCATAAAAGATTAAACGGAGAGCAGGAAATAGCTCCTAATGAAAAATAAAATTCAAATTCTAACTTTATGCTTCGCAGTTACTTTATGCGTTTAGTTTTAAAACACAAAAAAACCTGACAATTACTTGCCAGGTTTATAATGCTCTCCTCTAAGCAAAAACCAAATAACAAATTACCTAAAATCGATACATTTATTCGAAATAAAAATTAGATTAAAAAATAAATAACCAAACTCAATTTTAACCATCCTAACATTTTATTTCTAAATTTTAGCCCTTAACTCTAGTTCATAAAGTTCATGACTTTGAAAGTTTTTTTACTTCCTGATTTGTTTGTTACTATAACTAAAAACAATTGTTTAGTAGAGAAACTGTGATTCTGAAGTAAAATTTCTTTATTATTTTGAATGTTTTTATAACTAACTACTCTTTGTCCTAGTAAATTGAAAACATCAACCTGATCGATATCTTCTGTATTACTTGTTACTGATAAAGCGTCGTTTTTAAAATATGCAACTGTTTTACTTTCAGTAGAATAATCCTCAATTGCTAACATTTTCGCTGTTGATTGTGAGGCAAAATAGGCTGCATATGCCTTTGATAATTCAGACGAATTGCCACAAGAAGAAGCATCCCAGTTTACAGACCAAGTCATTAAACCTCTCAAATTAGGATAAGGCCCTCCAGGTTGCATAGTATACGTTCTTCCTGAAAAAGTGGTTCCTGTTCTTAAATAATTCAAAGCACTAATTCCTTCGGCCGGAGTGATATAACCACTACCAGCTGCACTTGGACAAGCGGGTAACCCTATAAGAATTTTTGAAGGTGGTAAACCATCAAAATGCATTCCGGTTGTACCAATATTATACCCTTTTACAAGCATATCAGTTAGAGCGGTCACCATATTTGCTCTCTTAGCTGAACCATAGTATTGACCATCTAATCCGTTTTCTCCTCCTGTATTATACAATTGTACAGCTAGCAAATCCAATTCATTACGCAAGTTTTGAATAATTGGAAGGAAGGAACCAAAAGTATCCGTATAGGTAGAATATCCTCCTTGTACATATTGTGTTTCCGGAGCTGCAGTTAATAAAAATCCAGGGCCATAGTACGCTTTTAATTCTTTACAGGCATCTACTATGTTTTTTAATCTTGGATAAGCTGAGATTCCCGCATAAGAAATATCTCTTAAACTTCCTGCATTAAAATTCATTGATCCACCTTCAAAATCTAAATCAACTCCATCAAATTGATACTCGTCAATAATTGCTTTTAAGCCATTAACAAAAATATTTTTTTGAGTTACATTATCTAAAACGACATGACCATTTTGACCTCCAATAGAGATAATAACGGGAACGCCGCTAGCTCTTAAACTTTGAATATCATTTTTCAACAATTGTTTATTGAAAACCCCATTAGTCAGATATCTGTTGTCATTTGTAGTTAGTACTGGTGTATAACCATCACGATTAACTGTTTCTACGAAAGAATAGTCAACTACGTTGAACTTGCTTCCAACCATTTGAGAAAAATACAAAAATGGAGCAGCAGAGTTTTCCCAAGAGTGTGCATATCCTAAAATAACTTTAGATGGAAGTGCAATAAATCTATTAGTGCTGACTGGCGCAATTTTAATGGTATTGTTTAATGTAGTTACGCCGGATTTGTTATCTGTTGCTTTGATCACAACTGGATAATCCTGATAAGCGGCTGGTGTAAAATTATACGTATAGGTATTATTTGCCCCTGCTGACATATTAAATGTACCCCCATTTATTGTAATACTAACACCTGAAACCGATCCGTCACTATCAACAGCTGTAACTGAAATTGGCACAACCTGAAAAGAACTTTGGTTCACAGTAGTATTTGATGGTGAATTCCAAGTAATTACTGGTAGTGAATTTGGGCAGTTTGCACCTGAACAATTTAATGTAAAACTATATGTTTTTGTATCTGTTGTTCCGTTTGATGCAGTAGCCGTAACGGTTAACGTATGAGAAAGCGAAAACTGATTTGCTACTGGTGTCCAAATCGCTGTATAAGTTCCCGAAGAATTGGTAGTACTCAGGCTTTGTCCATCTAAACTAAATACAACAGATGAGATTGAAGTGGCATCAGCAGCACTTAATCCAACACTTGCAACAAAATTAATTGCTGATCCTAAATTTAAAGAAATCGCTGAACTTGTTGGTGCAGTAATTGTAACCACTGGAGTTGTAGCAACTACCGTCTGCGTATTAAAATTAAAGACTTGTGGTGAAGTTGGAAGATTTGTTTGTGGATAAGATGGTAAATAAGCAACACCTTGATTTTCCCAACCATTAATCTTTAGACTTAAAAAAGTAGTATAGCCATTAAGTGCAACATTTTCAAAATGGTAATTTCCCTGGGCGTCTGACAAAGTTGATAAGTTAACCCATCCATGAGTCTCATTAGTATATGGTAAAATTAAATCCACTTTTACTCCAGCTACTGGAGCTGCTCCATTTTTAACAGTCCCGCTAATTAAATAACCATTGGCAGTATTCTGCGTAAAGTTTAATGTTTTATTTGAGTTTATTGCAGAATAAACCGTTGAAGACGGACTAAAACTTGCTCCCGTTTTTGAAGCCGTTACAGTATAATCTGATCCTGCAACTAAATTGGCAACGCTATAATTTCCCGAAGCATCTGAAACTGCTGTTAATGTTGTAGCTCCTGAAATCGCAGAAACTGTTACTCCTGAAACTGCAGTAGTTCCATTTTTGGTTGTTCCGCTAACGGTATAATAAGCTGGATTTACAACTTGTGTAAAATTCAACGTTTTATTAGAACCAATAGCGCTATAAACTGTTGATGCCGGCGTAAAAGTTAATCCTGTTTTAGCAATAGTTACCGTGTAATTTGATCCTGAAACCAAATTAGCAATACTATAATTTCCTGAAGCATCTGAAGTTCCTGTTAAAGTTGTGCTTCCAGAAACCGCTGAAATGGTTGCGCCAGAAACCGCAGCTGATCCGTTTAAAACTGTTCCGCTAACTGTATAATAAGTTGGATTTATTACAGTTTGTGTGAAATTTATTGTTTTATTTGAATTTATCCCTGTATAAACAGTAGAAGCCGGAGTAAATGTCAAACCTGTTTTTGTAATCGTAACAGTATAGTCTAATCCAGCAGCTAAATTTGCAACACTATAATTTCCGTTTGCATCTGAAACCGCTGTTAATGTGGCGCTTCCTGATACTGCCGTAATGGTTGCGCCAGAAACCGGAGCTGATCCGTTTAAGACTGTTCCGCTAACTGTGTAATAAGTTGGCGTAACCACATTTGTATTAAAATCATAAACTGTTGCTGTTGCAGGAACTGGGAAATTTGCTAAATTA
This sequence comes from Flavobacterium sp. W22_SRS_FK3, assembly GCF_052113665.1. Taxonomy (NCBI): domain Bacteria; kingdom Pseudomonadati; phylum Bacteroidota; class Flavobacteriia; order Flavobacteriales; family Flavobacteriaceae; genus Flavobacterium; species Flavobacterium sp. W22_SRS_FK3. Next base: position 127,504 of record NZ_JBGQOF010000007.1, on the reverse strand, counting down.
TTTGGTAAGTAAACTACCTCACCGTTTTCCCAAGTGTTTAATTTTAAGCTCGAAATTGAGGTGTACCCATTTAAAATCGCATTATCAAAACTATATTTTCCCTGAGCATCCGTCACCGCTATTTTACTTACATATGGATGTGTATTATCTGTCCAAGGCAAAATCAATTCTACTTTTGCACCAGAAACCGGATTTGTACCATTTTTAACTGTTCCGCTAATTTTACTGGCTCCAACGATGATAACATCTTGCGTAAAGTTCAATGTTTTATTAGCCGTTAAATTAGTATAAACTGTTGAAGCAGGAGTATATGTTTTTCCCGCTAATGCAGCAGTAACTGTATAATTGCCACCCGATGGCAAATTAGCAATCGTATAAACTCCGCTTGCGTTTGTTGTAGCAGTAAAAGTTCCTCCTGTAGAGGTTGCTGTAACTGTAACTCCTGAAACTGGCATTGTATTATTCGAAATAGTTCCGCTTACCGTATAGTATACAATTGGTGCTCCCTGAACAAAATCCAAAGTTTTATTCGCATCAATTGATGTATAAACTGTAGAGGTTGGAGTATAAGAGAACCCTGTTTTTGAGGCGGTTACTGTAAAATTAAGACCAGCAGTTAAACCTGTTACACTATAAATTCCACTTGCGTTAGAAACAGCTGTTAAAGCTGTACTTCCAGAAACTGCGGAAATTGTAACTCCTGAAACCGGTGTTGTGCCGTCAAGAACTGTTCCGTTTACCGTATATGTTGGTTGTGTTCCATTAATAACAATTGCTGTTTGGTTTACGGTAACATTAGTTAAGGTTACCGGAGTAAAAGTATAACTCGCTTTTAAAGCTGTCAAAGTATAATTTTGACCTGAAGTTAAATTATTAAACGTAAAATTACCTGCTGTAGAAACCACTGTCTGCAATACTACATTACTTGCATTGCGCAATTCAACAGTCACGTCAGGAACCAGAACTGATCCGTTTTTTACAGAACCGGCAATACTTACTGTTCCTGCAACTATACTACCGAAAGAAGTATCAACCTGGTTTAATAACGAATTAGGAATCGAACCTCTGGTATCCTGCGATAATTCCCAAACCATACCTCCGGCAAGATTTCTTGATTTTATGTATTGCACTTTCAAATCCATTGACTGCTTATCTTCATAAGAGATAAACTGTTTTAAAGTAGCATTGTATAAATAAGGGACTTTTGTAGTATTATCAAAATACCTGACCCATCCAGCAGCTGCAGCAGTTGGCGTTACTAACATGGTATTTGGATCTAAATAAGGATGAGAATTAGTAACCGGATTACCTACTAAATCACAAATTTCAATACTTCCGGATTTTTCGCAGGCTGCAGGCCCATCCCAGGTTCCTGTCGGATTCTGTGGATTTGTACATCCTGAAACGATATCTCTTGGCGCTGAAACAAATAATCCCGGTAAATTAGGATTTGTTCCATTATTAGCAACATGATCGAATTTTTTTCCGTAAAAAGGCAATCCCATTATTAATTTATTAGCAGGAAAACCAACCACATTCAGAAATTGATTTGTTAACTCATCCAATGACTCTGATTGAGTTGCACCGTATAAAGGATCGTTTGAGTTTCCACTTGAATATAAAGGAGCATTGTAGCATGTTTTATCATACCAGTTTCCTCCAAAATCATAACCGAAATAAGTAATATAATCACAATAAGTCGAAATATCTTCTGTCATTCCGTATTGAGATCTGTTATTTGGCCCTAAATATTGTGAGCCTACTTTGCGGACATTATTTCCTGCCGCAATAGAAATTAATTTATTTGGCATTGCCTGACGCATTGCTTTTAATAAATAAACCAGATTTTTGTTGTCGTCCGGACTGTACTTTTGTGGAGGGATTGGAGATCCGTTAATCACTTCTGTACCATCTGTTCCTCCGGAAAGAGGATATTCCCAATCAATGTCAAATCCGTCAATAAAGGGATAAGTAACAATAAAATTGGCCATATCCGCAGCTAAAGCAGCTCTTGCTACCGGACTTGCAGCAATTGGAGAAAGATCCTGGCCTTTTGTCCATCCTCCTACAGAAATTAAAATTTTTAAATGTGGATACTTTTCTTTTAGTTTTTTCAAATCATAGAAGTTCCCTTTTACAGGAGCATCCCACGGAATTCCGCCTTCCATATGCTCAAAATCGGCATAAGAATCTAAGGATAATAACTTTGTGTTTTCCGGGTGGGCGGGATCAAAAGTGGTTCCGTAAAAAGAATAATTCAAATGCGTCAATTTGCTTCCGTCAATTTTCGGAACGTTAAAATCCCGCGCATAGATTGACCATTGTGCATAATACCCTACTACTTTTTTACCGTGAGCTGGTTGTGCTGACGCGAGTAAGGGAAACAATAGTAAAAAAAGTAATCTGTAATAATGTTTCATAGTTAATTAATATTGGTTAATAGAAAAAATATTCCAATTACAATAGACACTGGCTTAAAAAAAACCTGCAAATACAATAACTGGGATTCAACTGATTACAAATAAAAACCTTGCATACAGTTGGAATAAATTCTTTTTTACTTCTAAAAATAAATATTACTATTACCTATTTTGTCAATAATGATTAGTGAATAGTAGTAAATTATACTTATGTCTTTTTTAAAGATATTTGTTAAATACTAAAAGATAAATTTGAAAATAAATCATCATTCTAAATATTTTACTTTTTTGTTCTTTCTGTTTCTTATTCTATTTATTTGGTTTTAAAGATTATTACTATTTGATGGTTATTTTTTTTATTGGTCTTGGTTTTCTTATAATTCTAAGTATAAAGAGTGTTTACCATAATTATCTCTACTAGGAATTTCTAGTAGAGATAAATAAAATCCAAAACAATAATGGTAACAAAACCTAAACACTTACTAATTCAAACCAATTTTTATATCAATTTTTTAAGACTTGCATACACTGCCAACTCAACATCAGCATGTTCTTTTGTATTACATTGTTCGATTAAACTTTTTAAATCTTCTGATTTTAAAGTTGATTTATTGTCTAAAACAAGTAGCAATTCTTGTGAGGCATCATTCAGTTTTTTAGCTAAAGGCAAAATTGGCTGTACTAAAGGGGCATTTGCACTTAAATTATTTAGTTCTTTATTTACAGCAATCCATTTGTTGAAAAAACGGGCTACTTTTGCTTTATTATCAGCTGTTTTAGCAGTCAAATACTGTGTTACGGCTTCATCAAAAGCCAGCGCATCTTTTGCATCAGGCGTACAGGCATCTGCAAAAAGTGTGAAAGGAGAATACGTTTGATATTCTGTTCCGTCTTTATTTCGGGTATATCCTTTTAAAGGTTCACAAACATTTGAAAATTCGTTAAGAGATTTAGTATCTTGATTGTTTGAAATATTTCTTAAAATCACACCTTTGTTGCGAATGTGTGTCAAACCCAATTCTTCTAATCTGAAAGAAACGGTTTCAAGACGTCTGTGCATATTAGATACATCTGTAATATTTTCATCTGACCAAAGTCTTTCTGCAATAGCGGCTGTTCTAGGCCAAATTCTTGAATCTAATGTTGTTGGCGTTGCCAATTCTGTCCACATAGTGGCTTCACCTCCAAGAATTCTTGCTTTTTCTTCGGCAGTTAAACTAGCATTTTTAGGCATTGGATCGTTTAGATAATGACTCTCAATTGGATACATCAAATCAATATAATATCCGTTTGATAATACTGTTTTGTATCCTTTTTTTACTGCATCTACTAATGACTGACCTGCAGCAACACCTTCATTCGGGCCTCTCCAGGAATGAATAATAGCTTCTTTAGACATGTTTTTTGTCAAAATTTCTTCCCATCCCATTAATTGTTTGCCGTGTTTTTTAAGCATTGGCACTAATTGCATAGTAAAATAGGTCTGTAATTCGTGATTTGTTGCTAAATTATTTTTCTTTTTAAATGCCTGAATTTTTGGGTTTGCATCCCAGTCTTTCCCTTCATTTTCATCTCCCCCGATATGAAAATAAGCTCCGGGAAATAATGGGCAGACCTCATCAAAAATCTCACTTAATAATTGGTATGTTTTAGGATTTGAAGGATCTAATGTTGGCGAAAAAATACCCGCATTTCTTTCAACTCCATAGGTAGCAATTGCTGTTCCCTGAATGTTTTTTTCTGAAGTCCCTCCTGTCAGCGTAATCACTTTGCTTCCTATTTCAGGATACGCTGTAAGGATTGCAGATCCGTGACCAGGAACATCTATTTCCGGAACGATCAAAATACCGCGTTCATCAGCATATTTAACGATATTTTTAATTTCCTCTTGTGTGTAATATTGTCCATCCGAAGCCAATTCAATTAACTTTGGGTGTTTTTTCATTTCAATTCTCCAGCCCTGATCATCTACTAAATGCCAGTGGAATATATTCATTTTCATAGCAGCCAATCCGTCAATATTTCTTTTGATCACATCTACAGGCTGAAAATGTCTTGAAGCATCGATCATCAAACCCCTCCATGTAAATCTTGGAAAGTCTGAAATTTGTGAGTTCGGAAAATAAAATGATGTACTATTGCTCTGCATCATTTGCAATAACGTTTCGAGGCCATGTAACGCTCCTAAATCTGTTGTTGCATTGATTGTAATTTGGTTTTGTTTGATATCTAAATGATAACTTTCGTCTTCATACAAACCAATTTTTCCGTTTTTCGTACAGTTAATCTGAAGCTCTGCAGTTGGAACTTCGTTTAGTTTCGTAATAAAATCCTGTCCGAAAAACATTCCAGTTCTACCATCTAAGCGACGTAAAAAACGAGTTACACCTCCAAAAATTCTTGGATTTGGATTTCCGGTAATGTTTACTTTAAAATTTTTATTTAAAGCAAAATTCCCATCATTTAAAACAATGTTTTGCGGCCACGGCATAAGATTTAGCTGCTCTTTTTGAACTTGAGCACTAGATGTTAAACCTGCTAATAGTAGGACTAGTATATATTTCATTTTCTTTTCTTTGAAATGATGTTACCAACTGATAACATTAATAAATAATTAAGAAACAAAACTCAGATGATCTTTATTGAAACTCACAAATCACTATGAATCAAACTGAATTTTGCTATTAGATTTGTCCCCACTCAAATCACTAAATAATCTTAATAATCAAAACGCTTAAAAGCTTCAATAGCTTCATATTCTGCCAGTCCTAATTCATCATATAGAATTGCTGTGTTTTTATTTCGGTCTTCTGCCCTAACCCAGAATTCCCTGGAATCATTACCCTGGAACATAACCCTGTCTTTCTGGGATTGGTGGTACAAGATTGCGTGACGTTTCAATAATACTTCTGATGGTGAAAGCGGAACGGCCATATCAATTTCATGAATATCCCACTCGTGCCATGCACCTCGGTATAACCATAACCAGCAATCATCCATATATTTTTCTGGTTTTAATTGTTTCATGGCTGCAAAGATGGCGTTTAGACAAACTTCATGTGTTCCGTGTGGATCAGCAAGATCGCCTGCTGCAAATACCTGATGTGGTTTTATTTTGGCTATAATATCCTTAACAATAGCCACATCTTCAGGACCTAATGGATTCTTCTTAACTTGTCCCGTTTCATAAAATGGAAGATCTAAAAAATGAGTATTTTCATCTTTTAATCCAATGTATCTTGTTGCTGCATAAGATTCTCTTCTTCTTATAAGTCCTTTTAATTTGCGAACTTCTAAAGAATCGATTTGGTTTTCTGATTTGTTATTCAAAAATTCAATTACCGATTTGAAGTTAATTACGCTGGCGGAATCGCCAACAAAATCTTTAGCTACTTCGGCAAATTTTAATGCCTCGTCATCTGTAACTGCAATATTTCCTGAGGTTTGATATACTACATGTACATCGTGACCTTGTTTTATCAATTTTGAAAAAGTTCCTCCCATAGAAATCACATCATCATCAGGGTGTGGACTAAAAAGAATAACTCTTTTTTTAGCAGGATTAGCTCTTTCCGGACGATGTGAATCGTCTGTGTTTGGTTTTCCACCCGGCCATCCTGTAATGGTATGCTGCAAAACATTGAACATATTAATATTCAAATCGTACGCAGAACCCTCTTGCGCCAAAAGATCAGACATTCCGTTGTTGTTGTAATCACGGTCAGTCAGTTTTAATATAGATTGTTTCGTTTTTTGGCATAACCAAACAATCGCTTTACTTTTTAATTCCTGTGTCCAGATACATTCTCCTACTAACCAAGGTGTTTTAAAACGCGTTAATTCTACTGCTGCAGACTGATCCAATACGAAAGTCGCATTTGGATGGTTTTGTAAAAATGTGGCTGGAACTTCAGAACTGATATCACCCTGAATCGTTCTTTTGATGATATCGGCTTTGTTTTGTCCCCAGGCCATTAATACAATTCTTTTTGATCTCATGATTGTAGAAACGCCCATAGTAATTGCTCTTTTCGGGACATTGTCTATACCATTAAAATCTGATGAAGCATCAACTCTTGTAATGTGATCCAGTGTAATGATTCTGGTTCCTGAATTAATATGTGATCCCGGCTCATTAAAACCTACGTGACCCGTACGACCAATACCTAACAATTGAAAATCAAGCCCTCCTGCATTTTTAATATTCATCTCATAATCAATGCAATACTGATTTAATTCATCAATAGATACCGTACCATCAGGAATATTTACATTTTCAGGATCAATATCAATATGGTTAAAAAGATGCTGATGCATGAAATAGTGGTAACTCTGATTGTTCTCTTTTGTCATTGGATAATATTCATCCAGATTAAAAGTGATTACATTACGAAAACTTAATCCTTCTTCTTTGTGCATTCTCACTAATTCCTCATATACTTTTATAGGAGAAGAACCTGTTGCTAAACCCAATACACAAGACTTGTTTTTTTCTTGTTTAGATTTAATTAATTGTGCAATTTCCTGCGCAACAATTATTGAAGCTTCAGTAGAATTTTTGAAAATTTCATTATGGATTTTTTCAAATCTGGTCTCTTCAAATTTCCCTGCACTTTTATAGCTGATATCAGGTTTTATTTCTAAAGCACTTTTCATTTTTTTCTTTTTATAGTAATTACCCTTTTGGTTTTTGAAATGGTATAAGCAATTTTCACCGCTTATACCATTTACTAACCAAACTTAATATTCTTTCTTTTTTTTTATTTTTTTTTAGAAGTTAGGGCCAGTAGTATCCCACCAAAGTCTTGTTCCTCCTGTATCAGGACCATTCAGTTTAGCAACACCTGTTGCAACACCACCTGAATTAGCAGATTTTTCAGATTGAACGAAATTGATTCTTCTTACACCAAATTCTGTCGTGATTGTATTTCCACTATAATTTTTAAGTACAGGGAAAAGTTTAGGATATCCTGTTCTTCTGTAATCAGACCAAGCTTCTTGTCCTTCAGGGAAACCTGCAATCCATTTTTGAGTAATAATTTTTTGCAATTTCACTTCATTAGTTGCAGCTTCATCCCAGGCCACAGTAACATTGTTCACCGCTGGAGAATTGTTTACCGGGAAATTAGGATCTACATAAGCTTTTGCAGTTTTTATATTGTCAGCCATATATGCTGCTGCGCCAGATGCTCCTCTTTGGTCAAATGAAGCTTGAATTCCCGCTTTATATAATGACTCAGCGTCACCTCCCATATCCCATCCTCTTAATGCACCTTCAGCTCTTAAAAAATAAGCTTCAGCGGTAGTCATTAAAACAATTTCTTTAGATTTAACAACTGATCCAATTCCTGAAAAGTCCTGGTGATCTGATTTTGCAGCAATATCTATACCTGTACGAACTCCTTTAAATTGACCAGGAAATTGAGTTGAAAGGTCAAAATAAATTGCCAGTCTTGGATCTTCATATCCTCCCATAATTGATTCCATATCGGCAGACATTCTAATATCTAACCATGAATCACTAATTGTTGCAATTGGATTTGTATAAACAGGTGATACAATTTTAAATAAATCAGCATTTGTCATAAACACTCCAAATTTTTGAGCAACAGCTTTTTCAGCTTCTGTTTTTGCCAATGCCGGTTTTACTTTTACAATACGCATTGCTAATCTTAAGCGCAAAGTGTTTGCAAATTTTACCCAAGCTTTATAATCTCCTTTATATGCAGACAAGTCAGTTGTTACAAATGTTGAAGCCTCACCTGCATCTACTCTTTTTGTTAATTCAGCTACAGCAATATCCAATTCACTAAACATTTGATTGTATACTTCTTCTTGTGAATCATATCCAATTGTAGCATCTGATGTACCAAATTGAGAATAAATTATTGGTCCAAAAGTATCTGTCATTCTGTGCATTCCTTCAACTTTCAATATTAAAGACAAAGCATAAAACTGATCATATTTACCTTTAGATTTATTTGCAATATCATAGGCATTAAACATTACGTTTGGATATGCGTAATCCCAGATAAATCCATTCCATCCATCAACTAATGAATAAGTTGTATTGTTGATTCCTCCTGCAAAACCTGTTGGAGTCGCCATATAACCAGACCAGATATCACAATTTAAACCTTGTTGTAATTGATAAACCCACTCCGGAGTCAGAACTTGTATATTATTAAACATCGGAGAAAAATCTCCTTTGATGTGGTTAAAATCCTGTTCACGCAGTTCTGGTGTAATACCATATGGATTGGTATTTATTTCGTCAAAATTACTTGTACAACCTACTGCAGCAAGCAATGACACACAAATAGCCGCTTTCGTTATTTTATTATTTAGTTTCATTTTTTTAAATTTAGAAAGTTACATTTAAATTAAGACCAATACTTCTCGTAGATGGTAAGCCATAAATGTCTACACCCTGTAACCCTTGACCAGTACTTAATGCAATATTTGGATCAAAAGGAGCGTCTTTGTAAATAAAGAATAAGTTTCTGGCAATTAATGAAATACTCGCTGATTGAATAAAAGGCAATGTTTTAGGATTAAAATTGTATCCAATAGAAACCTCTCTTACACTTACATTTGTTGCATCATAAACGTATTCACCAGTAACTCCCGCTCTTCCACCAACTTGTGTATAATAGAACTGAGCATCCATTGTATTAACCGGAGTACCGTCACTTGCTCTTACAGCATTGATTGCAACACCACCTGCATTTCTGGCATCGCCAGTTGCTTTAGAAACTCCAAAAGAATCATTTTGAGCTTCTGTTAAACTCATTACATCACCGCCAAAACGACCGTCAATTAATACATTAGCAAAGAAAGAACCAAATTTGAATGAGTTTGACCAACCTAACATGAAATCAGGATTAGAGTTTCCAACTTCTTCAAAGTCTGTTTTTTGAACTGTATTATCATCGTTTAGCAAAATTCTGCCCTGAGCATCTCTTTTAAAGTTAATTCCTTCAATTACACCGTAAGGTCTTCCCTCTATTAATGCATATCTGTAGCTGTTAACACCAGCTTCAGTTAAATTAACTCTTCCTCCTAATTCGTTAGGAATTTCTTTTACTTTATTTTTATTCTGTGAAAAGTTGATTGTAGTATCCCAAGAAAATTTATCTCCTCTTACAATTCCTCCAGTTAATACAATCTCAATACCTTTGTTTTGAATACTACCAGCATTAAATCCATAATATTTAACCCCTTCTTTATTTCCAACTGGTGCCAAAATCTGTAAGTATTGATTTTTTGTTTCAGAATTATAATAAGAGATCTCAAAACCTAATCTATTATTAAACATTCTCCACTCTGTACCAAACTCAAATTCTGATTTTAATTCAGGTTTTAATGTAGTTCCTGTTTTTGGTCCGGCATTTGGCTGTGTATTTTGACCGTTAGTAGGAGTATAAAGGTAAGTAGGATCAGTAATAAAAGGATAGATATCATTACCAACTTTTGCAAACGTACCACGTACTTTTCCATAATTAATCCATTCTGGTAATGTTGTCATTTCACTAATTAGTGCAGTTACACCCACAGATGGATAAAAATAAGGATCAGGCACTGTAGATGACCAGTCGTTTCTTCCGGCAAGATCTAAGAATAGCATATCTTTGTAACCAAATGTTGTAGTTGCAAATACAGATTGAACTTCTCTTCTTGAATCTATTGTTTGATAATTACCTGAATTATTTACAAAGTTGGCTAATGTAAACCAGTTAGCATAAACTAATCCTGAACTAATACCAGAATCTAAAATTGTTTTATCGTTTGTTGATGTATTTGTAATACTTGTTCCAACATTTGCACTGAAATTGAAATCAGAACCAATTTTTGTATTGATTGTAGCTATTAAATCTGCGTAACGCTGTGAACTTAATGCATTTTCATTAATATATCTACCGTTAATATTAGAAAGAGTACCTTGAGTTGTAGCGTATATTTTTTTATCAAATGAACTTGTTATTCTATTATAGCTATATCTTGATGCAATTGTTAACCAGCTACTTGCTTTGTAAGATAGAGATAACGATCCGTTGAAGAAATCATTTTGATCTTCAGATTTATTTCTGTTGATTGCCCAATATGGATTTTGCATAATATCTCTATTAGTCATCCAGTTTTGCGCCATTAAGTTTCTGTTTGGATCAAATAACTCGTAGTTATTTTTGTATTCATTAAAATCATTTCCTCTTGGCATCAAATAAACACCAGTAAGCGGGTTAAAGTAAAAACCATTAACAGGTTTATTTATAATTGTTTGAGAAGTATAATTTGCATTAGCTCCAAAAGTTAATTTATTATCAAAGAATTTCGCTGTTTGTCTAATTCCGAAGTTGTTTTTCTTTAAACTATTTCCTGGAACTATACCTGTTGCATTTGTATTAGCATAAGAAAATGCAGTTGAAGAAGTTTCAGTACCAAGAGAATATCCTACTGATGTAATTTGAGTAGTTCCTGTACTAAAAAAGTCTTTCACATGATCTGGTGATTTTTGTTTCGCTCCCCAAGATTCGTCAGCTCCCGGAGCAGCGATATAATCTGTTTGGAATTTAGGCATATAAGCCGCTTCTTCAAAAGTAGTTACAGATGAAGCTGTAAAATTAGCCTTTCCTGTTTTAGCTTTTTTAGATGAAAGCAAAATTACACCATTAGCTCCCTGAGAACCGTATAATACAGAAGCCGCAGCACCTTTAAGAACTGTCATTCCTTCGTAATCATCAGGATTAATTAAAGAAACTACATCTCCACCATCACGGTTACCTCCAGATAAACTACCAAATGAATCATTAGGCTGACCAGAACCTGAGTTTAACATTGGGATACCATCTATAACGTATAAAGGCTGGCTATTAACAACTGATGAATTTCCACGAATAACTACTTTAGTAGATCCACCTGTACCACCAGAACTTTTAGTTACGGCTACACCGGCAATTTTACCTGCAATTGTATTGATAACGTTAGCATCTTTTACACGAGTTAGTTCTTCGCCTTTAAGCTCCTGAGCTGCGTATGTCAAAGATTTTCTCGTTTTCTTCAAACCTAAAGAAGTTACCACAACTTCATTAAGTGCATTTGATGCTGCTTGTTTCATATTTACATTAATTGTAGTGGCATCTCCTACAACTATTGTCTGAGTTTCTAGCCCTACATAAGTAAAAACTAAACTCTGACCTTTTTGAACTTCGATTGTGTACAATCCGTCAAAATCGGTAGTTGTTCCCTTTTGGCCTCCTTGTACTGCAACAGATGCACCTGGTAATGGCATCCCGTCAGAATCTGTAATCAAACCCTTGACATTTTTTACCTGAGCAAGTGAAACCTGCGCTGTAAAAACAATCATAAAGATTAATAAAAATTTTTTCATGTTTATTTTATTTGTTAGTTATGGTGTAAATTTATTCTTAAGGTATTGTTAAAAAAAATAATTTATACAAACTGCATCAAACTTTAAACGAACGACATAAAACAATCAATAATACGTTTTACGAAAACGTTTTTTTAATAAAATAATATACTATTACTGGAATTATATAAAATTTTATTCAAAAAAATTGTGTTTCATCAAGTAATTGTTTAAAGTTGCATATAATTAAACCAATCACAATATCTCTAATACATTAAAAAATTGAGTGAAATTCAAAAATTAAATTTTGATATTAAACTTCAAAATCATATTTGGTTTTGGAGTGTTTATTTCACACTTAACTTTTTAAGATGGGGTGCTTACTTCAACGATTATCAATATTCATTTAAGTCTAATTTGATTGAATTTTCGTTACACATACCTTTAGTTTATTTCAATCTTTTTGTTTTAGTTCGTCATTATGTCCTAAAACAAAAGTATTTTAAATATACCATTGCTTTATTAATTAGTCTTTTTTCAATCTACTTAATAAAGACGGCTCTGACCTATTATATCATCTCCGAAAATATCTGGCCTGAAGCAAATCGTGAATACCATCCTTTTGACATCAATCATATTCTTGCAGTATGTATTGGGGAATTGTATGTGTTAGCAATGGCATCTTCTGTCTATCTGACATTGACCTGGCTGCGTGAAAGAGAAAGAAACAGATCTTTGAGAGAAAATCAATTTAAAATAAAACTTAAATACCTCGAAAGTCAGATTCAGCCCCACTTTTTCTTCAATACATTAAATAATTTATATGCATTATCCTTAGAATCTTCTAATAAAGTTCCTGATGTAATTATTAAGTTATCAAACCTGATGGAATACGTCCTATATGATGTGAAAGGGACTAAATTTGTACCTTTAATAAAAGAAATTGATTATATTCAAAATTACATCGAAATTGAAAAGCTTCGTTTTGAGAATGTTGAAGTTACCATAAACCTGGAATCCGATATTGAAGATGTCAAAGTACCTCCCTTAATATTTATTTCACTAGTCGAAAATGCCTTTAAACATGGAGGTTTAAACAATAAAAACCTCAAAATTAAAATCAATTGTAGCGTTATTGACAACACAATATTAGATTTTGAAATTTTAAATAATTTTGTATTTTCACAAAAATTTGATTCAAAAGGTGGTATTGGCTTAGTTAATACCAAAAAAAGATTAAAATTAATTTACAAAAATAAATTTAGCTTAGAATACAAAACTAAGTTAAATTACTATATAATACGTTTGCAAATACCTATTCATAATGAAGATTAAATGCTTATTAATCGATGATGAACCTTTAGCTATTAAAGTTTTACAAAATTATTTTACCAATTTTACAGACTTTGAGATTATAGGTACATTCAATAATTCTTTGGAAGCGCTCGATTTTATAAACAGCACGCCTGTTGATGTTGTTTTTTTAGACATCAACATGCCTATGATGACCGGCTTTGAACTAATTAGCCTAATCGAAAATAAAACAAAAGTCATTATCACAACCGCATTTAGAGAATTTGCTGCCGAAAGCTATGATCTTGATGTTTTAGATTATCTGGTAAAACCAATTCCGTTACCAAGATTCATTAAATGCATAAATAAAATTACGGCCGAATACTATTTAAAAAATAATATTAAAGCCGAAACTCCTAAAGGAGATTCTCATATTTTTATCAAAGTAGATAAAAAGATGATGAAAATTAATATTGAAGAAATTTTATTTGTTGAAGGAATGAAAGAATATATCAAAATTGTTACACCTGATAAAACTTATATTACTCATAAATCATTGACATCTTTATCCGAAGAACTACCTGGTGATAAATTCCTGCGCATTCATAAATCGTATGTAATTGCTCTTAATAAAGTTAAATCTATCGAAGGAAACCGCATTCAAATCCTTTCGTATACCATACCCATTGGCAGAAACTATAGCAAAGAGGTGAAAAATAAAATTTTAGAATAAAGATCCCTTTCTGTTTATCACAAATATTTAAAAAATTAACACTTTGTTGAATAAATTGTGTTGTTTGTATAATTTCTATTTTTTTTATGCTTTTTTATTTTTTTTTGAGAATTGTAACAAATATATTTACGGCTTAAACTACTTTAAAAAAACTAAAAAAAACCTTATTACATTATGAATTCAGAAAATGTGCAAACCAAGTGGGGACAATTTATTTCGTTGATAATTGTCTTCTTCTTTTGGGGTTTTGTTGGCTCTGCCAATGACATCCTGATCCCAGTATTCAAAAAAGTATTTACATTATCTCAGGTGCAGTCACAACTAGTAGCCTGGGCATTTTATGCTGCTTATTTTGTGGGTTCAATTATATTCTTTATAGTATCTCTTAAATTAGATATTTTACAAAAATTTGGATACAAAAAAACACTTTCAGCTGGTTTACTTCTTTCAGCTTTTGGTTCATTTTTATTTGTTCCCGCAGCAACAATGCAAAGTTTTCCTTTCTTTTTAACAGCTTTGTTTACAGTTGGTTTAGGGTTTTCCATTCAGCAAATTGTAGCCAATCCTTTAGCAATTAAAATGGGAAGTCCGGCTACAGGTGCTCACCGTTTAACTTTAGCCGGAGGTGTCAATTCTTTCGGAACAACTATTGGTGCAATCTTATTAGGAATTGCATTATTTGGAATGGGAGATGATAAAAAAACATCTCTTTCTTTAGAAGATATTAAATTGCCTTTTATCATTTTAGGACTTGCTTTTATTGTTGTGGCAATTTTCATGAACTTTTCTAAGATTGAAAATCCTGCTAAAGAAGAAAAAGCAGTCATTAAACATGCTCATGAAAAATTCAACATTTTAGACTATCCACAACTCTATTTGGGAATGTTAGGTATTTTTATTTATGTTGGAACAGAGGTAACCATCATTAGTAATTTACCGGCTTTATTACATACAGTAGAATTTGGTACTATTTTAGAAGATGCTATTGCACCATTTATTGCCCTTTACTGGGGAAGTTTAATGATTGGTCGCTGGAATGGAGGAGTAAATGTTTTCAATACATCAACCTTAGTAAACACAGCTTTAAAATTTATTGTTCCCGCTATAGCATTTGGAGTAATCATTGGAGCTAATATTTTTGCAGGTCATGATGTTTCTTCATTTTATATTTATCCAATCTGGATACTGTTATTTATAGCAGTATGTTTTGTTGGAGGTAAAAATGCAGGAAAAACTTTAATGCTTTTCGGAATATCAGGTGTTCTAATGATGTTTGCAGGATTAGTTTGTCCAGATCCGCAAATTGCTAAATTCTTCTTTATCTCGGGAGGCTTATTCTTATCTATTATGTGGCCATCAATTTTCGATTTAGCCATTGCAGGCTTAGGAAAAAATACAGGAAAAGCATCTTCATTCTTAATTATGATGATTCTTGGAGGAGGTGTTATTCCTTTGATTCAGGGAAGCATCTGTGATATAGATCTTACTAATCCAGACGGAATTTTCGGGATTACATGGACACATTTCTCTTATATTGTACCGCTTCTAGGTTTTGCTTATTTAGGATTCTATGGTTACTACTGTCCTAAAATATTAAAAAGACAAGGTATTAATCATGTCGAAGGTGGCGGAGGAGGTCATTAATTCAAAATAAAATACTAAAAATCCAATTTTCAATTTTATCAATGATTGGAAATTGGATTTTTTTATTGTTTTTTTTAATTTATTTTGCAGTTATAATAGCGCTTAGGTTTTTCTTAAAAACAGTCTTATTTTGCTCTGTAATAGTATAAACCGCATCTTTATCACCATGCACAATTACCTTTTCGATATCTGCCTCTAAAAGCTTTGTAGGATCTTTAATTTTTATAGTACACTCACCATCAAAATAACCGTCTTCTTCAATTATTTTTTTTGCTTCAATTTTTGTTCCGTCTGTTAAAATCGCAGAAATAGTCATTTCGCTATTCAAAGCCTTTGTAAAATAACCATCCATAACTAACATTAATCGATATGAGTTTTTCATTTCCGGACCTTTAAACTCATAGCGGGTAATATTATAACGCAGCCCTTTAGCCAGCGTCTGAAATTTTACCGTACAATCCAATTCAAAAGTAGCAACATCCCCGGCATCATTTACACTTGTTAAAACTCTTGCCTGTGCATTAGACACCAAAGTCATCATTAAAAATGCTAAAATCAGAATCTTTTTTTTCATATATCGTTCTTTTTGAGACACATAAAAAAAAATAAAAAAACGTCATATTCGATTGAAAATGACGTTTTTTATTTATTTATTTTAAAGTTAACTATTTGTTACCTTTCTCAAAATCAGCTACAAACTGCGCCAATCCGATATCTGTCAAAGGATGTTTCAATAATCCTGCAATTGCAGATAATGGTCCAGTCATAACATCTGCACCAATTTTAGCACAGTTTACAATATGCATGGTATGACGAACAGAAGCCGCTAAAATTTGTGTTTCATATCCGTAATTATCATAAATCAATCTAATTTCTTCAATCAGATTTAAACCATCTGTAGAAATATCATCTAAACGACCAATAAAAGGCGAAACATAAGTTGCGCCCGCTTTTGCAGCCAATAAAGCCTGTCCTGCAGAAAACACAAGAGTTACGTTTGTTTTAATTCCTTTATCCGAAAAATATTTTGCAGCCATAACACCTTCTTTTGTCATAGGTAATTTCACTACAATCTGATCATGTAATTCAGCCAATTCCTCACCTTCCTTGATCATTCCGTCATAATCCAGCGCATTTACTTCAGCACTTACATCACCTTCAACAAGATTACATATATCAACATAATGCTTCAAAATGTTGTTTTTTCCGGTAATTCCTTCTTTTGCCATCAAAGACGGATTAGTGGTTACACCATCCAAAACACCTAAAGCCTGTGCTTCTTTAATTTGCGCTAAATTAGCTGTGTCAATAAAAAATTTCATAATTATATCTATTTAATTGTGTTCATAATTTGAGCGTGACCACAAGGGTCCGGTCTTCCGCTATATCTTTTTGTTTAAAAAAAAACAAAAAGGATGCCGCTTCGACCCACACGCAAAATCCGTGCAAAATTACAATTATAATTTCCATAAAGTAAAAAAACATTGTAAATTTAATAGTAAATCTCTATTATCCCGTAAGTCAAAACTGATTTTATTTTTGTATTTTTAAAAAATAAAAAAATATTCCAAAGTGTTAGAAAATCATTTCAAACAGGATATAAGTAATATCCAAAATATAAGAATAGTCCCAAATTTACTCAATGTTATTTGTCAAACTACAGGAATGGGTTTTGCTGCAATAGCAAGAGTAACCGAAGAAAGGTGGATCACTTGCAGCGTACAGGATAATGTGCTTTTTGGTTTAAAACCAGGAGACGAACTTGAAATAAAAACAACAATATGTCATGAAATTCATGAAAGTAAAAAAGCAGTAATAATTGATAATGTAAGCGAGGATGATGAATTTCGTGATCATCATACACCAGCAATGTACGGTCTTCAAAGCTACATTTCGGTTCCTATTATACGTCAGGACGGAAGCTTCTTCGGCACACTATGTGCTATTGATCCAAAACCAAATAACCTGAAAGAGTTTAAAGTTCGGGAAATGTTCTACTTATTTGCTGATTTAATTTCTTTTCACCTAACAGCAATCGAACAAGCTATAGAAAGCAAAAAAATATTAGAACAAAAAAGCAATCTTCTTGAAAAAACAGAAATTGAAAAACAAAAGGCTGAAAAATTAAAATTAAACGCTGAAAAAAAGCTTATTGAAAAGAATATTTCACTCGAACGAATGAATAGTGAATTAGAAGCCTTCAATTACATTTCCAGTCATGATCTACAGGAACCTTTACGTAAAATTCAACTTTTTACAAATCTAATTGAAAATGAAGAAGCCGATACTTTATCTGAAAAAAGTAAAACTGCATTTCAAAAAATTAAAACATCTGCTTTCAGAATGCAAAATCTGATTAACGATCTTCTAATTTATTCTAAAACAAAATTTGACGAAAGAAAGTTTGAATTAAAAGACTTAAATCTTATTGCAAAAGATGTTATTGAAGATCTTACCGACGAGTTTGAAAACAAAAATGTAACTTTTGATATACAGGAATTAGGAAAACTTCGCGTCATAGAATTTCAATTCCGACAATTGCTGTATAATCTTATCAATAATTCGTTGAAATTCGCAAGCCCTGATCGTAATTTAACCATAAAAATAGCAGCAGAAATCACAAATGGAAAATTGGAGAAGCTTTCTCCACTTACTAAATACCATAAAATAACCATTTCAGACAATGGAATCGGATTTGACCCATTGTATACCGAAAAAATATTTGGACTCTTTCAGGCTTTGCACACAAAACCACTTAAAAGCACAGGGATTGGACTTACAATCGTAAAAAGAATTGTAGAAAATCACAACGGATTTATTAAAGCCGAAGGAGCTATAAATCAAGGAGCAAAATTTGAAATTTTTATTCCAACAGAATAGTATTTAAAATATTCTGCTGAATAAAAGTTATTGAAGAGAATTCGTCTTATTCAATTGTTTAAGTTCATCCTTGATTTCTGTTAACAGGGAAGTCATTTCATCTTGTTTTTTTATGGTATAAATTATTTTTTGAGTTTTTCTAACAAAAATCATTATAAAAATCCAACTCCAACAATGATTATCATTGGCAAAAGTGATATCAATATGTCTTCCATATTTATAGTTTATAGTGGTTCATTAACATTTTTTCATATATTTTATCCGGAAGTGCACGTTTCAGTACAATCGAAAACTTTTGCATAAAAACACCCACTTTATAATGCACTTTTGGGCTTTTTTGCTGCATAATTTTATAAACCGCCTCTGCCATTTCATTCGGATTACTTCCGGCATCCACATGGTCATTCATTGTGGCAAGCGTATCGCCATATACTTTTTCATAAGCCGATCCTTTAATGACCGGAGCATGAAAACGTCCCGAAGCTATATTGGTTGCAAAATCTCCAGGAGCAACATTAGTAATTTCAATACCAAATTGTTTTACTTCCATTCGCAAAGCTTCCGTAATTAACTCCAAAGCCCCTTTTGAAGCCGAATATACACTACGATAAGGCAAGCCCATATAAGCGGCAATCGAAGTAATATTGATAATTAATCCCGATTTTTGTTTACGCATTTGCGGTAAAACTGATTTCATCACTTCAATTGGTCCAAAAAAATTGGTTTCAAAATTATTTTTGATTTCCTCCATCGGAATTTCTTCCAAAGGCCCCGTAATTCCAACACCTGCATTGTTAATAACAACATCTAATTTTCCAGAAATCTCAATAATTTTAGCCACAGCCGATTGAATTGATTCAGCATTTCGAACATCCAGGGCAACAAGCGGAAAAATAGAATTTAATACTTTTTCAGGATTTCTACTCGTTCCGTAAACCACGAAACCTTTTTGATGTAAAAATTCTCCAATTGATTTTCCAATTCCTGAGGACCCTCCTGTTATTAAAACGACTTTATTCATTTTGAAAAGTTATTGAGTTTTGAGTTATAGGTTATGAGTTGATTCATTGAGGAAAACTTCTACCCTCTAACAAATAACTTTTAACTATACGAACTATCAAAAATAAAAAAATCCTCCCGAAGGAAGACTACTTTTGTATAAATTCTAAAAATAAAAAATGGCAAGCGACCTACATCGCACCGCTCAACCACGTACCCTTGCTATGTTCCCATCCTGGGGGAGTCTGCAGGAGCTGGTCGTGTAGGACTTGCCGGTGCAAATATACAATCTTTTTATATTTTTGCAAGAGCTTTGTAGCTATAAAAATATCATCGTATATTGGACTATTCAAATTTTAGACTATGAAAAAACATAACTTCTTAATTGTCATTTTATTAGGAATCACATTAATTGGATGTGGCGATAAAAATAAAGGTGAAAATTCTTTATTTACAATAGATGATTCCGCTTTTCCTGCACATTTTCTGCCTCAGGAAGCCGTTTCTATTACTGTTTTAAACCCAAAAACGAAAGAAGTGGACAGCATAACCTACTTTGTAAACGAGAAAAAAGTGGGAAGTACAAGAGGTTTTGACAAATTTGAGTTTGAATTAAAAGATCAAAAACTAGGATACCAATACCTGAAAGCAACAGTACATTTTGGATCTGATTCATCTGATGCTACCAAAAGAATTGAAGTAGTTTCAAACGTAAAACCAAAATTATTGAAGTACAAAATCGTAAATACTTTTCCTCACGATACTGCTTCTTTCAATGAGGGCTTAGAATTTTACAACGATACTTTATACGAAAGTACTGGGCAAAAAGGTACTTCTTATATCAGAAAATATGATTATAAAACAGGAAAAATATACAAGCAAATTGACCTG
Organism: Flavobacterium sp. W22_SRS_FK3; assembly: GCF_052113665.1. Classification (NCBI taxonomy): domain Bacteria; kingdom Pseudomonadati; phylum Bacteroidota; class Flavobacteriia; order Flavobacteriales; family Flavobacteriaceae; genus Flavobacterium; species Flavobacterium sp. W22_SRS_FK3. Next base: position 107,277 of record NZ_JBGQOF010000007.1, on the reverse strand, counting down.
GATAAAAAATATTTTGGTGAAGGAATTACTATTGTAAATGGCAAATTATATCAATTGACCTGGCAGGAGAATACGGGTTTTGTCTATGACGCTAAAACATTAAAACTGGAAAAAACTTTTACTTACGATAAAGAAATCGAAGGTTGGGGAATGACGAATGATGGAAAATATATTTATCGCTCAGATGGAACCGAAAAAATCTGGAAAATGGATCCGGCTACTCAAAAACTGATTGATTACATCAATGTATATTCGGGAGATTCAAAAATAAAAGCAATTAATGAGTTAGAACTAATCAATGGGAAGTTCTATGTAAACGTATGGCAAAAAGATGCCATTGCAGTAGTAAACCCAGCTTCGGGATCTGTTGAAGGAATTTTGAACATGTCGGAGTTACGTAAATCAATGACTGGTATTACGACAGATGATGTTTTAAACGGAATTGCTTACAACCCAAAAACCAAAACCATTTTTGTAACCGGTAAAAACTGGAGCAAAACGTTTGAAATCACCGTTTCTGAATAATTTAAGAAAAATAATTTTAAACATCAATTCGCAAATTTTCACACGTTGATTCGTGATGATTTGCGAATTTTGTTTTGAATACACTAATTTTATATAATGATAACTCTCATAACAAATATAAAAGAACTCCTGCAGGTTCGTGAAACTTCAATCTCTAAAGTTTCCGGTGCCGAAATGGCAATCCTTCCCACCATAAAAAATGCCTTTTTAATTTTAAAAGACAATCTGATTGCAAATTTTGGCACAATGGAAAATCTTCCTGAAATCAAAGCTGACAATGTTATAGATGTAACCGGAAGAATTATTTTACCCACCTGGTGCGACAGTCATACGCATATTGTCTATGCGGGCAACCGCGAACAGGAATTTGTTGATCGAATAAACGGATTCACTTATGAAGAAATAGCAAATCGTGGTGGTGGAATTCTAAACTCCGCAAAAAAATTAAATGAAGCTTTGGAAGAAGAAATTTACGATCAATCAAGACTTCGTCTAGAAGAAGTAATGCATTTAGGAACGGGAGCTGTCGAAATAAAATCTGGTTACGGATTAACAATCGAAGGAGAATTAAAAATGCTTCGTGTTATAAAAAAACTGGCAGAAAATTATCCAATTGCAATAAAAGCAACTTTTCTGGGGGCTCATGCTTTCCCTATACATTATAAAGAAAACAAAGCTGGTTATATTGATGAAATCATAACTCAAATGCTTCCCGAAATTGCCAAAAACAAACTCGCTGATTATATTGATATATTCTGTGAAGCAGGTTATTTTTCTGTTGAAGAAACCGAAATAATCATGGAAGCCGGAATTCAATTTGGCTTAAAGCCAAAAATTCACGTGAATCAATTTAATTCGATTGGAGGAATTCAGGCAGGAATTAAATATAAAGCCCTTTCTGTCGATCATCTTGAAATTATGAGACCAGAAGATATCCAATCTTTAAAAGATTCAGAAACGATGGCTGTTGCGTTGCCATCGTGCTCTTATTTTTTAAGCATTCCGTATACTCCAGCGCGTGAAATGATAAAGGCAGGTTTACCAATTGCCTTAGCAACTGATTTTAATCCAGGTTCTAGTCCATCCGGAAACATGAATTTTGTGGTTGCAACTGCCTGTATTAAAATGAAAATGACACCTGAAGAAGCTATAAATGCAGCTACAATAAATGGAGCATACGCCATGGGTATTTCTGAAACACACGGAAGTATTACAAAAGGAAAAAGGGCAAATTTAATTATTACAAAACCTATTTCGTCTTATTATCAGATTCCATATGCTTTTGGGAGTAATTTAATTGAAAATGTATTTATTGAAGGTCAAATTTTAACATAAAAAAAGAGGAGCTTACAAACTCCTCTTTTTTATGTTAAATTCTGTGTTCTTATCTTAAAGAAAAGCTAGTTTTAGAAACCAACTCATCATTATCAAAAACATTAATAAAGTAAGTTCCTTTAGCGAAATCTTTACCAGGTAAATCTTCAGAAACGTTTACAGTTTTGTTTTCATATTGCACAGTCGTTTTAAAACTATAAGTTAATGAATTGTCTCCAAAACTTTCTGTTTTCTTATCTCCTAAAACATTGTTTTTGCTATCGATAACCTGCACATAATACGTTTTATCTCCAGACTTGGCAATTTGATTTTCAGCAATAGTAAAACTAATTTTTAAAATATCAGCACGGCTGGCTTTATCTGTTTCAATTTGTTTACCTGAGCTTCTTAATTTGTAAGCAGCTGTTTTTGTGTTTAAAATAGATAATTTAGAACCCTTTTCAACAGTTTTAGATAAAGCCTCATTTTGGCCAACTAAAACTTCATTGAATTTTTTTGATTCTCCCAAGACAACAATTGTACTGTCTCTTTGCACTGTTAAAACACCATTTTGTTTTTTTAATTCATCATTTTCAGCAACTAAAGTTTTCATTTTAGTCTGTAACCCCTGAACTTGTGATCTGTATTTAGAAACATCTCCTTTTGATTTATTCAGGTCTTCCATCAAAGCGACAACTTTGTCTCTTTCCTGAATTAATTCATCTGACATAGAAGTATTCTCAGCAATAGCAGCATCATAAGTTGCTTTTAATTCCTGAAGATCTTTCATTACAGATTCTTTTTCTGTCAATGTTGTTGTAAGTTCTGTTTTTACAACATCTGAATCAGAAGAAAGTTTAAAAATGTACACTAAACTACCAATTAGTAGGACTGCTAAAACAGCGATTACCGCCTTTAGACTTGAGTTGTTTTTGTTTGGGTTTTCCATATTTAATAATTTTCTTAAAAACAAATTTAAATAATTAATATAAGGTAATAACGTAAGTTACCACAATTATATTATTTTTGGATAATATTATTTTTTATGGATAAACTAATCCCTTTCACTGTTACTGATTTAGCAAAAATTACGAATCACCGAAGCGGTGAAATAAAATTTGGGGAAAAAATGATTACTATTCCAAAAGGAGTAGATATACTTAATTTCCTAAAAGAGAGTGAAGCTAAGTATGTGATTTTAGGTATTCCTGAAGACATTGGCATAAGAGCTAATTACGGAAGACCTGGAGCCGCATCTGCATGGGAATGCGCAATAAAAAGTATAGCCAATATTCAGCACAATCGTTTCTCTAAAGGAAGTCAGATTATTGTTCTGGGGCATATTAATGTATCAGAAGAAATGCTTGATGTTGAAAATCTTGACTTTAATGATATTGATGACCGCTTAAAACTAAGTCAGCTTGTTGAAAAAATAGACAAAGAAGTTTCTCATATTATTTTCAATATAATTAAAGCCGGAAAAACCCCTATTATTATCGGAGGGGGTCATAACAATGCATATGGCAACATAAAAGGTGCCGCTCTTGCAAAAGGAAAGCCTGTTAATGCGGTTAATTTTGATGCCCATTCAGATTTTAGAATTTTAGAAGGACGGCATAGCGGAAACGGTTTTTCATATGCATATGAAGAAGGTTTCCTTAAAAAATATTTCATTTTTGGTTTACACGAAAATTACACTTCAAAAAGTGTCCTCGACATTATTAAAAAACTTGAAGACCGAGTACGTTACAATACCTATGACAGCATAAACATACGCAAGGAAAAAGATTTTACTAAAGAAATGGCTTCGGCTCTGGAATTCATAAAAACAGATTCATTTGGAATAGAAATTGATCTCGATGCTATTCCAAATATTGCAAGTAGTGCCATGACAATCAGTGGATTTTCAATTGAAGAGTTACGCCAGTTTATTTCCTATTTTGCACAGAATAAAAATGCTGCTTATCTACACATTTGTGAAGGAGCACCTGATCTGGACAATTCTCCAAATAATAATTTGATTGGCAAACTAATTGGCTATCTCGTAACTGATTTTATTAAAGCAAATCACGAAAAAATTTGACATTCATCATTTATAATGGGTACTTATGCCAAATAAACCAATAATCAATTAAACGATTGGCCGAATAAAACTATCTTTGCACAGAATTTTAGTACTTAAAACTAAATTCTTAATACCTAAGATATGTTATTCGAAGATTTATCACTTTCAAAAAGTATACAAAAAGCCGTATTTGAAGAAGGCTATTTAAATCCTACACCTATTCAGGAACAATCCATTCCGATTGTTTTGGCAGGTAGAGATTTAATTGGCTGTGCACAGACTGGTACCGGAAAAACGGCTGCATTTGCAATTCCGATTATTCATCAATTACACCGAATTGTAGGTTCATCAAAAAAAGCCAAACAAATTCGTGCCCTTATAGTAACGCCAACACGCGAATTAGCTGTTCAGATTGGACAAAGTTTTGATACTTATGCAAAATATACCCATTTAACTCAGTTGACTATTTTTGGAGGGGTATCTCAAAATCCGCAGGTCGATACCTTAAAAAAGGGAGTTGATATTTTGGTCGCAACACCTGGAAGGCTTTTGGACTTACAAAAGCAAGGTTTTCTTGATTTAGACCATTTACACGTTTTGGTACTAGATGAAGCGGATCAAATGCTGGATATGGGTTTTATAAACGATGTGAAAAAAATTGTAAAATTAACCCCTAAAAACCGCCAGACACTTTTATTTTCGGCAACAATGCCAATAGCAATTAGGGAATTGGCGGAAATGTTTTTACAGGATCCTGCAAAAGTAGAAGTCTCACCGGTTTCTTCAACTGCAGAAAATGTAGAACAACGTGTCTATTTTGTTGAAAAAACTGAAAAAAGAAATTTACTTTACCACTTAATAAAAACAGAAGGATTATCAAACGTATTGGTCTTTTCAAGAACAAAACATGGAGCAGACAATGTTGTCAAAGCATTACGCAAAAAAGATATTCCTGCAGAAGCAATTCATGGTGACAAATCTCAAAATGCAAGACAACGTGTTCTGGATGCTTTTAAAAACAAAGAAGTAGGTGTATTAGTCGCAACTGACATTGCTGCAAGAGGAATCGATATTGATCAGTTACCATTTGTAATTAATTTTGACCTGCCTAATATCCCGGAAACCTACGTACATAGAATTGGGCGAACAGGACGTGCAGGAAATGGCGGAATTGCTATATCATTCTGCAGTAAGGATGAACATCCGTATTGGAAGGATATCCAAAAGTTAATAAAAGTTGAAGTAAAAACAATCAGCGACCATCCGTATCAATGGCATGCCGGAAGTCCTGAGGCTACTTCAGAAAAGCCTAAGAATTCAAACAGAAGCGGCGGCGCTCATAAATCACGAAAATCAAATGCTTCTAAGCAAAATAAAAAACGCTGGTATTAACTTTTAAGAGTTATTATCAAAAACAAAAAGGGTTGTAATTTTATAAAATTGCAACCCTTATTTATGTATCATAAAAGCAACTAATTGTAAGCAATTTAAGCATTATCTTCTGTAATACCTTTCAATTCATTTTTGGCTTCCCATTGTCCTACTACAGAAGTTGCTAAAGCATTTCCTAAAACATTTGTTGCACTTCTGAACATATCACAAAAATGGTCAATTGGTAATATCAGGGCAATCCCTTCAACCGGAATATCAAACATACCGCAAGTTGCAGCCACTACAACCAAACTTGCTCTTGGAACTCCTGCAATTCCTTTACTGGTTAGCATTAAAACCAAAAGCATTACCATTTGTGAACCTAAATCTAAATGAACGCCATAAAACTGAGCGATAAAGATACTGGCAAATGTCATATACATCATACTACCGTCCAGATTAAATGAATAACCAAGAGGCAGCATAAACGATACAATTCTGTCTTTAACGCCAAATTCTTCTAACTCTTCAGTTAATTTAGGAAAAACAGCTTCACTGCTTGTTGTTCCAAATGCGATTGCTAAAGGTCCAACAATACGTTTCAATAACTCGGTCATTCTTCCCTTTAAGAAAATATAACCCACAACAATCAAAACAAACCACAATGTACTTATTCCAATTAGAAATGAACCGAAAAACTTAAAATAAGTAATTACTAGTTCCTCAGCATCTCTAATAGCAAACACTCCTGCAATAGCACCAAAAACTCCAATTGGAGCGAAATTCATTACATAATTTACCATTTTTAAAACAATATGCGAAGCTTTGTCCAATGCATTTATAACTGGTTTAACAGTACTTCCTAATGAAGCTGCGGCCAATCCGAAAAAAATAGAAAATATTACAATTTGCAAAATCTCATTGGTTGCCATTGCTTCAAAAACACTTTTAGGAACAATGTGCTCAACAAAATTTTCAAAAGAAAGTGTAGTAGTTTTGGCTGTAACTTCAGAAGCTGTTGTCATATCAACATGATCTAATTTCAGACCTACTCCAGGCTCTAAAACATTTACATAAAACAAACCAATTAATAAGGATATAAAGGAAGCTGTAAAAAACCATCCAAGCGCTTTCCCTCCAATTCTTCCAACCGTTTTAATGTCACCTAGTTTAGCAATTCCAACTACTAATGTAGTGAAAACTAAAGGCGAAATGATCATTTGTACCAAACGGATAAAAATGGTTGCCAGCATTTTTATTTTATTGCTAAAAGATTGTGCTGCCTCGGCCGAAATAGAATTATGCAATATAACTCCCAAAATAGCTCCAAGAATCATCGCAATTATAATTTGTCCTGTCAATCCTGAAAGAAATGATTTCTTTTTAACTTCTGTAATTTCTTGCATTAAATCGTTTTTTTTAATTAAAATAGTAAGGCCCTCACTGCACTAACTTCATTAATATGTTTTGTTGATTAAATAAAAATCAGCCAAAACAATGGCTGCCATAGCTTCTACAATAGGCACAGCTCTTGGCACTACACACGGATCATGACGCCCTTTTCCGGTCATTGGCGTAATATTACCTTTATTATCTAATGAATCCTGAGTCTGCATGATAGTCGCAACAGGCTTAAAAGCTACCCTGAAATAAATATCCATTCCGTTGCTGATTCCTCCCTGAATTCCTCCGGAAAGATTCGTTTTTGTAGTTCCATCGGGGTTATATAAATCGTTATGTTCGCTTCCTTTCATTTCTGATCCTGAAAAGCCGCTGCCATATTCAAAACCTTTTACGGCATTTATGGAAAGCATTGCTTTACCTAATTCGGCGTGCAGTTTATCAAAAACAGGTTCTCCTAAACCAACAGGGACATTCTGGATCACACACGAAACTACTCCACCAACAGTATCTCCCTGTTTGCGAATATCACGAATATATTCTTCCATAATAGCTGCTGATTTTTCGTCAGGACAACGAACGGGATTGCTTTCTATCTTAGAAAAATCTAATTCCTGATAAGGTGTATCCAAATGAATTGGTCCTACAGAAGAAACGTAGGCATTAATTTTAATTTCCGGCAGCATTTGTTTTGCAATTGCTCCTGCTACTACTCTGCTTGCTGTTTCGCGTGCTGAGCTTCTTCCACCACCGCGATAATCACGAAAACCATATTTTTGATCATATACATAATCGGCATGACTTGGTCTGTAGTTATCTTTTATATGTGAGTAATCATCAGATTTTTGATTAGTATTCGGAATAATAAATCCAATTGGAGTTCCTGTAGTTTTACCTTCAAAAATACCGGACAAAAACTGAACCGCATCCGGTTCTTTTCTTTGGGTAACAATTGCTGATTGTCCTGGTTTCCTTCTGGACATTTCAACCTCAATCGCTTCTAAGTCAAGCTGAATTCCTGAGGGACAACCATCTATGATTCCGCCTAAAGCTTCCCCATGAGATTCTCCAAATGTGGTAACTTTATATAGTGTGCCGTAGCTATTTCCTGCCATTATAAGTTAGTTTTGAGCAAATGTAAGTTTTATGAATTAAATTAAAAAATTAAAATTAGTATTATCAAGGAATGAGTTACATACTTAAAAATCATAATTTAGTAAAATTCAAGACTAATTGATAACCTTTTGATAAAGCTAAACTGCCTCAGGTTTGTTTTATTTGTTAAACTTCAAATTAAGATAAATTGAAAAAAAGAAATGTCGAATTGGTCATCATTTCCGATGTGCATTTAGGGACTTACGGCAGTCATGCCAAAGAGTTAAACAACTACCTTTCAAGCATCAAACCCAAAACTTTAGTTTTAAACGGTGATATTATTGATGCCTGGCAGTTTAGAAAATCATACTTCCCGAAATCTCATTTAAAAGTCATTCAACGAATAATCGGAATGGCTTCAAAAGGGACAAAGGTGTATTACATTACCGGAAACCATGATGAAATCCTAAGGAAATTCAGCGACATGAACATGGGGAATTTTTCTTTGCTAGATAAATTAGTTTTAGAATTAGACGATAAAAAAGCATGGATTTTTCATGGCGACGTCTTTGATGCCTCCGTACAACACTCAAAATGGATTGCAAAATTAGGTGGTTTAGGTTATGATTATTTAATTTTGTGCAATCGATTTGCAAATTGGTGCCTGGCTAAACTGGGAAGAGAACCTTATTCATTTTCTAAAAAAATAAAGGCCAGTGTAAAAAAAGCGGTTAAATTTATTTCAGATTTTGAAACAACAGCTACCGATCTGGCAATCGAAAAAAAATACGATTATGTTATCTGTGGGCACATCCATGAACCAAAAATTATTGAAAAAGAAAACAAACATGGTTCAACCTTATATTTAAACTCAGGAGACTGGATTGAAAATTTAACTGCATTAGAATATCATAAAAAAAGATGGAAATTATTTTCCTATTCTGAGGCAAACTTTACAGAAGCAGAGGAAAATCTTTTTGAAATGGAGGATATTTTAACTTCGCAATTAATTACGTCAATCATAAGCAAAAAGTAACTTTTTAATAATGAAGCACTTATTAAAAAGTTAGATTAAAAAAAAGACTTTTTTGATGAAATATGGGAATTACATAACAATTTCACAGCAATTTATACGTTTCACATCTACAGTAATTGTAAATTTGAAAAAAAATTAATAACCATTTTTATGAAAAAAATCATTTTATCTGCCCTTATGCTAGTTGGATTAGCATTTACGGCTCAATCACAAGAAATTGCTAAAAATGCCTTGGGTTTACGTCTTGGAGACAATAACGGATTTGGTGGAGAAATATCTTACCAAAGAGGATTATCTAAAAACAATAGATTAGAGTTCGATTTAGGTTGGAGAAATAGCCACGATGTTGATGCCGTTAAAGCAGTAGGATTATACCAATGGGTTTGGAACATTGATCAAGGTTTTAACTGGTATGCTGGTGTTGGTGCTGGTGTTGCTAGCTGGAATTACGATTATAGAGTTGGCCCTAATCGTTACAAGGATAGTGGAACGTATGTTTTCGCTGCAGGTGACATTGGTATTGAATACGGTTTTGACAATGTGCCAATTTTATTATCATTAGATGCAAGACCAGAAATTGGATCAGGATATTATGATCATGACAACTTTGGATTTGATGTAGGTTTAGGAATTAAATTCAAATTCTAAATAAAATCAGCTTTTATAAAAAAAAATCCTGTCGTTTTAAAACGACAGGATTTTTTTTTATTTTATAATTATTTCTTTTTTCGAATGTATTTTTACAACCGTATATGGATAAGTAATTACCTGCATTACCATAGCATCTTTTGCAGGAGTATTTTCTTTTACTGTAATAAGAATGTTGCTATCGGTTTCTTCTACCTTTTCGACTCCTATTGTGTAACCTCCTGTGTTTTTTTCACCCATGTTCAGAATCACATAATTAGAATTATTTATGTCATCCTGTTTCATTTTATCCTTTAACAGCGGGTCATTCTGAAGCATTAAGATTTCATTTGGTTCACTCAAAATTTCAAAAAACTTGATGTTTGCGCCTCCATCAGATTGTTCTGTTAGAATTTCATACAAAGAGGTATTTGAATCTGTTGTTTTTTTTGCTCCACAAGAAATTAAAACAAAAACTGCTAAAACCGAAATTACTTTTTTCATCCGCTTATATTTTTTAATTAGTGTTTCTCATATTTATAATCATCTATCGCTCTTTGATACAACGCTTCATATTTAGGCAATATGTTTTGGATGTCAAACTTTTTAGCAACTTCTAAAGCATTCTCTTTAAACTGTTTTAAAACTTCGTCATCTTGCAAAATTTTAATTGCATTGGCAGCCATTTCGTCAATATTCCCAACATTACTCAAATAACCTGAGAATCCATCAAAATTGACTTCCGGTAAACCACCTGAATTACTAGAAATTACCGGAACTCCACAAGCCATTGCCTCCAAAGCTGCCAAACCAAAACTTTCTGTTTCAGACGGAAGCAAGAACAAATCGGTCAAAAGTAAAATTTTATCAATTTCATTACTATTCCCAAAGAAAATTACCTTGTCATGAATTCCTAATTCCTGACATAAAATTTCTGCTTTTTCTTTTTCAGGACCATCACCCACCATCATTAATTTTGCAGGCATTTCTTTCTGAATATTATAGAAAATCTTAATAATATCCGGAATACGTTTTACCTTTCTAAAATTACTGATATGCGTAATAATACGCTCGTTTTCATTCGCCATCACAGAACGGTGACAAGGTGCCAATGGATCTTTTCTTACTTTATCTAATTCGATAAAATTCGGGATAACCCTGATTTTATTCTTAATTTTAAATAATTTCAATGTATCATCTTTCAAACTCTGTGAAACAGAAGTCACATAATCCGATTTATTGATACTAAAAGTCACTGCCGGTTTATAAAAAGGATGATTCCCAACCAATGTAATATCTGTTCCGTGAAGCGTCGTAATCATTGGAAGGTTAATCCCTTCGTTCTTTAGCATTTGCTTAGCCATGTAACCCGCATACGCATGTGGGATTGCATAATGTACGTGCAGTAACTCTATCTTATATAATTTTACCATATCTACCAATTTGCTTGACAAAGCCAATTCATAAGGCTGATAATGAAAAAGAGGATATTCAGGAACGTTTACTTCGTGATAATGAACATTGGGGTTTAAAAGTGCCAATCGTACAGGCTGGCTATAAGTAATAAAATGGATTTCGTGTCCGCGTCTAGCTAATTCAAGGCCTAATTCTGTGGCAACTACCCCACTTCCGCCAAAAGTCGGATAACAAACTATTGCTATTTTCATGTATTAAATTTAGTACTACGAAAGTACTTAAAAATAGCTTTTAATTGATAGTTTAGAATGTTAGATTTTTTGTAAATCTTAGAGATGTCAGATTATGAGATCTTTATATTGTTAATTTTTCAGACCAGCAAGTTCCATTATAATCCTGAACTAAATTAAATAACTTTTAACTCATAATTTATAACTAATTATTATTAGAAGCAGAAAAATTCGTTTTCAAATAAAACACGTGTCCCGCTGTCCGCTATATCTTTCATGCCGAACGTCGCCATAAAAGATATCACTCCCATCGGGGCAATATTAGAGATTCTGGTATAATAAGAATTTAAGGTTTGCAAATATGTAAATTTATATTTTCAATCTGATGGATACAAATCATAAAAGATTATACCAGTGTAATAATCAAATAGCAGCTATACAATTATAATAAAAATGAAAAGTTTTATTATTATTTATATTTTTAATTAGTGGTTAGTCTAATAAAAAAAGGCATAAAACTTAAATTTTATGCCTCTGAATATATTATAATATCTCTTAGAAAAATCTGCTATGCCAGCTATCAGCAGCAGGAACTTCCCAGGATTCATTGTATTCTTCGATATTGTTTACAAGGTTATTAAAAACAATAGTATTCTCAGAAACCGATTTATCTTTAACCATTTTCTTAAAATCAATTAATGGCTTGTGAGCAATATGTTCACCATTTTTAAAAGTCACGTTCATTTTATCTAACAAATCGACGTTGTATTTTTTTTCTAAACTCTGAATAAATTCAACAGAACTATCAATAGAACAGCCAGTCGCAGCCTGCACATCCTGATTTACAGCCAAAATAATGAATCTGTTATATTTTAATTGATAAGAAGCCTCCAGACTTGTTCCGTGTGCTGCCCATCCTTCGATGAAAGATTTTAAATCAGCTTCTATTTCAGAAAATTCTTCCTCAGAAAATTTTCTGTTAGATTGATAAATCCAAATTCTGGATTCACCAGGTAAATTTTCAAAAGGTATATACATTTTAATTTCTCTTTAAATTTAATTTGTTTCAAATTTCAAGTTTAAAAACTTAGAATATTATTACAAATCCTGCGCATTAGCAATCAATTCAGCAATATCCATTACTTTAACCTGTCCTTCTTTTTCCTTGTTCTTGATACCGTCAGTCAACATGGTGTTACAGAATGGACAACCTGCAGCAATAATATCGGGCTGCACTTCCAAAGCATCTTCAGTACGCAACACATTCACTTCCTTATTTCCAGGTTCGGCATCTTTAAACATTTGTGCTCCTCCAGCTCCACAACATAATCCGTTTGCTTTAGAACGCTTCATTTCAACTAATTCAACGTCTAACTTCTGAATTAAATCTCTTGGTGCTTCATATACTTTATTCGCTCTTCCTAAATAACAAGGATCGTGAAAAGTGATTTTCTTTCCTTTAAACTGTCCGCCTTCAACAGTCAATCTTCCTTCATCAATTAAAGACTTTAAAAACGCTGTATGGTGAATTACATTGTATTGACCTCCTAATTCAGGATATTCATTTTTTAAAGTATTAAAACAATGCGGACAAGCAGTAACTATTTTTTTAGCTTCATATGCATTTAAAACTTCGATATTCATCATAGCCTGCATTTGAAACAAAAACTCATTTCCGGCTCTTTTTGCCGGATCTCCGGTACAGCTTTCTTCAGTACCCAATACTGCAAAAGAAACATTCGTACGATTTAGAATTCGTACAAAAGCTTTTGTGATTTTTTTTGCTCTATCATCAAAACTTCCCGCACAACCAACCCAAAACAATACTTCCGGTTGCTTTCCTTCGGCCAGCATTTCTGCCATTGTTGGTACCACTAAACTTTCTGACATCTTCTTATTTTGTTAAATCGGTTAATTGTAAAATTGGTTAATCGTACTCCAATAACATTCATTAAAAAACCTTATTTTTTTATTCAATAGATTAAACGGTTAAACAATTAACCATTTAAATTTTTAATTTAATTCTCGTTCTTCCAGTTCAATCGGTCTTGCTGATTGTATTGCCAAGGTGCTCCATTGTTTTCGATATTGGTCATCATGGCATTCAGTGACATTGGAGCAGCACTTTGTTCCATTACTAAATAACGACGCATATCCATGATAATAGATAATGGACTAATATTTACCGGACATTCTTCGACGCAGGCATTACAAGATGTACAAGCCCATAATTCTTCGGGTGTTATATAATCATTTAGTAATGTTTTATTATCAGGAACAAAAACACCTTTATTGGCATCGATATTTTTTCCTACTTCTTCCAAACGGTCTCTGGTATCCATCATAATTTTACGAGGAGACAATTTTTTACCGGTTTGATTTGCCGGACAAGATGATGTACAACGGCCACACTCTGTACAGGTATACGCATTCAATAATTGCACCCAGTTTAAATCCTGAACATCACTTGCACCAAATTTGGCAGGAACGGTATTTTCATCAGCCGGAGCTACAGCAAATGGATCTGCATTGGGATCCATCATCAACTTAACTTCCTTTGTAACTGACTCTAAATTATCAAACTGTCCTTCAGGTTTCAGATTAGCAAAATATGTATTTGGAAACGCTAAAAGAATATGCAGATGTTTTGAGAAGTACAAATAGTTCATAAAAATCAAAATACCAACAATATGCAACCACCAGAAAGCTTCTGACAATAACATTACCAATTCATTTGACATACCATTAAACATTGGTGCGATAAACTGACTTACCGGAAAACTTCCTGCTTTATAAAAATGAGAAAATCCCCCTGGAACATTCTGTAAATGAAAATCGGAAGCATTCATTAATAAAAACAATGTCATCAATACCATTTCAAAATATAAAATATAATTAGCATCATTTTTAGGAAATCCTTTTAAATCAGGGTTGATAAAACGTTTTAATCTAATTACATTTCTTCTGATCCAGAAAGCGATAACAGCTACTAAAACGAAAAGCGCTAATATTTCGAAAGAAGCTATTAAAACATTATAAAATACTCCCAAATATGGAGCAAAAACTCTATGAGTCCCAAATAATCCATCAATAATAATTTCAAGCAATTCTATATTGATGATTACAAATCCAATGTATACAAAAACATGAAGTATTCCGGCTACAGGACGCTTAACCATTTTTGATTGTCCAAGTGCAATCATAGCCATGTTTGCCCAACGTGCTTTAGTATTGTCTTTTCTGTCTATGTCAACACCTAAATTGACATTTCGAATGATTTTTTTTATGCCTGAAGCGAAAAAACCAAAACCAGCAATCAGAACTATAGCGAATAATATATTATCTAGATAGCCCATTCCTTTTATTTTTTAGTAGTCGGATTTTGATCTTCAGTTGGAGCTACATAAGGTTTGTTTTTCTTTCCGAAAACAGAAACATTGATATAACGCGTTGGATGGAGACGAACATCCTGCAGCAACAATTCTAATTCTTTTGAAGTTTTAGACAAATTGTTGTACAAGGCATCATCATTTAATAATTTCCCTGCAGTACCTTTTCCTGAGTTTAAATTACTCATAATACCATCAACCTTAGCCAGTGTCTGGTTTAAGTTTCTTACTGTTTTACCTAAATCAGCTTTATTTAAAGAATCAGAGATTTTATTGAAGTTACTTGACATTTTATTCAAATTCGTTACCGCTCCATTAATCTGACCTTTGTTTGTATCTAAAATAGAATTAAGACTTCCGGATGCTCTATGAAACTGCTCCATTGTCTGACTCAACTCAGATAATGACTTCTTTAAATCTTCCTGACCTTTTTTATCCAAAACATTGTTTAATCCGGAAACCAGTGTATTGATATTAGCAAGCATCAAATCTAATTTTTGCTGAATTGGCTCTATTTTACCGCCCAAAGATTCAGTCAATCCTAATTCAATGGCAGCTTCTAAAGTTTGTCCATCAACAGCAAGATCTTTATCAGCCATATTAGGAATAATTTTTATTTGTTTTCCACCAATTAAACTTGGAGAATACAATGCTGCTTTACTGGTTTTAGAAATTGGAAAATCAGTTTTTATTTGAAGTTCTACTAATAATTTACCTGTAGTTTGATTGATTGTGATTTTATTTACTTTACCTATCCCAAGTCCGTTTAAAGTTACGGGAGCTGAACTGGCTAAATCCTCAACATTAGCATATTCAACATAAAATGTTTTATAATTAGTAAAAAGGTCTCTGCCTTTTAAAAAACTATAGCCCCAAATAAATAATAAAATTGACGCAATGACTAAAATAGCCGTTTTAATTTCTCTTGTTAGTTTCAAAATTGTAAGTGTTTGTACAAAAATAATATAAATATTTGAACTTATCAGTATTATTTAATGGCATCCTGAATACTGATTTTTTCACCATTTCTGGTTGCTACTAAAAAGGAAGCACCATATCCTTTATTTTTAGCTTCTTCCAAATATTTTTTAGCGTTTTCATAATCTGAAGTTTCCTGATAAAAATATTTATAAATATTATTTTCGTAAACCATCGTTATATTTTTTAGCCCTTTAAAATTTTTAGGATCTAAAGGTGTGTTTTTTACGCTTGCAATAAGCTGAACCTTAAAAAAAGTTCCCTTTGTAGCATCCTTAACTGCTGTAGGATTAGCTGCAACTGTTTTAGATTTCACCGGGCCAGAAGTATCTCTTGCCTGTTTCACGTCATTTATTTCTGTAGCACCTGTTCCAAAATATTCGCTTTTATAACTTAAAATAGCCTGAGCAATAGCCTGAGCTATATCATCCTGCCCTGCTTCAGAATTTAAAATATCACCTTCCGCAGTATTAGAAACAAATCCTGTTTCTACTAAAACCCTTGGCATATAAGCCT
The DNA here is from genome assembly GCF_052113665.1 of Flavobacterium sp. W22_SRS_FK3. Taxonomy (NCBI): domain Bacteria; kingdom Pseudomonadati; phylum Bacteroidota; class Flavobacteriia; order Flavobacteriales; family Flavobacteriaceae; genus Flavobacterium; species Flavobacterium sp. W22_SRS_FK3. The sequence goes on along the minus strand of NZ_JBGQOF010000007.1, from coordinate 91,314 downwards.
TATGAAGTACCATAAATGGGGCCTGTTTTACACCCTCCCCTCTTATTTTTTTTCCAAGCTTTTCAAAATTGTCTTCAATTTTGCTTGCCAATGAAATACTATTATCTAAATATTCTTCCTGCATTAAAGTCATACCAATCATAGATTCAGGAGAATTAGGATCGTAACCTTCATACTTACGTTTGTAGTCTTTTTCTAAAGTAATAACTGAGTTCTCTTCTTTCGCAGCTTGCAGATTCGAAGCAACTTTACTCAAACCCATCACATAAGTTTCTGTTCCGTATGCAACAGTATTTTTATTTGCATTACAGTGTATCGAAACAAAAATATTAGAATTTGCCCTGTTAGCAATATTAGCTCTTTCTACCAAATCAATAAAAACATCTGTTTTTCTGGTATAAATCACATTAACATTTGGATTATGTTCTAAAATTTTCCCCACTTTTAAAACAATTGCCAAAGCAATATTTTTTTCAATACGGCCACTATAAACAGCTCCAAAATCATGATCACCATGTCCTGCATCAAGTGTCACTTTGAAAACATTAGACTGAGAGTGAGCACAAAAAGACGTTATAGTTAGAAAAAAAATAAATATTAGTTTAGTTTTGTTAAAAATGGTCATAAATCTAAAAGTTAATTTTAATAAAATGCAAAGCTATAATTTTTACAATTGATTATTTTTGCCAAAAAATTATATGTAAGTTTGACATGTCAAAAAACAAGCCATACTTTTACAAAAATAGCATTTAAACCTTTGCATACAAACTTATTTAATATCGTTTTAATATCATTTTTCCTAACTGTAGGATGTGGTAATTTATATTCACAAGAAATAAAATCTAAAAAAACTCCATTACCTGCTGCAAGACAAACTGATAAGTCTAAAAAAGCTGCTACAGATACTACAAAAAGTATAACTGATACTATTAAACTGGACACTGTCAGACCTAAAAAAACTTTTCTTGACGGAAAAGTAAAATATATAGCCAAAGACTACGCCAAAAATGATTACAAAAAGAAAACACTTACGCTATATAATGAAGCAGAATTGTATTATAAGGATGTAGAATTAAAATCTGGCATTATTGTTCTAGACTACGAGAAAGATGAAGTATATGCAGGAAGAATAAAGGATTCAGCAGGAGTTTTGATACAATATCCCAATTTCAAACAAGGATCTAATGAAGTTCAGCCGGATTCAATTCGTTTTAATTTTAAAACAAAAAAGGCTTTAATTTATAATTCCAGAACTGAACAGGGAGAATTTAAAATTAAAGCAGAAGTTACCAAAAAAGAAAATGACTCGGTTTATTATTTAAAGGGAGCCCGTTTTACGACTTCAACAGATGTTGACAACCCTGAATATTATTTTAAAACCAGTAAAGTAAAATTTGTTCCCGGAAAAAAAGTAATCACCGGATTGACCCACATGGTTATTGCAGATGTACCTACCCCTTTAGCATTGCCTTATGCTTATTTTCCTATGAGTCAGGAAAAAAGTGTTTCGGGTATCATTATACCTAGTTATAATGACTCTAACACCAGAGGTTTTTCATTACAAAATGGTGGGTATTATTTTGCCTTGAGCGATAATTATGACCTAACAGTTTTAGGGGATTATTATACCAATGGAAGCTATGCCATGCGTTTCGAATCTTCTTATGCTAAAAGATATAAATACAGAGGGAATGTTAATTTTCGATTTGAAAACTTAATTTCAAGCGAAAGAGGTTATCCGGATTATTCCAAACAAAACATCTACAATCTTCAGTGGTCACACTCAAAAGATTCTAAATCGAATCCCAATTCGAGTTTTTCCGCATCAGTGAACATGGGTAGTAGTAAATACTTTAAACAATCCATTAATCAGGCTAATATTGGATCAAACTTAAATAATACACTTAGTTCTTCAATTTCATGGAATAAAACGTTTAACACTATTCCGCAAGCCAGACTAGCGTTAACAGCAACACATTCTCAAAACACACAAACCGAAGAAATTAACATGACTCTGCCTTCCTTACAGGCAAGTGTCGATCGTATTTATCCATTTGTTGGGAAAGATGGTGTAAAAAAAGGCTTAATTAAAAACATAAATTTACAATATAACCTAAGTGGTAAAAATAGTTTTGTGACTAGTGATTCCTTATTTTTCAAACCCCAGATGTTTGATAATGCAAAAATAGGAATGCAGCATAGTATTCCTCTTAGCACCAATTTTAAAATATTCAAATATTTTAGTGCCAGTGCTTCTACAAATTATCAGGAAACATGGGTAACAAAAACAATTGACAGATCTTATAACGAGAGTTCAAATACAGTAGATGATAAAATAGTGAATGGTTTTGATGCTTTTAGAACGTACAACTTTAGTTCAAGTTTAGGAACCACTATTTATGGTACTTTTAAATTTGGTGATAATAAAAAAATACAAGCGATACGGCATGTCATGCGTCCTTCTTTTTCTTATTCCTACACACCAAGTTTTGAAAAATATTATGACACTTATGCTATCGATGCAACCGGAACAAGTTATAAAGAGTACACCAGATTTGAAAATGGCGTTTATGGACAACCTGGAAAATCAAATTCAAACATAATAGGCTTTGATTTAAGCAATACATTTGAAGCTAAGGTAACAGACAAAGACAGTACTAAAACTGAACCTAAAAAAATGATGCTGTTAAACAACTTAAATTTTAGCACCAGCTATAATTTTAATGCTGACGGAAAAACAACATTCGCTCTCGAGCCTGTTCGTGTTAGTGGGGGAACTCAATTATTTGATAATAAAATGAATGTCAATTTTGCCGCAACTTTAAATCCATATGCCATTGATAATTCCGGACAACAGATAAATGTCTTCAATATTAACAATGGAGGAAGTTTGTTTAGAATGACAAGTGCCAATATGACTTTGAATTATTCGTTTTCAAACAAAAATGACAAAAAGGATGAAAACAAACAAAGTGAGCGAAACGGTGGTCGTAGCGATGACTTATTTGGAACAAATACTGATTTGAACGACACCAGAAAAAGTCAGTTTGCAGAAGAAGATTCGGAAAATGTAATTACGGAATTCTTTAATTCAAAACTTCCGTGGGACATGACTTTGGCGTATTCATTAACTTATTCCAATACAAACAGACAAAATGAAATTACAGGAAATTCAATAATGGTTTCTGCTAATATGGATATTACCCCTAAATGGAAAGGCGGAATTTCAACCGGTTACGATTTTGTACAAAATGGTGTTACTTTTACCCAACTTCGTTTTGAAAGAGATTTATTAAGCTGGAGAATGTCATTTAACTGGACACCTCTTGGGGCATATTCTAACTGGAATTTCTTTATTGGAATAAAATCAGGAATGCTTAGTGACATAAAATGGAACAAACGAAGTGCTTCAAACCGATAAATATTCAACACAAAATTTAATCTCATTAACATGAAAAAAATAATCTTTACCGAAAAAGCTCCTGCTCCAATCGGTCCCTATAATCAGGCTGTATTATCAGGAAATACGCTGTATGCTTCAGGACAAATAGCTATAAATCCATCTACAGGAGAACTTATCACTGGAAACATTAAGGATGAAACAGATCAGGTTATGCAAAACATTGCTGCAATTCTGGAAGCTGCAGACATGACTTTTGAGAATGTTGTAAAAGCTTCTATTTTCATTATGGACATGAATAATTTTGCTGCAATAAATACCATTTACGGATCCTATTTTAATGAAAAAACCGCTCCAGCACGTGAAACGGTTCAGGTGGCTTGTTTGCCAAAAAATGTAAATGTTGAGATTTCTATAATTGCAGTGCAATAGCATCTAATAATAATTGTGCCGTTGCTTCATTAGTTGCCAGCGGCACATTATGTACATCACAAACTCTTATAAGCATATTAATATCTGCTTCATGTGGATGGCTTGACAAGGGATCTTTAAAAAAGAAAACCATTTGCGTTAGACCTTCTGCTACTCTTCCTGCTATCTGAGCATCCCCTCCTAAAGGACCTGAAAGCATTCGTCTTGTTTTAAAACCTGCTGCTTCTGCTTTTCCTCCGGTAGTTCCGGTACCAATCAGACTAACCTTCTCATTTTGCAGTACAGTTGTGTTTTTAATTAAAAAATTAATTAAATCTGCTTTTTTGCCATCATGGGCAATAATGGCAATTTCTATAAATCCTTCGTTATTGGTTAGCAACATGGTACGCAATTAATCCGTCAATAGGCCTTCTTAAAACATTTCCTAATTGAAGTTCGTATTTATCAAAAGTTTCTTGTAATTCATCTTTAAGGTAAAAAGCAATAGAACCAACAAAATGTACAGGTACCTCTTTACAATTATCAAATTGTTTAATATAATTTTTAACAAAAGACTTCATCCCTTTAAAAATGATTTTTTTACAAAATTCTGAATCTTTATGTTTGATCAGGAACTTAGCAAAAGTTGCCAGATAAGCATTTGGATTTGCTTCTTTATATAATTTATTTTTGATAAAGTCAGGATCTACATTATATTCTTTTTCAAATTCAACTGCCAATTCTTTAGGCATTTTATTGAAATAATACTTTCTAATTAGTTCTTTTCCGAAAACATTTCCACTACAATCATCCATAACAATGTAACCCAGAGATTGCACTTTTTGATGCAAAATTTTCCCATCAAAATAGCTGCAATTTGAACCTGTCCCTAAAATACTAACAATTGCCTCTTCCCCTTTTGGAGTAGTTGCATATACTGCAGCATAAGTGTCTTCCTGAACCTCCACAATGGCATTTTCAAAGTATTCCTGAAATACCTGCGATAATGATTGTTTCATTCTGTCCGTACCACAACCTGCTCCATAAAAGAACAAATGAGTAGCTTCTTTTTTGTTTTGTGAAATATCAAAACGGTCATTCACTCTTTCTATAATCTCCGGACCGTCAAGAATTTCAGGATTCAATCCTAAAGTTTGTGTCGTGAATAATATTTTTCCACTATCATCAATTGCAATCCAATCTGCTTTGGTAGATCCACTATCAACTATTAATTTCATTTAGTTTAGTTTTTGAATTAGTTTTTCCTTAATTAAAAGTGTGTTTTTTACATTAATTAAAGAAGCAATAAAATAAGAAATCCCGTCATTTTGAAATAACGGGATTTTCTCACTTAATAAAGTATTATTTTAAACCTGCTATATGCACAGATAAATCAATTAATTTACTAGAATATCCATACTCATTATCATACCACGATACTAGTTTAAAGAAAGTTGAGTTCAAACCAATTCCTGCAGTAGCATCAATGATTGAAGTTCTTTTATCAGAAATAAAATCCTGAGAAACAACTGCATCCTCAGTAAATCCCATAATGCCTTTCATTGTAGTCTCAGAAGCTAATTTTAAAGCAGCCATAATTTCCTCGTATGAAGTTTCTTTTGCCACTTTTACAGTTAGATCGACTACAGAAACATCAACAGTAGGAACACGGAAAGACATTCCTGTCAATTTTCCATTCAATTCTGGAATAACTTTTCCAACAGCTTTCGCAGCACCTGTAGATGAAGGAATAATGTTTACACTTGCAGCACGGCCACCTCTCCAGTCTTTTCTGGATGGACCATCTGCTGTCATTTGAGTTGAAGTTGTTGCGTGAACAGTAGTCATTAAAGCCTCTACAATTCCAAAATTATCGTGAATAACTTTTGCTAAAGGAGCTAAACAGTTTGTAGTACATGAAGCATTAGAAACAACTAAATCTGAAGCTTTTGCAGTTTCGTGGTTTACACCCATTACAAACATTGGAGCATCAGCAGAAGGAGCAGAAATAATTACTTTTTTAGCACCACCTTTAATGTGCTCATTTGCAGTCTCAATAGTTGTAAAAATACCTGTACATTCAGCAACTACATCAACATCAACTTCATTCCATTTTAAATCAGCTGGGTTTCTTTCAGCAGTAATACGGATGTTTTTTCCGTTCACAAAAAGTTTTCCTTCTTTTACTTCAACAGTTCCGTCAAAACGACCATGAACTGAATCATATTTCAATAAATAAGCTAAATGATCTACATCTAATAAATCGTTGATAGCAACTACTTCTACATTATCTCTATTGAATGATTCTCTAAAAACGATTCTTCCAATTCTTCCAAATCCGTTTATTCCTAATTTTACTTTTGACATTTTACTCGATTTTGTTTTTGTTTTTATTTAACTAATTTAAAGTTTAATTTTCTCACTATAAACTTCGTTTCTTTTTATGTTGACATAATGTCAGATACCCTTAATAACTCTCTGTCAATTTCAGATTTACCTTTAATTGCTTGTTCTAATGGAGTCAGGGTTACTTTATCCTGTTGTAAACCAACCATATAATTTGATTTACCATCTATTAATGACTCTACAGCTTTTACTCCTAAACGGCTTGCCAGTACACGATCAAAACAAGATGGTGAACCACCACGCTGCATGTGTCCCAAAACCGAGACACGCACATCATACTCTGGTAAATTAGTTTCAACATAATCTTTTAATTCGAATACATTTTTACCAATTTTATCACCTTCTGCAATAACTACTATACTTGATGATTTTCCTGAAGCTTTACTTTTTTGAAGAGAATCTAAAAGTCTTTCAAGACCTAAATCTTCCTCAGGAATAAGAATTTCTTCGGCACCTGCGCCTATACCTGCATTAAGGGCAATATGACCTGCATCTCTACCCATAACCTCAACAAAGAAAAGACGATTATGTGAACTGGCAGTATCTCTAATTTTATCGATACAGTCCACAACTGTATTTAAAGCCGTATCGTATCCTAATGTAAAGCTTGTTCCAAAGATATCGTTATCAATTGTTCCCGGAATTCCCATTACAGGAAATCCAAATTCAGAGTTAAAAATTAAACCTCCGGTAAAACTACCATCTCCACCAATAACAACAAGGGCATCTACTCCATGTTTAATAAGGTTTTCATGAGCTTTTTTTCTACCTTCCGGTGTTCTGAATTCAGCAGAGCGAGCCGATTTTAAAATCGTACCTCCCTTGTTTACAATATTATTTACACTTCGAGGTCCCATTTCTTTGAAGTCTCCTTCAATCATTCCCTGATAACCTCTATAAATTCCCAAACATTCTATATTATGATAAGCGCATGTTCGAACAACTGATCGTATTGCGGCATTCATTCCTGGTGAGTCTCCTCCTGATGTAAGAACACCTACTTTTTTTATTGTTTTTGGCATTATTTAAGTATTAAAGTGTAAAATTAACAAACATTCATCACTTTTCAGTTGATGATTATAATAAATTAGTAAAAAACACTAAATTCAAACGTTTTCGGTTAATAAGTTTTATATACCAAAAAATTCATTTTAAACAATAAAAGTATCTTTTTTTAATTAAAAATGTAAAATTAACAATACTTAAGTGAAGTGTTATAAATTTTACACAATGATGATTTCATAAAAGCGTTCATCAGAATTATTTAATTAAAATATTCTATAAAAAAGTAATATTTAGAAATCATTATCCGGTATCAGGCCTTGGTTATTATAATTTTGCTGCTCCGGTTGTTTTTCTTCCTTTTTATCAGACTTCTTTTTCTCCTGTTCAGCTTCCTTTTTAGCGTTTGTAAAATTTATGTAATCCGGATTCAAGTTAGAATCCTGCAAATCATTAGGATTTTTAATAGCTCTTTCTATTTTATGATTTTTGAAAATTTTATTGACTAACTCGCTAAAAGTATCAAAATCTACTTCATAACTAATACCAACTCCTTGTGTATAACCAATTCCCTGCCCTACATAACTAATATCATTTTCCTTATTAAACAATCGCAAATTTGCAGTACCATCTTCGTTAATACGATATTGCACTTCAATATCACCCACAATTGCTGATTCATTTATACCTCCTACGGGTACTCCAACTTTTCCATTAATGGTAATTCGCTCATTAATTTGTGATGATACTGTAGCGACTACCTGCCCATCAGCCTCTTGTCCTATGCGTTTGTCTGCAGAAACATAATTAAAACCAACGTTAATTTTATCGTTATCCGACTTAATTATGTCTCCCAATAAACTTGAAGCTGTTTCAGCAAATGTTCCTGACAAATCACCTTGGCTAAACCCATCAGTACTCATGAAAGAACCTGTGGATAATAAATATAATGCCTGTGTCTGACGAATGTCTTTGTCATCCAGTTTATATTGTATTTCTGATTTTAAAACACTGCTTACCGAAGGAAACTGAATGTCAAAATTAGGTTCGGGGCTAGTTAAATCCCCTCTTAAACCAATAACGACCTCTACAGGAACTTTTTTATTAAATGAAGAATTTTCTAATAACACAGCAGGATTTGCTATTGTTCTGTACACCGCTTCTAAATTCAATTGTGCTTTCATTGGATTGCCCTCCCAGATAATAGAACCTCCTTTTCTAACTGCAAATTTTTTATCAATTAGTCCGCCGTATTTAAAATTATAGGTTCCTTCATAGGCCTGGAAATCTCCCCACATATTAAACTTACCTAGAGTATTGATTTTAAACAGTAATGATCCGTATCCTTTTCCTTTCATACCATGTCCGGAATCCCTGTCTAAAATCACCTCAATTTCTGCATCTGGTGTAATATCAAAATCAAATTCTAATTCAAGACCATTATAGTTTTTTGTTTTTTCAACAATACCATTGGCTAAATTATATTTCTCTTTGGGCGTTACAAAATGAATAAAACTGTTCTCTCCAACATTTTGTACATTACTAATTGGTATTTTTATCTCTGTTCCCTTCTCAGATTTTGCATCAACCTTAATAAACAATGCTTCAGTTGGACCTTTTATACTTGCCGTCCCATTGATAAAGGCCGTTCCAAAATAAGCCGCATCATCACTATCTTTTGTATCTAATGCCAATAATCGTTTTGAGGTTATTGTTAAATCTAATTTCCAGTCACCAAAATTCTTATGTTCAATACTACCATTCAATAAACCTTTTGTTTTAAACTTAGTATCTGTTAACTGATTATTTCTAAACAAGAATTTCTCATCTGTTAAATCGACAACTGTACGATTGTTTAATTCATAATCTGTATTAAGGTAGGTAACCGTCATACCTGCTTTCTCTACATACAGCCTTCCATTAATATCCGGTTTTTTGAGATTGCCAGCAATAGCCGCATTTCCTGATACACTCCCTCGTATATTGGACAAAACATTCCCTCCAATTGGTGCTAAAGTGCCCAAATTAAAACCATCAAGCTTTAATCTTAAATCTAAAAGTGTTTCCTTACTCTGAATAGCAAAACTTCCTTCTGCACTGAAAGATTTCGTAAAATTATTTTCAATAGACGAATTTATAGTAAACTTTTTAAACGATTCATCTCCCTCAATATCGAACTTAAAAGTTCCTAAATCTATTTTATTTAAATTTAAATGATCAATTTCAAGAGAAGCTGTAGGTTGATAGATATTTTTATTCTGCTTAAAATTTATGCCTCCGTTCAAATTACCATTAATAACAAATTTACTGTTTAAAGGCGTTATCTTATTGATATCTACATCTTCAAAATTTAAAACTACATCCTTGTAATCATCACCTTTTATGACTCCATTCAAATCAATTTTCTGATTTTCATGGGATAATATGATGTTATCAATTGTAAAGTTTTTAAAATTTGTATCAAAAACCACCTGATTATCATCCTCTTCATCTTCATTTAAATACCATAAATAGTCTTTGAACTGCATTTCAGATTTATGAATTCCAACTATATTGTTTTTATCCTTATCTATCGTGTGGTATAAATTTAAATTAAAATAATCTTCACCCTTATTCCCTCCTTTAAATTCAGAACGAACAAAGAGCGTATCTTTTGATGTTACATTAATCAAATTGAAATCACGAATTTTATAGTAAGGTGTTTTGATACTATCTAATTCAACAAAAGCATTATATAACGGGTTTTTATTGTCAATATGAATTCGGATATTATCAAAAGTATTTTCTGAAGCGGTTATTTTTTGCGAATTGAATCTAAACTTAAACTCCTGCTGATCTGAGTTTATCTTTCCACGCATAACTGTACTCGAATCAATTTTAATATCCGGATACAACATTTCGACCACTTTATTATAAACATGAAATTTGAAATTCAAAAACTGCCCTTTTTTAACTTTATAAGGTTTATAGTTCGTATAAAGACTTCCTATAGAGTTCATTACCAACTTATCTAACTGATCAAACTGAAATTTACCTACTATTTTCCCATTAACGACATCAGTTGAATTGATGGTTATAGTACGTAATTTATCCGAATCAAAACTTGAATTCACTGTTATTTCATCAAAAACATAAGTCGATTGCGGGTTTTGATAAACAGCATCCTTTATATAAATATTACCGTGTAAGTCCTGAATAGAGTTTCCGCTAACCTGAACAATAGCATCTCCGGTAAAATTAGAAATTGAATCCTTAACAAACTTCAATTTTTGCAAGTCCGAATTTTCTACATTAATATGAAAGTCATATTTGTTTTCACGAGTGCTCAAATCGACCAAACCATCAAAAGTCAGATTCAAATTTGGGTCATTAATAGAAACCTGTCCCTTGTAATAAGGCAGTTTAAAATTACCGTTAACAATAATATTATTATAGGTATATTTATTATAATCCAGTTTCGCAATATCTCCTTTTATAATAGTGTTTAGATATTTCTTTGAAAAACCAACTCCGTCAACATCTAAATTTAAAGTCGTTTTGCCAATATCTTTTCTCTTTAATAAAGCACCCACATCAAAATTATCCAAAATAACATTTCCCGTATATGAAGCTTTATCAATAAAATCGATATTGTTCATATTCAATTCAACTTGGCCATTCCCTAAATCAGTAGCCATTTTAAATTTAGCTTCTAAGTCTGTAGTTGATACTTTTGCAGTACCTACAATATTAAATTTTCCAATTCTTTGCAGTTCTTTGGGAAGTTTTTTTCCTAAAACATTCGGGAGTAAGGCAACTAAATTGTCATAACTGGAAATCAATTTATCAAATCTTCCATTCATAGAAAACTTTTGAGTTTCATTCCCTAAAAGATTTCTAAAATTAATATTTCCAACAATCCTTGAACCGTTTTTATCACTTAGCCTCAAACCTTTTAAATTAAGATTATTCAAAGGTCCTTCTATTTTTGTTTTGATTTTAAAATGCTGATTTTTACCTAATCCATTATAAAAATAGCGTATATCATTGGAAGCTAATGAGGCAGAATCTAAGGCTACATTAAATCTAACCTTATCTGTAAACTCCAAAAAATCTTTTACCTCATAGTTTAAAATTGCTCTACCATAAATATTGGATCTTTTGGTTGTTATCGCTAAATTCTCAAGTTTTATTTCTTTTTTAGTATAACTAAACTTAGAACTCAAATTTGAAACATATAACCCTCTGTGATCTAAAAAAGAGAATCTGTGAATATTGGTACTTATTTCAGATCCATATAATTTAAAATCACTGATGTAAGTATTAAGCTTTTTAAAATCGATAATCTTCGGTGTCTTTTTATTTTCGTCAATAGCAGAAAATCTACCTTGAGAAATATAGGCGTTCTTGGCTGTTAATAAAAAGTGCTTTTTTGATTTGGTTGGTTTTCCCGACTCAAATAATCGTATAAATACATTAATATTATTCTCATCTTCATTTTTGTACGTTTTTAAATTAAAAATTAAACCTGTCAAACGAACATCTCCAAAAATTAAATCACCATCAATTAGTCTTGCTATACTTAAAATATCGGTAGTAATAATATCTGAATAAATTAAAATCTTTTTATGATGGTCTAATATCAATACTTTTTTAAGTTTAACCCCTCCAAAAGCATTGATTGACACTTTTTCAATACTTATATTGGTTTTAAAATCGGTATTAAGCGTGTCTGCTATGTAATGTGCGATTTTTGTCTGCACAAATGGTAAAGACAAAGTAATAGCAAATACCAGTACAAGCAAAATTAACCCCATTAGGGTTCTGGATACTATTTTCTTTACTTTTTTGATAGCTGTTTTTATTTTAGTTTTCTTTTAAATTTATTTTGAACAGACAAAGTACGGCTGTTTTTGATAAAATTTCTTTAATTTTGGCTTCTTCTTTACAATCAAAGAAAATTAAAAATTTGATTTGTCAAATATAATTCAAAATTTGTGCCTTTATATGCAAAATTCAGAGGTTTTTATTCTTGCCATCGAAAGTTCCTGCGATGATACTGCCGCCGCGGTTTTATATAACGACAAAGTACTCTCAAATGTTGTAGCCAATCAGTTAATTCATAACCAATATGGTGGTGTTGTTCCTGAACTGGCTTCCAGAGCACATCAACAGAATATTGTTCCTGTAATTGATGCTGCATTACGCAAAGCAAATGTACAAAAAGAGCAATTAACAGCTATTGCTTTTACACAGGGTCCTGGTTTAATGGGTTCTTTACTCGTTGGAAGTTCTTTTAGCAAATCATTATCATTGGCTCTAAAAATTCCGCTGATTGCTGTAAATCATATGCATGCTCATATATTAGCACATTTTATAGACGAAGAAGGCTTTGACAAACCTAAATTTCCGTTTTTAGCCTTAACTATAAGTGGAGGACATACCCAAATCGTGAAAGTAAACGATTTTTTTGACATGGAAATTATAGGCGAAACCACAGATGATGCGGTTGGAGAAGCTTTTGATAAAAGTGCCAAAATTTTAGGGCTTCCCTATCCCGGCGGACCTTTAATCGACAAATATGCAAAATTAGGAAACCCTAAAGCTTTTGCTTTTACAAAACCAAAAGTTCCCGGATTAGATTTTAGTTTCTCGGGATTAAAAACAGCGATTTTATATTTCATTCAGAAGAAAAAAATAGAAAACCCAAATTTCATCGAAGAAAACCTAAATGATATTTGTGCTTCTATTCAATATACTATTATCGAAATTTTGATGGATAAATTGAAATTAGCAGTAAAAGAAACCGGAATTAAACAAATTGCTATTGGCGGAGGCGTTTCTGCAAATTCAGGAATCAGAAACCGCTTGAAAGAAAGCGAAAGCAAATACGGATGGAAAACCTTTGTTCCAAAGTTCGAATACACCACAGATAATGCTGCAATGATAGGGATTGTAGGCTACCAGAAATATTTATCACGTCGTTTTGAAACCTCAGCAGTTGTTTCGAAAGCGCGAATTCAATTTTAATTATGCAATTATTTTATAATCCGAATATAGATGAAACGACCGAAACTTTTTCTTTTGATAAAGAAGAAAGCCGTCATATAATAAAGGTTTTACGAAAAAAAGATTCAGATACTTTACACGTTACAAATGGTTTGGGTTTATTATTTGAAACCGAAATAACGCTGGCTTCTGACAATAAATGCATTGTTAAAGTACTATCAATAAAAAAGTCTCCAGAACCAAAATTCCGTTTGCATTTAGCTGTAGCGCCAACCAAAATGAACGACCGCTTTGAATGGTTTTTAGAAAAAGCAACCGAAATTGGTATACAGGAAATTACACCTGTTTTCTGTGACCGATCTGAAAGAAAAGCAATTAATAATGAACGTTTTGAGAAAATAATTCTTTCAGCAATGAAACAGTCTAACGAAACATATTTACCAAAATTAAACGCAGCAATTTCATTTAAAGAATTCATTAAACAAAAAAATGAAGGTTTACAATTAATAGCACATTGTGAAGAGACGGATAAAAAATCATTGAAAGAAGTCTTAAAACCAAATGAAAACGTAACATTATTGATTGGCCCCGAAGGCGATTTTTCAGAAAAAGAAATTGCATTTGCCATTGAAAATAATTTTCAGCCTGTTACATTGGGAAACACTCGCTTAAGAACTGAAACTGCTGCCGTGGTTGCCTGTCATAGTGTTGTTTTTTTTAATGAAACTCCTAATTAAAACTGATCTTGTCAATTTCGAAAAAGGAGAAATGACAAAAATTTAAATTATTATGAAAAAAATATTCTTTCTGTCTTTACTTTTTTCTTTTACTTCCTTTTCACAAGAAATCGCTTTACTTAAATACAGTGGTGGCGGAGATTGGTATGCAAATCCCACTTCATTACCAAATTTGATTCGGTTTTGTAATTCGAACATACATACTCAGATAAAAGCAAAACCATCAACCGTTGAACCGGGTAATCCTGATTTGCTTTCGTATCCATTTGTGCATATGACCGGGCATGGAAATGTTGTTTTTAGTGATCCTGATATAAGCAATCTTAGAAATTATTTAAACGGAGGAGGATTTCTTCATATTGATGACAACTATGGAATGGATCAATACATTCGAAAAGAAATCAAAAAAATATTCCCGAATAACAATTTAGTCGAAATTCCAGCAAATCATCCTATTTTTCAAAAACCTTTTCCTTTTCCGAACGGGCTACCAAAAATTCATGAACATGACGGAACCCGTCCGCAGGCTTTTGGGATTTTTGTAGAAAATAAACTTGTTTTATTATACACTTACGAATGTGACTTAGGTGACGGTTGGGAAGATCCTGAAGTTCATAACGATCCTGTTGCCGTTAGGGATAAAGCATTAAAAATGGGTGCCAACATTATCAATTATATTTTCACCAATTAATTTCCACATAGTGCAGCTTACTCACGAAGAAAATCAATTTGAAAGAAAAACTTTTCCAATAACCCTAATTTGCGACCACATCTACTTTCAGCAAAATATTGGTTCTCTTTTTAGGATTAGTGAAGCTTTTGGTGTTGAAAACATCATCTTTTTGGGAAAAGATATCCCATTAACTCCCAGAAAAATAAACAAAACTTCAAGAAGTACACATCTACATGTGCCTCACACGGTTATTGAAGAAACAGCAGAATTGATTGATTATTTAATCGACAATAACTTTGAAATTATTGCTTTAGAAATTACAAATACCAGTAAACCTCTAAAAGAAGTTATAATTCCTGATAATAAAAAATTAGCCGTTATAGTTGGAAGTGAAATCAACGGAATTTCAAGTGAACTTTTGAACATTTCTAATCAAATTGTTCATATTAATATGTTTGGAACAAACAGCAGTATGAATGTTGTGCAAGCTACAAGTATTATTTTGTACGAATTAACTTCTTAAATAAATTTGTTAATTTTTTATAAGAAGTAGACTACATAAGGGTTTGTAAAATACTGACAAATAAATTGTTATAAATATTTTGCCCAATATCTTTTTTTGTTATAAAATTGCGTAAGTATTTAACCTAACAACAATTTTATAACAAAACCCCTTTTATCATGAAAAAAATTCTTTTTTCCGCAATTACAGCTCTTATGCTGTTTTCTTGTCAAAATGAACAAACAGAATCAACTGATTCAAGTTTGAATGTTGCCTCCAGACGTGGATGTGCAACTCAGGAAGTTCTAGAAGAACAATTAAAAGCCGATCCTATGCTGGCAATCAGGATGAATGAAATTGAAGCTTTTACACAAAAAAGCATCCTGACAAACCGTTTAGTAAATGGTAAAATTGAAATTCCGGTTGTGGTAAATGTTTTATACAGAACCACTGCTCAAAACATTTCAACTGCTCAAATTCAATCGCAAATTGATGTTTTAAACAAAGATTTCAATGCCTTAAATTCAGATTACAACAATGTTCCAGCACTTTTTTCAGGTGTAAAAGCCAATGTAGGAATAACGTTTGTTTTAGATCAGGTTATTAGAAAATCTACTACCAAAACTCAATGGGGAACGAATAATGCCATGAAAAAAACAGCTCAGGGCGGTTTGGCTCCAACATCGCCAACAACAAAACTTAATTTATGGTCATGTGCCATTGGTGGTGGAATTTTGGGTTATGCTCAGTTTCCAGGAGGAGCATCATCAACTGACGGTGTCGTTATTGACTACCGCTATTTTGGATTATCAGGTGCGGCGAATGCCCCTTTTAATTTGGGAAGAACTGGAACTCACGAAGTAGGTCACTGGATGAATTTACGCCACATTTGGGGAGATGCAACTTGTGGAAGCGATCTAGTATCTGATACTCCAACTCATAATGAAGAAAATTATGGTGTACCAGCTTATCCTCATTACAGCACATGTTCAGGAACTCCTGTAGAAATGACAATGAATTACATGGATTACACAGATGATAATGCCATGTATATGTTCTCATTAGGACAAAAAAGCAGAATGGCTGCCATATTTGTTTCAGGAGGCGCAAGAGCGGCATTTGGACAATAAGCCACAAATCTATTAAGAAGAAAGCGAGATCTCATTATCTCGCTTTTTTTGTATCCCGCAAACAATCTAAAAAGCTTTTGCTATATTTATAGTCAAAAATCAAATCATGATAACATCAAAAATTATTTCTAATGGGATTTTAAGAGCTTTAGCAACAATCTTGATTATTGGGGCAATCTTATATTTTTTATACGAAATACAAACCGTAATTGTATATCTGTGTATCTCTCTTATATTATGCCTGATTGCAAATCCATTGGTGCAGTTTTTGAAAAATAAATTAAAGTTTGGTAACTCATTAGCTGCTACAACTACCATTATACTTTTTATTTTAATGATGGTTGGTTTTATCTTTTTGTTTGTCCCTTTAATCATTTCACAGGCAAATAATTTGTCATTGTTAGACACCAATCAATTACAATTACAATTTATTGAAACCGAGAAAAATATTGAAAATTATTTCAATATTCAACATGTAGATCTAAATAACGTATTGAAAGAATCCAAAATCACCACAGCCTTTAGTTTTGGTTATTTTACAGGGTTTATAAATTCTATTATGGGCTTCATGGCCGACATGGGAATGGGATTGGTTTCTGTTTTTTTCATCACTTTCTTTTTCATTAAAGATCAGGAAACTTTCAAGACCGGTGCAAGAAGAATCCTTCCAGATACTAACGAAGATAAAATTTTGAATTCTATTACAAAAATAAATCATTTGCTGACCCGATATTTTATTGGATTATTACTGCAATTAACAGTCGTATTTATTTTATATTTAATCGTTTTGATGATTTTCGGAAATAAAAACGCTTTTGTAATTGCTTTTTTATGTGCGATTTTAAATGTCATCCCATATATAGGGCCTATTATCGGAACTATATTGGCCGCTATATTAACGATGATCAGTTTAATTGGCAGTGATTTTCAATCGGAAATTTTACCCACAACAATATATATCGTTATAGGTTTCTTACTGGTGCAGGCCATTGATAACAACATTAGTCAGCCCATAATTTCATCAAAAAGTGTAAATTCGCACCCGTTAGAAATATTCCTGGTTACTTTAATTAGTGGAATTACTTTTGGAATTGTTGGAATGATTATCGCTATTCCGGTTTTTACAATGCTAAAAGTAATATTAAAAGAATTTTTTCCTGAAAACAAAATTGTCTCCGTATTAACTGAAAAAATTTAGCATTGAACTCTTCTATTTTAAACAAAAACATTCAGGAATTTATTTCTCAAAATAGTGGTGCTTCAATTACAAAACTAGCGCTTCAAAAAAATCCTTTTCCCGAAGTTGACTGGATCTTAATTTTAAATCAAATTGAGGCAAAGGCAAAAGCAAAAGACAAATTACCAACATGGTTTTCTACAGAAAACATTATTTATCCGAGCAAAATTTCCGTAGAGCAGACATCTTCTGAAAAAACAGCAGCTTATAAAGCTTATTTAATTTCAGGAAAAACATTAATAGATTTAACCGGAGGCTTTGGGGTTGATGATTATTATTTCTCCAAAAAATTTGAAGTCGTTGCGCATTGTGAAATAAACGAAAATTTATCAGCTATTGTAAAACATAATTTCGAGCAATTAGATGTGAAAAATTGTTTTTGTTATGCCGATGATTCTGCTAATATCTTAAATGAATCTAAACCTGATTTTAAATGGGATTGGATTTACATTGATCCTTCCCGCAGAAATGATGCTAAAGGTAAAATTTTTATGCTGAAAGACTGTCTCCCAAATGTTCCTGAATCATTAGATTTTTACTTAAAAAAAACAGATTCCATTTTAATTAAAACGGCTCCCTTATTAGATATTTCAGCTGGTTTATCTGAATTAAAATTCGTAAAAACCATTCATATTATTGCTTTAGAAAATGAAGTAAAAGAATTGCTTTTTGAAATACACAATCATTATTCAGGCGAAATAACCATAAAAACGGCTAATATCTTAAAGAACAAAATAGAGACTTTTGAATTTATTTTGGGGGAATCTTACTATCCATTGTATCATTTACCGCAAAAATTCCTGTACGAACCCAATTCGGCTATTATGAAATCAGGTGGTTTTGATCAAGTTAGTAATTCTTTCAGAATAAATAAACTACACAAACACTCACATCTATATACTTCTGATGAACTCATTGCTTTTCCCGGAAGAATTTTTGAAATCGAAAAAGTAATTTCATATAGTAAAAACGATATGAAAACAGTACTTTTAAATCAACATGCAAATATTACCACACGAAATTTTCCTGAAACAGTAGAAAACATTCGAAAAAAGTGGAAAATAAAAAATGGAGGGAATTTATATTGTTTTTTTACAACAGATAAAAATGATAATAAAATAGTTTTAATTTGCAGAAAAATAACTTAAAAATGAAACACCTATTTACACTGACTTTTCTTTTATTAACTTTTACCACATTTGCCCAAAAACCTTGTGAATATAGTGCAAATATCACTGATTCTATAGGTACTTATAAGGTAACAAATGAATATTTGATTAGCGAGAAAAACTTTGGAGGAACCTCTAATTATATCTTTTTTTCTTTGGCGCAAACAGATGGATTACCAACATTAAATCTTCAATTAATTCAAAAAAGTAAAGATTTTATAAAAGCAGATTGCTTTGATAAAAATTCAAAATTATTTTTACAATTGCAAAATGGCAAAATTGTAACTTTACTTCACATCAATCAGGAAAACTGTGGAACGCTTATTCGTGATAAAGAATTTAATAACAGGATAAACTCAGGAATTTTTGTATTCATGAAAGATAATTATGAAGAATTAAAAAAATCACCTGTTACTATTATGCGAATTAAATACTTAACTGATACTCAGGATTACATCGTAAGAAGCGAACTAACCTCTGAAATGAATGGAAAAGTATACCATCCGGATACTTATTTTATGGAAAATATCAGATGTGTTGAATAATTATTCACAATTCCATTTTTGATTTGAAACTTTATCTTTTAAACCTGTTTTTAGATTATAATGCCACCATTCTGAATCAAAAGAATTAAAGCCATTTTTAATCATCACTTTTTTAAGAAACTTTCTATTTGATATCACTTCATCAGAAAGTTTAGAGAAGTTATGACTGGCCTGAATTCCGAAGAAATCAAATGGAGTCCCCATATCAACTTCTTTAGCATTTGTGTCAACTATAGAAATATCAACGGCTCCTCCTCTATTATGGATGGAGCCTTTTTTTGGATCAGCCACATACTCCGGATTTGAAACAATCTCCCACATTTTTTTCTGGATAGATAATGGTCTGTAACAATCATACAGTTTTATTTTGTAACCTTTCTCTATAAAATCCCTATTAGCTGCTATTAAAGCCTTAACAGTCTTTAAACGCAAAAAACATTCGGCACAATCATACACTTTGGCTTTTAAAAAATTATCATCAGTAGCATATTTCATATCATAAATAAAATCATTACTGTAATCTTTTAAATTTACAAAAGTAGTATCTGCTAAAACTACATCAGATATAGATACTTCATTTTGAGCATTGGATGAAGTCATCCAGAGAAAAGAAACTAAACAAAATAAAAAATTTGAATATGAAATTACCAGTGATTTTGCCCTCATAATAAAGATTAACTGTATTTAGGTAAATATAAACAAAACAATTTTCTATATCTCACCAGTCATCATAATATTTTCTTTTATACCCTTATTTTTAAGCATTCGGAAATGCGAACGTACAGCATGATAGAAAGGATAAGAAGTGTAAGGAAGATTATATTCTTCTGCATAACGTTTAATTATAGGAGTAATGTAAGGATAATAGGTGTGTCCAACGCCTGGAAAAAGATGATGTGCAACATGATGAGTAAATCCTCCATACAAAAAATTAGCTAATTTACTGTTGGTACTAAAATCTTTGGTCACAATCATTTGATGTAAAGCCCAGGTAGCTGAAAGGTTTCCTTCTTCATCTGTTATCGGAAAGTGAGCGTCTTCATCTACATGCGTTGAAACAAGCGCCACGACGCCAAGCACGCTACCGCACATATGCATTGCAATCC
Source organism: Flavobacterium sp. W22_SRS_FK3 (assembly GCF_052113665.1). Classification (NCBI taxonomy): domain Bacteria; kingdom Pseudomonadati; phylum Bacteroidota; class Flavobacteriia; order Flavobacteriales; family Flavobacteriaceae; genus Flavobacterium; species Flavobacterium sp. W22_SRS_FK3. The sequence continues at coordinate 71,008 of NZ_JBGQOF010000007.1, read as the reverse complement.
AGGCTAATAAAACTATATGCCACGGCTGGTTCAATAATAGCATTGGAATAAAAAGCAGATAAGAAAGATTAATTGCTTTTGCAGCAAACAGTTTATAAACTTCTCTCGATGGTATTTTATCCACTACTTTTTTTATGTAACTATCTTTTTTTACGAAAAAATCTTTAAAATCTCTGATATAAATCCAGTTAAGGCTATATAATGGATAGATAAACCACATATAAATATGCTGGTATTTATGATAGCTGAACAAAGGACTGTTAGGGAAAATTCTGATAATATTGCTTTGTTTTATATCAATATCCCAATCCTGAATGTTAGGATAAGCATGATGAAGATTTATATGTCGACGTGTCCAAAGCCAGTGGTTACTTCCAAAGAGCTCCAAAATATACATAAAGTATTGATTATGTTTTGATGTTTTAAATAAGGCTCCGTGTGCAGCATCATGAAATGCATTTATAAAAAGCACAATCATTGTTATTCCACACAGGATATAGAATAAAAATAATAAGGGTGTGCTGTTTCCAAACAGCAAAATGCAGGCATAAAATAAAAAAAAGAAAATAACAAGTCCTAAAGACTTAAATATATTGAACAGATACAAGGATGAATTTTGTAAAACAGTTTCATTAACTTCTTTTCGAATCTTTTTAAAAAAATCATCAGTTTCAGGTTTTAGGTAAACCGGACGTTTTAATTTTTCCATGGTGATTATTGACTATAAATCCTTACATCAAATTTAATTAAAAAAAGTTAAACTACACCTGTACAATACTTTATTGCAAAATATTTTAAACAAAATTTACTTCTTTAAAAATATTATTTGTTTTTCAAAGAGTAATTAAACATTGTTAGAATCATTTATATATAGAATTTCATTAGAATAACTCAGAAGCAAACTGGTATAAACATCTTCGCCATGTAAGCCATTCATGAGCTGTTTCAGGCGATTCATAATAGTTATATTTTATTCCCTGTTGTTCCAATAAAGTTCGAAATGCTCCAACTGATTTAGGAAACGGATTAGGTTCTTTAGTCCCTAAACCCAACCAGAAAAGTTTGATTTTTTTATTAAGCACATTACCATCTTTATATTTTCCTTCTAAAAAAGTGGCAGCATCGATTGGTTCTGTACTCGGATAATTAGCTGTACCGCTAAATCCACCATAATAAGAAAAAGTGTCCAGATTATTCATCATAATTCTCATGGTTTGATTTGCCCCCATTGAAAGACCTGCGATAGCTCTATGTTCTCGGTTAGGTATAGTACGAAATTTAGCATCAATCATAGGAATAACTTCCGTAAGAAGTACATCTTCAAAAATAGATTGCTGACTCTCTTTTTTATCTTCGGATTCATTATTTTGTGGCTTATATGCATAACCATTATCCATTACAATAATCATGGGAGTTGCCTGCTTTGAAGCAATCAGATTATCTAAAATTAAATTTGCTCTGCCTTGGGAAGACCAGCCTGTTTCGTCTTCAAAACTTCCGTGCTGCAAATAAAGTACAGGATAACTTGTCTTAGTGTTTTCATTGTAACCGGGAGGTGTATATATAAAACAACGTCTAAAAGAGTTTGTCAATTTTGAGAAGTAAATATTTTCACTTACAAGACCGTGAGGCACCTTTTTTAATGCATAAAATTCCTGATCATTTGCCTGAATTTCTATTCCACTCCCTATTCTTCCTGCACCGTAAAAATACAAACTTCCCGGATCTGGAACGGAAGCACCATCTATATTTAACTGATAATAATGAAATCCTTCGTCTTGCGGATTTGTTTCTCCTGTCCATACTCCATTGGCATCTTTTCGCATATCATATTTAACACCTCCAATATCGAGTTGGACTTTATTAGCATTGGGAGCGGCAATACTGGCACGTACACGTCGTTGTGAATTTACCTGAGGAAATTGTCTGTCGGGCTGATTAATTGATGAAGGCTTAAAATCTTCAATTATTAGTGTTTCCTGACTCCAGCCAGATTGAAAATACATAATGAAAATTATAATGACACTATTTAAAAATCGTTTCATGTTTGCTTTTTTTAAGTTTATTATTTTTTTTTAGCCAGATCATTTACAGCATTAGCCAAAAAAACATACCATGCTCCCCCATCAATAATACATTCATTTTCTCCCCAAAAAAAAGGCCAGTCATCTTTATTCTCTAAATAGTCCGGTTTCAGAAAAATAAGCCCTGGTACTACCCCTCCGGCAATTGTGGTAAAGTCGGCTCGATTACCTCCATAAGCCACTTTTTTGGATCGGTTACCCACCGCATTTACAAAAGATAAATTAGAGTAAGGATGACAACCCAAAATATAGTTCAATCCCTGATAAACACTTTCTTTATTCATGATATCCGGATAAATTTTATGAATATAATAATTTGTGCTTGCCCAATTAATTACCTGTGAACTTCCTCCCCAGCCTCTTTTTGCTATCGGAACACCGTAAGGATTCTCTGCATTTTCTTTCTCCGTTTTCTCTTTATACTTCATTACATAGCCATGTAATTTTTGTTTATAAATATCATCCATAGAGGAAACGGCTAATACTGCTGAACTAATATTAAATTCTAAATTGTCATCCAGCAATTTCCATATTTTATTTTCAAAACTTTTTTTGTATCGGTCGTCTTTTGTGCTTAAATAGAGTTGCAGTACCGCAATCATATCGCTTCCTTTCCCCCATCGTGACATTGGGCTATTATCCGGTTTTGCGTTTTTTTCTATTTCAGTTGCCTCGTTGGTCAGTTTTATAGCAAGCGATAAACATTTTGCAGCAAGTGCATCATTATAACCTTTTAAAGCTCTGCTTGCTGCCGCTAAAGCACCCGCAGTTCTGAAATCAAGAAATGAAGTTCGGTTTGTAAACGCCCATCGGTCATCTAGTGTACCACTAGAAATACCATTAGATTCATATGGTTTAAGAGCCGAATTATAAGGCATATTATCAGTCTCAGTAGAGGCATCGCCTAAATGATGGTACTGATGCAGGTTTGGTACCACTATACCTCTAACAGGGTGACCTATATTTTCAACTTGCGCTACAAGATTCAGTACTCCATGCTCTATTTGTTGCAATATATCAGGCTGACCATCCGGTCGATGAATATCTACAAATTGTGTTTTTTGATCAATATAAGTTTCGTCTCTGTTAACTTTGAATGCTTCCCAGGATTCTACAAAACTATTGATGACACTCACATGCGAAAAAGTTTGTATGTCAAAATCTCCAGCATCAAACCAACCACCAACTGACATTCCTGGAATACGCTCCAAAGGTTTGTACTTAGTATCTGTTGTAGGACCTTGTTTATAACCATCAAAGTGTTCGTGATTTAAAGGTGCCTGAAGACAATCGTCTAAAAATGGTTTTCCGTGCCAGACTCTATAAGCCTCGTTCACTTCCATATGATCCATTTGAACAGGAAACCAAACATCCATAGTAGGATGCCAAATGTTTGCATAAATATCATCCTCTATTTGAAAAGTATTTGTTTTTTGGTCGCCATACTGAATAAAATAAAGTCCTTTTTCCTGAATAGCACTAAAATCAATCTGCGCATAATTATATCTTAGATAATTTCCCCAAACCTTGACATCTGTCTTTAATTTTTCTGTGAATTTCCCATCCTCACCTAGTTTAAAAATTGATGCAGTAGATAACGCTTTATCACTTTTATCAAGCTCAATAACAGCTACTTTCTTTTGGCTTGGCATATAACCTACCTGAGAAAATCCTATTACAGGTTCTCTTTTCCAGTTGGGTATTGCGTTGGGCTCGACATACCAGGTTAATACGTTGCCTTTTTTGTTTGAAGGAAGAATACTTCTGGCTATAAACCAGCCATTCTGACCCAAATTTCTTCCATCAAAAAGCATAACATCCTGATCTTCTGACTGAATAATTACTTTACGTTCCGGGTTTTCAGGAGCCAATATTAAACTCTTTCCCGATGCTAAAGGAAGCGTACTTATAAATTCATTTTTTCCGCGATCATCAAATGTCGTATGTCCTGCAAATTGAGGGATTTTTTGAGACAAAGATCGAATTTCAGTGTTTCCTGCAGGATATCTTGGAAAAGTTGCTGCTTTTCCGTCTACTAAGTAATTAGATTCAAAATAAGAAGTTGGTATAAATTCTAGATTAAATCCCGCTCTTCCTTGAAGTTCTTTGGGTACTGCTTTATCTAATACCACATTGATTGCAAAACCTTTTCCCCTTGCAGTAACTATGATTTTCGAATCAAAATTAAATTCCTCATATCTAAGTACAACTTCAATAGTATTGTTTGCTTTATTTACTTTTCGGCTAAGCATTTTCGGAATCAAATCCCATTGCTCCGGTGTGTTCTGAAGTCTAATTGCACCACCGGTTACTGTTCTTATGCCATGATGAATAAGCTCTATCCCAGCCGTTTTTTCGTCAAAAAACATTCCGTTGTATTCATTATTAAAAACCCATACATTGAGTCCCGGTAATTCAAAATATTCCTTTTCGTTTAGTACTAAGTTTTGAGAAAATAAATTGTTAGAAAGGCTAAAAAAATAAAAAAATATATATACTTTTTTCGATAAAATTATATTAAAAACAACCTTTATCACCCTATTCAGTTTACGCATAATTTTATATTTAATTATTACAATCAAAAACCATTACTCTTAAAATAAAAGTGGCGCTAATTCTTTAAAGCTTCTACGCCAAGTCTGAAATTCATGTCCTGTATTTTCTGAAATATAGGAAACAGCATTAAAACCTGCATTTTTAAGAGTTGATATGGCATTTTTAATACCCTCAGGATTCTCCTTACTTCCGCAACTTAAAAAGATTAATTTAACTTTTGATTTATCCTTAATGTCTTCCGGTTTGTAAGTTCCTCCACTGAGAAGTGCATAATAAGAGAAAACTTCCGGTTTATTGAGAGTTATCATTTTTGTTTCCATACCTCCCATTGATAAACCACCCATGGCGCGATTAACCGGATTGGCTCGTGTACGGAAATTTGAATCTACATACGGGATTAACTCTTCTGTCAAAACCGTTTGAAAGGGTTCTATTTTAAAACTTGAAAGGCCACCATATTTTATTTCATTAGTCATTCCGTATGTCATGACAATAATGAAAGGTTTAATTTTGTTCTCCGCTATCATATTATCCATAATCAAATTGACAAGTCCCTGATTGCTCCAGGCGGTTTCATCTTCTCCCCAGCCGTGCTGTAAATACAAAACCGGATATTGTTTTGACTTATCTTTATAATATCCTGGCGGCGTATAAACAAAAGCCCTGCGAGAGGTATTAGTACTTTTTGAAGGGAAAAGAATTTGCTGTACATTTCCGTGAGGAACATCTTTTAAGGCATAAAAATCCTGATCATGTGCGGGTATTTCAATTCCGCTTTCCCAACGAGTAGAGCCGTAAAAATTAAGAGCTCCCGGATCGTTAAAAATTCCTCCGTCAACAGTTACATGATAATAATGAAATCCTTCGTCCATGGCAGCTGCGGTTGTCCCTCGCCAATAACCATCTTCGCTTTTTGATAGCACAGTTCCTCCTTTTGTTCCACCTAATCCCAGGCTTACTACAACAGATTTTGCTTCGGGAGCCAGAATTTGAAATCGCGCATAACCCTGAGAATTGACCTGTGGATATTCTGAACCGGGCTGATTAAACGTTGAAGGTTTAAAATCTTCGGCAATAGCTGTTTGACTTGTTTGTGAAAAACCTATAAAACCCGATAAAATAAATACCCATAACATGACAATTGTATACTGTTTCATATTTTTATTTTTTAGTTTTATTTAACTGTTGGTGTTATAATTCTATAATTTCCACTAAGATGCATTAAACTAAAGAGATACATTAATCCATCATAATACGGATCAAAGTAACCATCTTCATATGGTTCGAGTCTAGCATTCCAAACTGCATGAACAAAATCCATACTTTTTTTATCTGGATTAACTAATGATGCGGTTGCAGCGGTTGCAACCAAACCAATTGAATGTCTGAGTTTTTTAACCGGCCCAGCCTGAAGAATAAATTCGGGAGTAGAGCCATCCAGATTATATTGATCTACATATGTATTCATTCCTTTCGATCTTAGAAAATTTTGAAATCTTTGAGCGTAGTTTTCCTGCCATTTTTTATCTTTTCCGTACCATGTATAATCCATCGCTATATTCATAGGTACACGCCATGAATCATAACGAAATCCGGGTGGCATCCAAGGTGTAGGATGTGGTTCTCCACTAAATTCAGTGTAATCTGAATTTAATCCCGTTACCGGATGTGTCGCTTTATGCAAAAAATTGCGGGAAACATCGGCACATTCTTTATAAAATTGCTCGTGACCATCTTTCGCGTATAAAGCCCATATTTCATAAAATGCCGGAACATGATAAGAAGGATCTGTCCAGTTATAACCACCACCTTCAGGTACGAAGGATATTTGCTTGTGTTCTGTATTGATAATATTATGAATATTGCCAGTACCGTCTTTTTTCCACATCGCATCCAATATTCTTCTTGCCTCATTGTAGTAATGAATTCCGGTATTATTTCCCCATCTGTTTGAAGCAAAAAGAAGGCTGGTTATATAATACAATTCTCCGTCTGAAGCCGAACCCGCTGAATTTTGTTTTTTCGTTTCAGGATTTACACTCCAAGCAAAGTACGCTTCTCTTGGTCCTTCCTGATGTTGCATGTATTTTACCGACCATTTCCAAATTCGGTCAAAAACCTCTTTTTTATTGAGCTGAACTGCGACCATCATCCCATAGGACATTCCTTCAGTACGGGCATCTTTATTTTTGACATCTGAAACATATCCTAGAGAATCTCCTTCCTCAAAATATACTTTGTTGGGGCCTTCAAAAACATCATAATAGGCTTTGGCTAATTTCTTATCTATAGCCATTTGACTATAGCCCGCTTCTCTAAAAAGATTACGATATTGAGGCGTTTTATATTCTGATTTTTCAGCTTTGTTTTTATTTTGACTAGTACCTAAAATTGGTGAAATAAATCCGGAAATCAGCATCAAAACCCGAATTGAAACCAGAAATTTAATTATGTGATTTTTATCTTTTATCATACTTTATCTTTATTAATATTTAATTCTAAACCAATCAAAATCAACATATCCTCCGGTATTTTTTGTTGCGTAATTGAATATACCAAAGCGATACCCCATAAAATGAGGAAGAGTATATTTCATCTTTAAAGTTTCGCCTAAAGAGTTCCACACTTTTCCATCTAAACTATAGAAGAAATTGGCTTCATCTTTTTTGTTCGCGAAATCACAATCAATTTTGAAATAGACCTTATTTTGATGTAAAGGAATTTGCTGTACTTCAACAGCTTTATCATTAACAGTATTTACCATTACTATTACTTTTTTTCCCTCTTCAACTTTTACTCCTACTAATCCGTATTCCTTCTGCAAGGCTGATAGTCCGGCAAAATCACCTTCTTTCATTTTAGAAATATCTAAAGAAACAGAAGCTGAACTTGTTGGGCCAATTGTGCGTTGCGTAAGTGTATTTCTTGCTAAGAGAAAATCAGTATCAATCCTTCCTGTCTTTAACCGAAGGAAACCATTTCTTTCTTTTAAAGACCAAAGTGTATTATCCGGATTATGGTTCCATTGCCATACTAATGGAAGTATTTCTGATCCTCTTTTACTATTGAATTCATCTGAAGCAACCAGATTCGGAATCAGGCCTTTATTCGATGGCAAGTTTAATTTTTCAGGAACTTTTCCATTTTCTCCTAATATTGGCCAACCGTCTTCCCATCTTACAGGAACCAGATAAGGAATTCTGCCGACAGCACCAAAATCGCGAAAAAGATAAGAGAACCAGCGTCCGTCAGGGGTATCGATAAGTCCACCCTGAGCGACACCTAAATCCTGCAAACCTACTTTACCTTCCCACGGGCCATTAATATTGTCTGACCTGTGAATGATTACGGTACGCATTCCGTCCTGAGGCCAGCAAATATTAAACAGGTAATATTTTCCTTTTATTTTAAATAATTGAGAACCCTCAGCACTTAGTATAATATTATTTCCTGCGGGTTCACTGGCATTTTCTATAATAACTTTCTCAGGAACATTTTGTTTAATCCCGGTTAAATCAACATTGAGTTCAACCAATTTAATTTTACCTGCTCCGTAGATTATATATACCTTACCATCATCATCAAAAAACAAAGAATGGTCGTGATAATCCGGCTTAAAGGAAACTCTTTGCCAGTTTCCCTTTTCAATATCTTTCGTTTTAAAAATATAGGTTTCACCTGTGGTTTGTGCAAAAGTGGTCACGTAATACATTCCGTTATGAAAACGAAGACTGCTCGCCCATGAACCTCTGCCATAGGTACTTTTTCCTTCTGTTAAATTTAGTTCAGGCATGTCTGCCAAAGTATCATAGGCATAATTGATCAGTTTCCAATTGACAAGATCCGTTGATTTCATAATGGGTAAACCAGGACTCATATGCATGGTTGTGCTACTCATGTAGTAATTTTCACCTACTCTGATTATAGCCATATCAGGCACATCAGAAAAAATTAATGCATTTTGAGCTTGCGCTAAAGAAAAGGTTTGAATAAGCAGAATAAAAAAGACGAAAATGAACTTAATTTCTTTTTTCATGGAAAATATTAAATTGATAAAAAAATTTACTTGATTTTTGCTTGTACACATTCACTAATTTTATTTTTTTTGAATGGTTACATCCTCATTTTTTCAGGTATTCTGCTTTGAAGGATACTCTTATTCATTATAGCTAATCTACAATGTCTATCTAATCACAATAATAAATCTTCCATAACAAATTATTCACTCCTTTTGATGTAAAGTACCCATAAAAACAACTTATAAATAGCTTATTTCTACTTAACTCATAACCGTAATTGTTACAAATATAAAAAAAACAATGAAAACACAATCGGTTGTTTGTTATTTTATTAATAAATACGAATAAATAAATGTAAATAAAAATATAATATACATAAATACACATAAAAAAATATATTATATATATTATTGACAAAATTTATTGATGCTTAATTGGCTGATTCAGTAAGGTAACTTATTTTTTTAGAAAAATGATTATAATGATAAAATACTGAATATCAATATAATTATGCAGATATAAAGTATTTAAATTAAAAATAACACAAAAAAACAACTGGTTGCTTTTTTTATCCGTTACAATAATATAATATATTTAATAAATAATATTATTACTTATTAATAAAGACTTCTTCGGGAATACAATGCATTTCAAATAGCTTTTAGAAGCTCTTTTTAATTTTATTAACAGCAACTACAACATCCGTTTCAGGCATTTTACAAGCTTTATTTACGCAAATATAAATATAGGTTTCCTTGTCTATAAAACGATTTTCTAAAATTGGAAGATTGCTTTTTTTTGTAGCCCCTGCAATAAGGATGTTTGGCAAATAGTAACTTTGCAGTTGAGCTGTTTTAGCAATAGCCTCTTTTCCTGAAAGAGCAACTTCAAAATAATTATCGGTGTAATTGAGCATTAAATCCAGCCAATTGTAATACTCTGCGGGCGATTGTAATGCATTTTCTTTTACATTATTCAACATTTGTTGAGCTGATTTTGCATAAGAATCATTAGAATAATAATGCCCTAAAAAAAATAAATTATGAGCAAGAATCGAATTTGAAGCAGGAATTACATTATCTGCGATTTCCATTTTTCTGGCAATTAAATTTGTTGAAGCATTTGATGTAAAATAAAACATCCTTGATTTTTTATCCCAAAAATATCTCATGGTATAATCTGTTAACTGCTTGGCTTTGCTTAACCATTTTTCGTCGAGTGTAATTTGATACACCGCAATAAATGCATCTATAACAGTAGCATAATCCTCTGAAAAACCAGAAATACTGCTTTTACGTTCTTTGTAGCTATGATTTAAACTTCCGTCTTTTTGTAACTGATTATTTAAAATAAAGTTGGCGCTTTTTATAGCAATTGCTTTGTAATGTGGATTTTTGAACGCGCGATAAGCACTAGCATAGCCTTTTATCATTAAAGCATTCCATGAAGTCAGGGTTTTATCATCTAAATGCGGCCGTGGTCTTTTGTTTCTCACTGTTAAAAGTATTTGTTTCCAGTTTTTTACTTTGGAATCCAGTTCTTTTTCAGTCAATTTGTTTTTAAGCACAAAGTCTTTATCCGATTGAGTTTTAAACAAAACATAGTTGCCGTTTTCCCATAAACTATTTTCCTTAATATTAAAATACTCTCGAAAAAGCGGAAAATCAGATTTTAATATAGATTGCAATTCCTCCTTTTTCCACACATAATAAAAACCTTCCTCTAGTTTTTGTGCTTTGTTTTTGCTGTCTGCATCTAAGGAAGAATAAAAAGCACCGTTATTGGCCATAAGTTCCTTTTCTACAAAATCTAAAGTTTCATAAACCGTTTTTTTATATAATTCATCTTTCGTAGCCAGATAAGCATCAGAATACAAACTCACTAATTGTGCATTATCATACAGCATTTTTTCAAAATGGGGAATATGCCATTTTGCATCTACAGCATATCTTGCGAAACCACCACCAATGGCATCGTAAATTCCGCCATTAACCATTTTTATAAGCGTTGTCTGCACATACTTTTGAATCAATTTATCATTATTCTGAATACTGTAACGAAGCAGGAAATGTAAAGAAACCGGCATTGGGAATTTAGTCTCACCAGACAAACCTCCTTCTTTATAATCCCAATCTTTTTGCCATACTTTTATAGCATTAAAAACCTCAGATTTTTTGAAATTTGCTTCATTATTATTAACTGTTATTAATTGTGATTTCTGAATTCCTTTTATTAGTTTATCTGCATATTCCATGGTTTTTTTTGGATTGTTTTTATACAAATAAGAGAGTTCGGTTAAGGCTTTTATCCATTCATCTTTAGTAAAATAAGTACCTCCAAAAATTGGACGACCATCAGGAAGTGCAATACAATTCAAAGGCCATCCGCCTTTACCTGTCATTAATTGTACTGCGTTCATATAGATTTGATCAATATCCGGACGCTCTTCCCTATCTACTTTTATACTAACAAAATTGTCATTCATTAATTTGGCAACAGTTTCGTTTTCAAAGCTTTCTTTTTCCATAACATGACACCAATGACAAGCAGAATACCCTATAGAAATAATAATAAGTTTATTTTCTGCTTTTGCCTTCTCAAGAGTTTCTTTATTCCATGCTTTCCAATTTACAGGATTGTGCGCATGCTGCAAAAGATACGGACTGGTTTCGCTAATTAAAGCATTGGTATATTTATGATTTTCCTGATCATTCTGTTTTCTGTTACAGCTTATAAAAAAAAAAGAAATGATTAATAAAAGATGTAGAATACGCATATAGATGAAATGAAAAGTGTAAATTAATGAGTTGATTTTAAGTATTTTTTAAATCAAAAGCTAAAATAGCAATTTATATTTAATAGCTTTACTGTGACAAAATAATGCTTCAAATATGCTATTAAACGCATCAAAAGTGACAATTATATTTCAACTTTCAAGCTATTTTTAGCCTTCGCATTTTATTAAACGGAAAGAAAAAACAAGTATTCATTTCTTAATAAAAAAAACTCCTTACAATAATTTCAATCAGGACGTATGATTAATGAAAGAAAAAACAACCGAATATTTATCAGTAATACATCACAAAAACTTTCTGTACTAGAAAAAATAGGTTATGGTTTAGGTGATTTTGCAGCGAATTTAATCTTTCAGACTCTGCTCACATTTTTGGCTTTTTTTTACACAGATGTATATAAAATTCCCGCCGGAACGGCAAGTATTATTATTTTTGTTGGCGGTTTTATCGGCGCTTTTTTCAATATTATTATGGGTGTTATTGCTGACCGAACCAAAACCCGATGGGGAAAATTCAGACCCTGGATACTATGGACAGCTTTACCTTTCGGAATAGCTGCTGTTCTTTCTTTTTTAACTCCTGATTTTAGCGAAAACGGCAAAATAATCTACACATTACTGACTTACTTTTTTTTGGTATTAATTTATGCCGCAAATAATTTACCTTATGTTGCCTTAAGTGGTGTTTTAACAGGGGATATGAAAGAAAGAAACAGTCTTTCATCTTATCGTTTTGTAGCTGTAATGATTGCTCAATTTATAATCCAATCCCTTTTATTACCATTAGTTTTAATTTTTGGACATGGTGACAAAGCAGTTGGTTTTAAAAACACAATGATTCTGTTTGCTATTGTAGGAGTAATTTGTCTGCTCATTACTTTTTTTACTACTAAAGAAAGAATTGTACCTGCAAAAAATCAGGAATCTTCAATTAAGCAGGACTTCATAGATTTATCTAAAAATGTACCTTGGATCGTTATGGTACTGGTTACAGTTTTGGTATTTATAACATTATCATTAAAAGGCGGAATGTATGTTTTCTACTTTAAATATTATCTAGATCCGGATGCACAAACCGTTTTTTTGAATCATATTGGTTTTACACCATTTATTGAGAAACTGAATAATACATTAATTACAATGGGACTAGTAGATTTTCAGTGGCCAAAAGATGTTCCTACCTCTGCATTTAGCCTTTTTAATGCGGGAGGGATTCTTTTTATGATTTTTGGAATTATGTTTTCAAAATCACTCGCAGATTCCTTTGGCAAAAGAAATATTTATATAACATTCATTTTTTTATCTGCTGTATCCTTATTGCTTTTTAATCTTTATGGCAGAACAGCTATTGCGATGGTTTTTCTCACTCAATTGCTACATGGATTTATTTATGGTGTAACAATTCCTTTGTTATGGGCTATGATTGCCGACGTAGCTGATTACAGCGAATGGAAAAACAATCGAAGAGCAACTGCCATAGTTTTTTCGGCAATGATTTTCGGGCTAAAAATAGGAATAAGTATTGGTGGTGCATTAGGTGCTGCTTTTTTATCTAAATACGGTTATGTCGCTGAAGAAGTAAATCAGGTACCAGCAGCAGTTGAGGGAATTAAACTTTGTGTAAGTATCTATCCCGGTTTTATTTTTATTATAAGCGCAGTACTGTTGTTTTTTTACTCAATAGATAAAGATATGGAAATTCAAATTGAAACAGACTTAAAAGAAAGAAGAGAAAACTAATCAATTCTTCAATTAGAAAATTATTATTTAAAATTTATAAATTAAAAATAGTTAACCTTTTATTCCTAAAAAAAACAATTGGTTTTCAATTAAATAGTATATTTAATTTCAAATTGCAAATCATTTTATAATGACTCCAAAAAAAAGTTTTAAATTTATTACCATTTTACTATTTACAATAACTAATTTGTTTTCTCAAAATACATTTGAGAACTATCAATTTAGGTTAGTAAGTAACGAAACTTCAAAAAGCGGTATTTACACCATCACTCAGGACCAATCTGGTATTATGTGGATTGGTACAAATGGTGCAGGTCTATATAAATTTGATGGTGTTAACTATATTGCTTACGAACAAAACTCCAACGTAAATAATTCTATAAATAGCAATCTAATTTATATAGCTTATGTAGATACCCGCAACCGGTTGTGGATTGGTACTGATGAAGGATTATGTCTTTACAACCGAAATCTAAATACTTTTGAAAGCATTGATTTACAAGATAAAATCAAAAAAAAAACAGTAATATCTGTAAAAAGTATTATTGAAGACAATAACGGCAACCTTTTCTTAGGAACTTTTAATAGTGGCCTGTTAAAACTAAATACTAAGTCACGTCAAATTACTAAGCTTAAGCTAGATATTCCAAATGCTGCAACTTATCTTATCAATTGTTTAGCAAAAGATAAAAAAGGGACTATTTATTTGGGTACAAACCTTGGGTTAAAAGTAGTTGATTCAATAAAAAATGAAATTAAAAAAGTAAAAACAGGTAATGATAATCAACCAATCTCAGGAAATATTGTATCCATGTTTATTGACAGTAACCAAAACTTATGGTTTGGTAATGGTTATAAAGGCCTGATCAAGGTAGCTTTAAATTCAAAAGTTAAGCAAACTGTTTCCTATCCTATTACCCAAAAAAGAATTATGTCAATATTGGCAACAGATCCTAAAACAATTCTTTGTGCAACAGAAAATGATGGCTTAATCATTGTAAACGAAAAGGGTGACATTCAAAAAAAATATGTAAATAGCAAATTCAATACTCGTAGTTTAAGTTCAAATTCCGTTTGGTCTTTATTTTTAGATAAGGAAAAAAGAATCTGGCTGGGCTATTACAACAAAGGCTTAGGGATTTTTGATAAAATAAACAGCAAGGTAAATATTATAGAAAGTTTACCAGGGAATTCCCAATCATTACAAACTAATTGTGTAACCGCTATTGCCAAAGATAATGAAGGCCAATTATGGATTTCTATGGAAGGCGGTGGAGTTGATGTTTACAATCCTAAAACTAAAAATTTTAAACATATTACAAAATCTGACAATAGCTTTTATTCTGGATTAACCAATGATAACATCACAAATGTATTTATTGATAAAAAACAGAATATTTGGCTATCCAGCTGGAATGAGGGGGTTTTTCTTTTAAAGAAAGAAAGCAGGAACTTCATTAATTACAACACAAAGAATACTCCTAATTTGACTTCTGACAATATAATGAGCCTTGCTCAAGATTCCAGAGGTATAATTTGGATAGGAACTTTTGCAAAAGGTTTACATTATTATACCCCTTCAGATGGTCAATTTCACCATTGTAATTCTAAACCGTTTTATAAAAATGGATTAATTAATTTAGATATCAGAAAAGTTATAGTAGACTCTGATGATAATGTTTGGGTTGGTTCAACAACGGGATTGTACAAAGTTAATACAGATGATTTTGTTTCATTTTCAGTAACTTCTTTTCGTGATAAAATGTCCGAAAAACTTAAAAATCATAAAAGTACACATACAATTAATACCTTATATGAAACTAAAAATAAAGAAATTTGGATTGGTACTGATGGTGCCGGATTATTTAGTTATAATAAAAAAACAGATTCCCTAAAATGGTATATTAATTTTCCCGGTATACATGAAAAGTCAATTTCTTCGATTGTAGAATCTAATGATGGGTGTATATGGTTAAGCGGAAAAAAAGGAATTACCCGGCTGAATTTAAAAAACAAAACCACTGTCAATTACTCTACTTATGATGGTTTGCTGGGAAATGACTTTAATAATAATTCTGTTCTAAAAGATAAAAATGGATTGCTTTATTTTGGAAGCTACGAAGGTCTAAATTATTTTAATCCTACAAATTTAGTTAAAAGTAAAAAACAGCTTCCAATTTACTTGACTGACCTAAAACTTTTTAATAAATCTGTAGGACCACTTGAAAAAAACTCTCCCTTAATAAAAGTAATATCACAAACAAAAAAAATAATTCTTAAACATGATCAGTCTGTATTTACAATTGATTTTATTGCTGTTAATTATTCGTTTCCTGCCAGAAATGAGTTTGCTTATTATTTAGAAGGTTTTGAGGATACCTGGAATTATGTTGGAAGTAAACGTTCTGCAACTTATACCAATTTACCACCAGGTAATTATGTTTTTAAGGTTAAAGCTGCCGAAAAAAATGGGGCATGGAGCCAAAAACCATTAGAATTAAAAATTGAAATTTTACCTCCCTGGTGGAAAACATCTTTTGCTTATCTATTCTATTCCTTATTACTATTTGCTGCAGTTCATTTTGCTAATCAATACTATCAAAATCGTTTTAAACAAAAACAAATGATAGAATTTGAACAGAAAAAAGCAATTCAGATTGAAAAATTAAATAACAAGAAATTACAATTCTTTACAAATATCTCCCATGAGTTTAGAACTCCACTAACTTTAATTCTAAATCCATTGGGGGATATACTGCGGAATAATAGTCAGGAGCTGTCAGATGGTGTATTGAATAAATTGAAAACGATTCAAAAAAGTTCAGACAGACTCTCAAGACTAATAAATGAGTTAATGGATTTTAATCAACTGCAGTTTAATAAAATGACCCTGCAATTACAGCTTATTGAAGTAGTCGGTTTTACAAAAGAAATTGTAAGTTATTTTGATGAAGAAGCATCCAGCCGCGGAATTCTGTTGCAATTTGAGTCTAATAAAACATCTCTAAAAGATTGGATAGATCCAAAAATGTTCGAGAAAATTATTTTTAATGTTATTTCAAATGCTTTTAAGGTTACTCCTGATAATGGCAAAATAATTATAAAAATAGTAGCTAATCAGGAATTGCTTCATTTTCCTTTGATGAGTCAAGCAGACACTTATCCTTCTTTTGAGGTTATTATTGAAGATACAGGATCCGGACTTGATAAAAAAGATATTAAGAGAATATTCGACCGTTTTTATCAGGTAAACAACTTAAATAAAACCTATTATGGAAGTACCGGCATAGGACTAGAAGTTGTTCGGGGATTTGTAGAACTGCACAAAGGAACAATTGAAGTTGAAAGTGAATTGGGAGTTGGAACTACTTTTAAATTAGTATTCCCTATTGGAAAAGAGTTTTTTAATGAAAACGAAATATTGCTTGAAGAATTTAAAAAAGAGAAAAAAAATAGTTTCAAACCCATAATTGAAAAAGCAGACATTGAACTTCAGGATAATGAAGAAAAACCAGATCGAATTTATACCATTTTGATTGTAGAAGACAATGTTGAATTGCGAAATTATTTAAAGAATGAACTCAAAAAAGAGTACAAAGTTTTAGTAGCTGAGAATGGTAAAGTTGGTTTAGAATTAGCAGTACAGAAATTACCGGATTTGATTTTAACAGATGTAATTATGCCTGTTATGAGTGGTTTGGAATTATGTAAAAACATAA
The DNA here is from genome assembly GCF_052113665.1 of Flavobacterium sp. W22_SRS_FK3. NCBI lineage: Bacteria > Pseudomonadati > Bacteroidota > Flavobacteriia > Flavobacteriales > Flavobacteriaceae > Flavobacterium > Flavobacterium sp. W22_SRS_FK3. The sequence continues at coordinate 54,096 of NZ_JBGQOF010000007.1, read as the reverse complement.
AAGCCGATTTAAAAACCAGTCATATTCCTTTAATGATGCTATCTGCAAAAGCATTAGTTAAAGACAGATTAGAAGGAATCGATTCTGGCGCTGACATATATTTGAGTAAACCTTTTGATATGGATATTTTGAGGTCAAGCTTAGTACAATTGATTAACAGCAGGCAAATCATGTTTAATAAATTCTATAACGGAATTACGCTAAAGGCTAAAGAAAAAACAACCACTTTAGATAATGATTTTATAAAAAACACCCTGAATTATATTAATGAAAACATCAGTGAGCCTGATTTAAGTGTTGAAGTGTTGGCTTCTAAAGTATTTTTGAGCAGAAGCCAATTATATAGAAAAATTAAAACTCTAACGGGAGTATCAGTAAATGAATTTATACGAAATATTCGTTTAGAAAAGGCAAAAGAACTAATAGAGCTGGGTAATGATAATATAACCGAAATTAGTTTTAAGGTCGGTTTTAGCTCTCCTTCTTATTTTACAAAATGTTATAAAGAAAAATACGGATACCTCCCTACACATAATAACAAACAATAACTTTTTTCAAGTATTAATTAAGACGGTTTATATCGTCTTTTTTTGTAAATAATCTTTTTTATTTGCTGTTATTTCGAAAATTTGGCCTCAATATACAATTTTGCTAAGTGATTGTACTTTACACAAACAACAACTCAAATTAAGAGTAATTTTCTTTCTTTTTATTTTTCGTTTAATTTTTCGCAATTATCAAATATAAATAAATGGTTATTTATTTTTTTTGATAACAAAAAAATAAAGCAACATAACTAACAATATCTTATTTGCATTTTTTTATTAAAAACAAACCTAAAATACTGAATTTATTAGTTTTACAAGTATCGTGCTACAAATTTGATAGTTTTTGCATCATTTGTTGTATGTGAAATTTATGTTAAGCTTATATTTTTGGATTAACAATGTCAAACAAAAACTCAAACTATTATTAACACCTAAAAACAATTTATAAGCATGAAATGAAAAAACAATTTATTTATTGAGTACCTCTTTTGAAATGCAGATTAAATAAAAAATAACTTGAAAACATAAAATAAAACACCTTTTAATAGTGATTTTAAAAAAGTTTAAAATACTAGAAAACAATTCATTAGCTAATTATAATCAATATAATAAATAGTACTTTACAACCAAACAATTATTTAACTAAACAAAAAAACCAATTAACTATGATGTTAAAAATAAAAATTGCAATAGTCGCATTGCTAATAGTTAGCATTCAAAATGTGATGGCACAATCAAAGACCATCAAGGGTGTGGTGACGGATCCATCAGGGATTCCTTTACCTGGTGCCAGTATTAATGTACAAGGATCTAAAAATAGCGCATCAACTGATTTTGATGGTAACTACTCTTTACAAGGGGTTAATGCTACAGATAAAATAACATATTCTTATGTTGGATTGACTTCGCAAACGATAACTGTTGGTGGTCAGACAATTATTAATGTAAAATTAGCCGAATCTACACAAACTTTAAATGAAGTTGTAATCGCTTACGGTACTCAAAAAAGATCTAAGGTAACAGGTGCCATTTCAACAGTAAGTTCTAAAGATATTGTAGCCGTGCCAATTACTAATGCAGAATCAGCTTTACAAGGAAGAGCTGCTGGTGTTAATGTTGTAAATGGTGCACCAGGTTCTAATCCAACAGTTTCTATACGTGGTTTAGCTACAATGGGTAATAGTGCTCCTTTATATGTAATTGACGGAGTATTGACAGGAAATTTATCAGGACTAAGTCCAAATGATATTGAGTCTATATCCGTTTTAAAAGATGCCTCGACTACAGCTTTATACGGTTCAAAAGCTTTTAATGGGGTTGTTATGGTGACTACCAAAAAAGGAAAAAAAGGCCCAGGAGAATTGACCTTTAGTTCTTATGTAGGTTCACAAAAAGTCACAAAAAGATTTGATGTATTAAATACGCAACAATATCTACAATATGCAAAAGACGCTTTTGGTACTGATTTGACAGCAAGAGCAGCTGAATTTGGTAATCAAACAACTGATTGGCAAGACGAAATTTTTCAGACCGGGATCATGCAGGATTATAATTTGAGTTTCTCAAGTGGTACAGAAAATTCAACAAGCCGTTATTCTGCGGGATATTTAAAACAAGAAGGAAGTATTATTGGTACCGGTTTTGAACGCTATTCTTTTAGAAGTAATAATACTCAAAACATAGGTAAATTAACAGTAGGCAGTAGTATAGGATTGTCATTTAATAAAACTAACCCAGAGCGTGCCTCCGGAGGCAGAACATTATTAGAGCATGCTATTAAAATGGCTCCTTATTTACCTGTATATGATGATAACAATACTACTGGAGGATATCAGGGTCCCAGCGTTGGTTTGGATGGAGGTAATGATGCTGAAAACCCTGTGCGTGTAGCAAATTTAGGATATCAAAAAATTACTGGAGTATCCATAATAGGAAACATCTTTGCAGAATTAGAGATTTACAAAGGCTTAAAATTTCGTTCACAAGTTTCTTTAGATTATTATACAAGTAAAGATCATACATTTGTTCCTAGCTACCGTGATGGCGCGGCACATGGTTTTGATTACTCTACAACGGCTGAAATAAACAGTCAAGGTCAAACCATTGTATTTGATAATAGTTTAGCTTACAAAACTACGATTGCTGATAAACATAATATTGAAGTATTAGGAGTTATAACTAAAATTGATAGCAAGAGCTCGAGCGTAAATGCTGCAAGCCGCTTCTATATATCTAATGAAATTGATCAATTAAGACTTCAGGATCCAAATTTAAGTTCTACTAATTATGAAGCTAATAATTTAGGTTATATTGCTCGTATAAACTATGATTATGATGATAAATACATTTTAGCTGTTTCAGGTCGTAGAGATGGTTCTTCTCGTTTTGGATCTAATAATCGCTATGGTAATTTCTATTCTTTTGCTTTAGGCTGGAATATTGCAAAAGAAAGTTTTATGGAAAATTCTGTCTTTAGTACTTTGAAACTTAGAGCCAGTACAGGTACAACTGGTAATGACAGAGTAGACGATTATCAGTATAGTTCCAGTTTACCAGGAGGCTATAATTATCCAATTAATGGAGTATTGGCACCAGGTTTCACTGCGGGAAGTGCAGCTAATCCAGATTTAAAGTGGGAGTCCAAAAATGATAGAAATATAGGTTTAGATTTTGGTTTATTTGATGAAAAATTTACTGGATCACTCGAATATTTTAACAATAAAAGTAGTGATGTGCTTTTTAGAATACCACTTGCGGCTTCTCTTGGTTCTATTAGTGGAAGTCAATTGCAAAATATTGCTGACGTTAAAGTTAGCGGTTATGAAATAACATTAGGTTACAATGATAGAAAAGGTGATTTTACCTGGTCAGCTACAGCTAATTTGGGAACGAGTAAAAATGAAGTAACACAATTAGCGCCAGATGTAGCAAATGTATTAGCAGGACCAGTACCAAGAGCTGGTTTAGAAAATTTCTCTATGCTTAAAGCAGGAGAACCATTATTCTATTTTTATGGTTATGAAACCAATGGGATTTATAAAAACCAAGCAGAAGTAGATGCGGTTTTTGGGCCAGGGCAAACTACCATTAAAGCTGGTGATATTAAAATTGTTGACCGCAATGGTGATAAAATAATTAATTCAGATGACAAAACAAATATTGGAAATCCATATCCAGATTTTACATACGGTTTAAACCTTACAGCAGCCTACAAAAACTTCGATTTTAATTGTTTTATATCAGGAGTTCAGGGTAATGATGTTTTTAACGCGAATAAATTCGATACGCAGGCTATGCAGCGTTTGTTTAACTCTGGCACAGAAGTTCTAGATAGATCTATTGTTACAGGAACAACGGTATCCAATCCATCAGCAACTATACCAAGAGCAGTTGGTGCACCTATAAACTGGAATTCTGCCAGTCAGAGATATGTTGAAGATGGTTCTTATACAAGGCTGAAAAACATCACTGTAGGATATACATTATCAGGAAAAGAATTCCAAAAATATTTTTCAAAAATAAGATTTTATTTAAGTGGACAAAACCTTATTACTATTACTGACTATTCTGGTTTAGATCCTGAAATTGCACGCGTAGATGATAATGCCAATTCTGCCGGTATTGATATAGGAAGGTATCCACAACCTAAATCAGTAATTTTTGGGCTTGAAGTTACATTTTAATACATAAAAAATGATGAAAAAAATAAAATATATAGTTGTAGTATTGTCTGGAATTTTTGCAATAAATTCATGTGACACCAAAGATTTAGAATTAACTAATCCAAATGCCTTGTCTCCTGAAACTTTCTTCAAAACAAAAAGTCAGGTAGAAGCTTCAGTAAATGCAGCCTATGCAAACTTACAGACAAATGGTCTTTATGGTAGACATATTTTCTTTGCTTTAGACAATATGGCTGGAGAAAACGTAGGGAATTCAGGACTAGAAGGTAACAAAAGTCCTTTTATAAATTTTACTTTTGATGCCAGTAGTGATATTATTCAGTTTTATTGGGAAGCCTGTTTTTTAGGGATATCTAAGGCAAATTTTGTATTGGATAATGAGGAAATAATTCAGGCTTTACCAAATAATATTTTAACACAAGAGCAAAAAAATAAATATTTAGGAGAAGCTCATTTTTTAAGAGCTTATTATTATTTTCTTTTAGTACCGCGTTTTGGCGATTTACCAATTTATACTACACAGACTATAACTGCCGCTGCCAGAAGTCCTAAAGAAGAGGTGTACAAATTGATTACAGATGATTTTGATTTTGCTTCAAAAAACCTCTTAGCTTCAGACGATAAAGGAAGACCTAACAAGTCTGCTGCTTTTGCTTACTTAGGAAAAGCATTATTGTATCAAAAAAAATATGATGAAGCATTAGTTGCTTTAAATAGTGTTACAGGATACAGCTTAGAACCTAATTTCTTTGATAATTTTATGGAAGAAAAAGAACATGGTGTCGAATCAATTTTTGAGATTGAATTTGATGCAGCATTAGGGTCAGGAGATAGATGGAGCAGCAATAATAATAGCGGAGGAGACGGTGCAAATGAAGCAACACTTAGAAGTCAGGAATATGGTAATCCTGCTGGAGGAGGGTGGTTTAATGTGGCTCCATCGGATGCTATATTAGCAGCTTATGAACCTGGCGATAAACGCGCTGACGCAACTTTTTATAAGCCCGGGTCAAAATTCAATAATGATGCTAATACTATGGTATCAAGCAATTTTAAATCTGGTTTTGGTGAAAATGTTAGACCTGCAAGTTGGAAAAAATATTCTAATTTATATAGAAGTGACGCTGAAACAATGGATTCTGGCATTAACTTTAAAGTAATGCGTTATTCAGATGTGCTGCTTATGAAAGCAGAATGTGAAAATCAAAGAGCTGGAGGTGTTCAATCTACTGCAATCGGTTACATTAATGAAGTTCGTGCTAGAGCATTTACAGGAGGAGGAGCATTAGCTACAACACTTTCAAAAGATGCTGTCTTCACTGCTATTGTACATGAACGTATGGTGGAATTTGCTGCCGAACAAATTCGTTTTGATGACCTTATTAGATGGGGCATGGCTGGTACAGTACTAAAAGATTCTGGCTTTCAAGTAGGCAAGAATGAATTATGGCCAATACCAAACAGAGAAACATCTTCAAACCCAAAAATAAAACCAAGTGATAATAATCCTGGTTTCTAAATGATTTAAGTTAGTTAGTTTGAGTTAGTGTTTAATAAACAGCGCATTAGTAAATGCGCTGTTTATTTACTATCTGTAAGTACTAACTAAAAAATAATCCAAGCCATAACCTCAACTCCTTTTGATTTAATTTAGTTAATAACCACAACTAGAAGTTGTATGTTTTACAATATTTAAAAAAGTTTGTAAATCACCCAATTTTATTCAATATGAAAAGAATTGCATCACTCTTTTTAATCATAACATTGTTTTATAATGTTTTAGGATTTTATATCATGTTTGCTGAACAACAACAGCAAATCTGGGTGAACTCCATGGAGAAAACTGATGATTCAAATTTTGAAGTAATTGAAGTTATAATTAATCCTTATGCCTATATTGTTGATTCAGGTTTTGAATATGCAAATGAAGATTTTGTTGTCGAAAATAAGACGTATCATGTCTTTAAAAAAAGAATTGTAAACAATGTTTTAAAATTATATTGCCTAAAAAATTCTCATAATCAATTTTATAGTAAAGATTTAAAAAAAATTGTAGATAGTCAATTATTTGATACTAATTCAGATAAAGAAAATCCATGTAAAAAATTAATGAAATCGTTTATTCAGGATTACATTCCTAATGATACTATTAATTTAATGATTACTACTGTAAAATTAATTTTACCTGCTACTTTAAATTCATATAATCCAAAAGAAAACCTCCTTCCCGGATATTTTACTACCAATTATACTCCTCCAGATATGGTATAGTCTTCTTAAATGTTAAAATATAAATAGCCTTGATTAAGTAAACCATGCTATGGCAAAATCTTTAGTTTTTAACTTAAGATTGAGCTTGCTTATAATTTGACATATAATAATCTCAATTAATTCTAATTGAAAAGAAAACTATCAAAAAACCATATAAAACCACCAAAATGAAAGTTCATAAACTAATGATTAAAATACTGTTGTTTAGTATTTTAATCCCAAAAACATTTCCACAAAATAAAGACAATAAAAATAAAATTAAAGAACCAACTGGAGAAAATAATATAACCTATAAATGGTCGGAAATGGCAATTACTGCAACAGGTAATGATACCGAAAATTTTAAACCAAGACCAACAGTAACTTCCCGTTATTTAGGATTGACATTTGTTGCTGTCTTTGATGCCTGGAGCCGCTATGATAATAAAGCAATTCCTGTATATTTAAAAGATACGGAAAGAAGACCTAAAAAAGAACAGACACTCAAAAATAAAGAAATTGCTATTAGTTATGCTGCCTATAATGCGTTATCTGAATATTATTTTTCAGACAAAGATTTATTTATAAGCTTTATGGTAAAATTAGGACTTGATCCTAATGATAAATCACTTGATCCTAAAACACCAGTAGGAATAGGAAATTTAGCTGCAAAAGCAGTAATTGAAGCTAGAAAGCATGATGGCTCAAATCAATATGGAGAAGAAGATGGTTCAAATGGAACCCCCTATTTTAACTATGTAAATTATAATCCGGTCAATTCTCCAGATGAAATGATTGATGTAATTCACTGGCAGCCAAAATATTTTTCAGATGGAAAAGGTGGTAAATTTGCACCAGGCTGTGCAACTCCATTTTGGAATAAAGTAAAACCTGTAGGGTTACAATCCGGAAATCAGTTTCGTGCTATACCTCCACCTTCTTTGGATTCGGAACAACTTAAAAATGAAGTGAAAGAACTAATTGATTTACAATATAATCTTACTAATGAACAAAAAGCATTGGTAGAGTTTATGCGTGATGGACCAAAATCTGTACAGCAAGCCGGACATTGGCTAAAATTCGCCCAGGATGTTTCCAGACGTGATAATCATACTGTAGATCAGGATGTCAAAATGTTTTTCTATAATCAGGTAACTGCTATGGATTGTTTTATAGCATGTTGGGATACGAAAATGTTTTATGATTTTGCCCGTCCTTATGCTTTAGTACATTACTATTATAAAGATCAAAATATAAAAGCCTGGGGAGGTCCGGGTTTTGGAAATATAGAAATGAAAGGAAAGTACTGGAGACCTTATTCACCCGATATATTTTTATGTCCCGCTTTTCCGGGTTATGTTTCAGGACATAGCACTATTAGCGGCGGTTGTGGTGAAGCCTTAAAATTATGGACCGGAAGTGATGCGTTTGGAGAATCTGCAACATGGGAAACTCCAGGCTCGATGACAGAACCAAATAACATTGGAAAATCTGTAGTATTAAAATTTCCAACATTCACAGAAACAGCTAATATGGCAGGAATTTCCAGAGTTATGGGAGGATATCATATTCAGGCAGATAATGTCGAAGGACTCAGGCTAGGAAGAAATGTAGCTCATGAAGTTTGGAAATTTTATAATCTTCATATAGGAAATAAAAATTTCGATAAATAATAGCAGGATTCACCTAATCAAAATGTTTTAATTATGAAAATTAAACAATTAATATTGTTATTTGTAACAGCTGCTTTAGCACAATCATGCGATTATTTTTCTAATCCTAATGACAAAATGGTTAATATTCTGGAAGCTAGGAATAGAATGTATAATGTAAAAAATAACGCATTTGCATCAAAAGCCGAAGTTGCTTATTATGATTCCATAATTAAAAATTCATATGACGGATTTTTCAAAATAACAAATGAATTAAAAAATGGAAATGCATTATTGAACCTGGGAAAAGAAGCTGAATCTGTGAAAGTTCTTGAAAATGCAATCAGAAAACAAAAAGAACTCAGCAGAAAAGATAATCCTGGATCACTAAAAATTTTGGCTATTGCCTACATGAGACTCGGCGAAAAACAAAATTGCGTCAATCATCACAATCCAGAATCGTGTATTATGCCTATACAAAAAAATGGAGTTCATATTATACGACAAGGCTCTCAAAAAGCAATTGAAATTTATACGAAATTATTGAATATAAATCCCAATGATTATGAATCAAGATGGCTGCTCAATATTGCTTATATGACAATAGGCGGTTATCCTTTAGAGGTTCCTAAGCAATGGTTAATTTCAAACCTTAATAGAGATAATTCTGATTATAGTATAAAACCATTCATAGATGTTGCCTCAAACGTAGGCATAACAAACAGAAATATGTCTGGAGGAGTTATTATTGATGATTTTAATAATGATAATTATTTAGATATTATAACGTCTGATTGGAGTTTAGACGGAATAATGCACTATTATCAAAACGATAAAAAGGGGAAATTTATAGATTATTCAAAAAAATCAGAAATAGGCCGTTTCAAAGGTGGGTTAAGCATGATTCAAGCTGACTATGATAATGACGGCGATACTGATATTTTTGTTATGAGAGGGGCCTGGATGCACCAATTCGGAAGACAGCCCAACTCGCTGTTACGCAACAATGGTGATGGTACATTTACCGATGTAACCATCAAAAGCGGATTGTATTCTGAATTTCCTACTCAAGCTGGTAACTGGAATGATTTTAATAATGATGGATATTTAGACTTATTTATAGGCAACGAGTCATCAGCTAATGAGTCCTACCCTTCTGAATTATATTTAAATAATCAGGACGGAACATTTACTAATGTTGCTAAAGAAGCAAAATGTGATATTCTCAGTTTCATTAAAGGAGTAACATCTGCTGATTATGATAATGATGGTGATATTGATTTGTTTCTTTCCGGAATGAATAAAAGAAAAATATTACTAAAAAACACTGGACTTAAAAATGGCATTCCACAATTTATAGATGTTACAGATCAGGCGGGTTTAGCGGGAATCAATGTCATGACATTTCCAACATGGTTCTGGGATTATGATAATGATGGCTGGCAGGATATTTTTGTTTGTGGTTATGAATTTGATGGTGCTGTAGCTCGTCAAATTGCAATGGATGCATTGAACATACCAAATGAAAGTAGTAAAATGTATTTGTACCATAATAATCATGATGGAACTTTTACAAATGAATCTGAGGTATCGGGCCTAAGTAAAACAGTCTTTGCAATGGGTGCTAATTTTGGTGATATTGATAATGATGGATTTCTGGACATGTATCTTGGCACAGGGAACCCAGATTATAAATCCCTAATACCCAATAAATTATTTAGAAATATGGGCAATGGGAAATTTACTGATGTTACTTTTTCTGCTCGGGTAGGAAATTTGCAGAAAGGCCATGGCGTGGCCTTGAATGATCTTGATAATGATGGCAATACTGATATTTTTATAGAAGTCGGAGGTGCCTATATAGGAGATTCTTTCTATAATTCTTTATATCTCAACCCGGGTCAAAACAACAACCATTGGATAAAATTGAAATTAGAAGGGACAGACAGTAATCGTTCTGCGATTGGAACAAAGGTAAAAGTTAGTTTCAGGGAAAATGGTGTTTCCAGATCTGTCTATAGAATATTAAATTCAGGCGGAAGTTTTGGTGCATCAGCTTTAAGAATGGAAATTGGAATTGGACAAGCTAAAATGATTGATCAAATTGAAATAACCTGGCCGAAAAGCCGTAAAAAGAAAATATTTAGAAACATAAAGCCAAATCAATACCTTAAAATTATAGAGGGAGAAAAAGACTTTTCAAAATTGAATATTAAAAAGATGTTTTTTTCTACAGCTGGCACTAAATCTTCTATATGTATTTAACTAAATAGTATAGTTAAAGTAAGATGACAACACAGTTCATCACGTAGTTATTTAATTTAAAAATGAGAAATAGAAAAATAAAAGCAGTTCTTTTTAGTATGTTAACCATATTATTATGTGTAAACTGTTCTAATAACGAATCAGATGAGAAGATATTTTCTATCTTGGATCGATCTGACACAGGAATTGATTTCAGCAATAATTTAACTGAAAATGACTCACTGAATTACTTCACCTATCATTATATCTATTTAGGAGGAGGAGTTGCTACTGGGGACATTAATAATGATGGTCTGGTAGATGTCTTTTTTACAGGAAATCAGGTCTCCAATAAATTGTATTTAAACAAAGGAAGTTTAAAATTTGAAGATATTACAGTAAAAGCGGGTGTAGAAGGAGATAATCGCTGGTACAATGGAGTAACTATGGCAGATGTAAATGGAGATGGTTTTTTAGACATTTATTGTAGTGTAAGCGGAAAATTTGGGCCTAAAAACAATCAATTATACATTAACAATGGTAATGGTACTTTTACAGAAAAGGCTAAAGAATACGGTATAGATGACATAGGAAATAGTGTTCAGGGTACCTTTTTTGATTATGATAAAGATGGTGATTTAGATTTATTTGTCGCCAATTATCCGCCAACAAAATTCAATTCGGCAACTAGTGATTATTTACAAATGATGCTGCATGTCAAAGACAATGAAACTGGGCATTTATACCGAAATGATGGTGGTCATTTTACCAATGTTACTAAAAAAGCGGGTGTAATGGCTTACGGATTATCATTAAGTGCGACAATTGGAGATTTAAACAACGACAGCTGGCCTGATATCTATGTTTCAAATGATTTTAACTCACCCGATTTCATGTACATCAATAATCAGGATGGTACTTTTAAGGAAGTTGTAAAACAGGCTACAGCACACAATTCTTTCTACGGAATGGGTGTAGATATTTCTGATTTTAACAATGATGGTAACTTAGATGTTTTTCAGGTAGACATGGATGCCAAAGACAATCGTCGTAAAAAAGCGAATATGTCCAGTATGAATCCACAACTTTTTTGGGATGTAGTTGGTGCCGGTTTTAATTACCAGTATATGCACAATTGCATGCAGCTAAACACTGGAGTTAATCAAAACGGCATACCACATTTTGGCAATGTATCGCGCATTACAGGAACCTCATCTACTGACTGGAGCTGGGGACCTTTATTTGCTGATTTTGATAATGACGGAAACAAAGATTTATTTGTAAGCAATGGAACCCGAAGAGAAATTAATAATAATGATTTCTTTAATAGTTTAGAAGCATTGAATTTAAAACCAAAAGACTTGCTTAAAAAGTCCCAGGAAATTCCTTCTGAAAAAATTGATAATTTCATGTTTCAAAATAAAGGAAATTTAAATTTTGAACAAGCAAATAAAAAATGGGGAATTGAATATAAAGGCTTTTCAAATGGTGTTGCCTATGCTGATTTAGACAACGATGGCGACTTGGATTTGGTTGTCAATAATATCGATGATTATGCCTCTGTTTTTGAAAATGCAAGTTCTAAAATCAATAATTATATCAAAGTAAATTTCAAAGGAAGTTCAAAAAACACTTTTGGTTTAGGGAATCGTGTTTATATCAAAACCAAAAATGGAATCCAGATGCAGGAACTTACCTTAACAAGAGGATTTCAGTCATCGGTAGCTCCCGAATTGCATTTTGGCATTGCAAAAGACAAAACCATCGACGAGGTAAAAGTTGTCTGGAATAATGGTAAAATCCAAAAGTTATATAACGTTAAAGCAAACCAGACTTTACAATTGAACGAACAAGATGCTAAAGAAGAAATAACAGTCGAAACAACTACTAAAACTGTCTTGTTTACAAGTGAAAATGGAATTTTTCCAATTTTTAAACACGAAGAAAACAAATACGATGACTTTAAAGATCAGGTATTACTGCCTCATAAAATGTCAAGTTTTGGTCCTGCCATAGCTGTTGGGGATTTAAATAAAGATGGTCTTGAAGATTATTTCATTGGAGGATCTTCTGGCTATACAGGAAAAATATTTTTACAGACTAAAAATGGTTTCACAGAAAAAAACACTTTGGCTTTTGAGGAAGATAAATTTAGTGAAGATACAGGAGCATTGATTTTTGATGCCGATAATGACGGTGATAATGATTTATATTTAGTGAGTGGAGGTTATGAATTTTTGATTAACGATCCAAAATTGCAAGACAGATTATACCTCAACAACGGAAAAGGTGATTTTACTAAAGCACCAAAAGGAGTGTTACCAACGATGATAACGAGTGGTTCAAAAGTATATCCTATCGATTATGATAAAGATGGCAAACAAGATCTTTTGGTATTAGGAAGGCAAGTTCCTGGTCAATATCCATCTCCAGCAACAACTTATTTATTGCATAATATTGGTACAGTTGGGCAACCTAAATTTGAAATTTCTAAAAAAGTACCAAAAGAATTTGTCAATTTAGGAATGGCAACCAGTGCTGTAATTACTGATTTTAATAATGATAAATTAGATGATATAATTATTGTGGGCGAATGGATGCCAATTCGTGTTTTTCAAAATACGAAATCGGGTTTCAAAGAAGTTACAAAAAACATGGGACTTAATAATGACACTACAGGTTGGTGGTGGAGCATTCAGCAAGGTGATTTTGATAATGACGGTGATATGGATTACATAGTAGGAAATAACGGCCTGAATTACAAGTACAAAGCAACTCCCGATGAAACCTTTGATATTTTTGTGAAAGATTTTGACAATGATAAACATAAGGATATTGTGCTGAGTTACTACAATGACGGAAAGCAGTATCCGGTGCGTGGACGTGGCTGTTCGTCTCAACAGATACCAAATATCAAGAAAAAATTCAAAGATTACGAAAGCTTTTCAGAAGCTACTTTGGTTGATGTTTATACTGAGAAGTCATTGAAGGAAGCCTTGCATTATAAAGTGAAATCATTTGCCAGTATTTATTTAGAAAATAAAAATGGTAAATTTATAATTCACCAACTTCCGGTTGAAGCACAGCTCAGCTGTATTAATCAAATTTTGGTAGATGATTATGATCATGACGGCAAACTTGATGCTTTAATTACTGGTAACATGTACAATTCGGAAGTTGAAACACCCAGAAACGATGCGGGTCATGGGCTGTTTTTAAAGGGAAATGGAAAAGGAAATTTTCATTCGGTATCAGCAATTCAAAGCGGATTCTTTACTACTGGTGATGTTAAAAACATGGAAAAAATAAACGTAAAAGGTAAAACCTATCTTTTAGTCACTAAAAATAATTCGTTTTTACAAAGCGTTAAAATCAATTAAACTTCTAAGATTTGAAAATTAGTGATCGGTCTTCCTAATAAACTCTATTTAAATACTGCTGCTTAAAACCAGAACACTTTAGTTCTGGTTTAGGCTATGCTATAAAATCAAAAAAATGAAACAAAAATGTATATCCTGTTTGTTGGTCATATCAGCAAATGGAAATCGGTTTATAATACTATTTTGTCTCTTAATTTCATTTTCTTTTTTTGGGCAAACAAATACCATAGAAGGAAAAATTACAGACAATAAAAATGAAGCAATTGTAGCTTCTACGATCCAGATTACAGGAACTAATGAAACTGTAATTACAGATGAAAATGGGTGTTTTTCAATTACTACCGCAGCTCAATTTCCAATTACGATAACAGTAACTATGATGGGTTATCTAACTCAAAATTTAACTTTAAAATCCAATAAAAGTATAAAAATAGTATTGCAGGACAACTCGAATGAATTAGATGAAATCTTAATTTCCAGTGGCTACTTGTTTCAAAAAAAATCTGAGTTTTCAGGTTCTGTTTCCACTGTTTCAGCCAGGCAACTACAGAATCGTCCTTCAACCAGTTTTGATCAGCTATTAGGCGGACAGGCAACAGGAATCGATGTGATTCAATCTACAAGTGTATTAAACAATACGCCTGTTATTCGGATTCGGGGTTTAAATACGATTACGTCAGGGCTTTTCCCTTTAATCGTGGTAGATGGTGTGGCTGTTTTTACCGGCTCATTGGGCGGTTTTGTAGGAAACAATCCCCTTTCAGGAATCAATCCTAATGATATTGCTTCTGTTGATGTATTAAAAGATGCGTCTGCTTCCGCAATTTATGGATCCAGAGCTGCAAATGGCGTTATGGTCATTACCACAAAAAGAGGGAAGAAAGGTAAAACTAAATTCAACTACAACACCTGGTTCAGCCGAAGTACCCCTTATAATTTGCCTAAATTATTAAATGCCGAAGACTATACTATGATAAAAAATGAAGCACTTGTCAATGCTGGTAAAGCACCCGGTTTTTTTCTGTCTCAAAATGATGACGGAAGTACGGTAGATACAAATTGGTACGATGTAGCCTACGAACCGGGCTTTTCGAGTAATCACAATATTAATATTTCGGGAGGTAATGAAACGACTCAATATTATTTTTCTGCAGACTATACCAATCAAAACAGCTTTATAAAAAACAATACCTTTCAAAATTACATGACAAGGTTAAACCTCAATCATGACGTGAACAATTTTATGAGGATTGGTGTTAATGTTTCATACAGCAGAGCAAAAAATGTAGGTCCAAATACGGGTGCTGTTGCAGGTAACACCTTGTCTTCATCGACCTATAACACCGAATATATTACAAATGAACCTTTAGGAAGGATGACGTATGTTTTGCCTCCCAATGTACCTGTTTACAATCCGGATGGTTCTTACAGTATTCAAAATGGAATAAGTGTGGGTTATGGAGCCAATATTCCTTCCATTATTGGTAGCATTAACGCCTACAATTTAGCGATGGTTCAGGAACTTGATTTGACGACTTCAATTAGTAAATCACTTTTAGGAAATGTCTACGGCGAGTTTAATATCACTAAAAAGTTGACTTTTAGAACCAGTTTTGGATTGAATAGTATTGGACTTGAAAACAAATTGTTTTTAAACCCAATTCACGGAGGAGGCGCATCTTACAACGGTGTGGCAACTAATATTGCGACCGATTTATCCAGAACTGATTGGGCTAATACTATTACGTATAAAGATTCTTTTAATGAAAACCACAATTTTACGATTCTGGCTGGTTATGAGAGAATTAAAACTTCTCTGAACAGTTGGGGAGCTTCTCAAAGTAATATTACCGACACTTACTATAAAAATTACCAGGGAAGTTATGCTAATATTTCACCAATCGGGAATGACCTTTCAGAAAACGCCCTGTTGTCTTATTTCACCAACTTAAACTACAATTTTAAAAATAAATATTTCCTGACTTTAAATTATAGAGTGGATGGTTTATCGGCTTTATCTGAGGGAAACAAATACGGTAATTTTGGAGGAGGCTCTGTAAGCTGGAACATCATGGAAGAATCATTTTTTAAAGATTCAAAATTAAGCGGCTTTCTGAATAACTTAAAATTGAGAGCCAGTTATGGTATTGTCGGTAATAGCGAAATAGGAAACTATCCCTCCATTGGAACCTACAATTCGTCTACTTATGGTGGTGCTCCAACTTTGGGATATTCTCAAACTGCCAATCCGGATCTAAAGTGGGAAACCAGTTCAAAACTCGATTTGGGACTTAATTTTGCCATGCTAAACAATCGTGTTTCTGTAGAATTTGATTATTACAATAACAAAATCAGGGATTTGATTTTAAAAACACCACAAGCGCTTTCAGCAGGAATTCCGAATAATTACATTAACGAAAATGTGGGTGGAATGTACAATACAGGTTATGAAATTGGCATTAACGCAATTGCTGTTACTGCAAGAAACTTCAATTGGAATGTGAGTTTGAATCTTTCTACTCTTAAAAACAAAGTAACATCATTAGCGAGTGATGTATTTGTGCCAAGTGTATTTGGTGTACAAAATATGACCAGAATAGGCTATTCTATCGGGTCTGTTTTTGCAGTGCCTAACAAAGGGGTAAATCCGGAAAACGGTCAAATGATTTTTATAAACAGCGAAGGTAAAGAAGTGCAATACAATCATATTGGTTCTCCAAAATGGACCTATCTCGATGGCAGTGCCGCTCCGGCAATAGACAATTATAAAGATGGTGTTATACAAGGACCTTCATTGCCAAAATTGTTTGGAGGATTCAATAATACTTTTAATTACAAGAATTTCGTTTTGGCCGTAAATCTAACTTTTGCTCAGGGAAATAAACTGTATAATGGAACACGTGCAACCAATTCTGATCAGCGATATTTTAACAATGGAGAATTTATAAAAAACAGATGGACAACTCCTGGACAAATTACCGACATTCAAAAGTTGTATTATGGCGATAACGTTTCAGCAGGTTTTTCATTTTCAAGTACTTCAAAAGTAGAAGATGGTTCTTTTGTAAAGCTGAAAAATCTTTCTTTAGGATACAATGTCCCTGTGGAAGCTTCTTTTCTAAAAAACGCATTCAGCTCTGTTTATGTGTATTTACAAGGAAATAACCTGTACACTTTTACTAAATACAGGGGTTCTGACCCCGAAGTTTCCATCAACGGGAACTCTATTAATTCAGGAAAAGATCAAAATGTTCCTCCCAACGCTCAAGTGTATACTTTGGGCTTAAATATTGGTTTTTAATTACAAACGAAGAAAAAAATGAAAAAATATATTTTAATCAGCTGTTTTATTCTGATGTTTACAGCAGCTTGTAATGATGATTTATTAGACACTGAGCCTGAAACCAGCATTCCTGAATCGCTTGCATTTAGTACTCCTGATAAAATTTTGGCACAGACCAATAATTTATACAAACAACTGCAAAATCAAAGTTTTTACGGTGGCCGATTCATTGTTTTTAATGAACAGCGGGCAGATCAGTTTGGCCAGAATGACGGAAATGCAGCAACAGGTTCCGCAGTATGGAATCAAAATGTGGCGTCAACAAATGATTTTGTAAACAATGTTTGGGCAGTTGGATATGCTGCCATTAATGCTTCAAATATTCTAATCAGCAAAATGAATGAAACAACGGTAATTTCAAAAGAGCTGGCTAAAAACTACATTGCCGAAGCTAAATTTATTCGTGCTTTTTGTTATTTCAGTTTGATTCAAACATACGCCAAACCTTATAATCAGGACAAAAATGCTTTGGGTCTGCCTTTGCGTTTAACTTCTATTACAACTTCTGGAAATAATGATCTGGCACGAAGCTCTGTAGAAATGGTGTATACACAAATTCTAAAAGATTTAGACGAAGCTGAAATAGATTTGCCGATAAGTTACACTACTCCGCTACTCAATACTTTCAGAGCAAAAAGGTGTACAGCAATTGCATTAAAAACAAGGGTTTTATTGGCGCAGAACAACTTTGACAGGGTAATTACAGAATCTAAAAAAATTGTTTCTTCTACCCTGCCTTTTCAGTATACAGAAGGAAATTTAACCCAAAAATTAGAAGGAAATTATACTGCTATTTTTGGGGGAAGTTATACCGGAACTGAAGCAGTTTTTTCTATTCCTTTTGCAAATTCTACTACTGAAACACCATCGGCACAATATTCTTTAGCGTATAATTATTTAGCACAGCCTATTATCTTTTTAGCTGCCGAAGGTATTGTCAGCGATCCTGCATTTAATTCAGGTAGTGATGCGCGTTCCAGCCTTATCGGCAAAAGTGCAGCCAATCAAAAAGTATTAAAAAAATTCAATATTACAACGGCACCTTTTAGAGATTATGTACCTGTAATCCGTTATGCCGAAATACTATTAAACTATGCCGAGGCAGCTGCTTATACTGACAATTTAACAACTGCAACAGCATTATTGGAGGCTGTGCGAAATCGTTCAGACCCTAATTATATTTTCCCCGTAAATGATATTGATACAAAAGAGATGCTCATATCGACAATACAAAAAGAAAGAGATATTGAACTTTTAGGAGAAGGTTTCCGGTTGATGGATTTACAAAGAAAGGTACAAAATCTGCCTGCAAAAAAAGGATCAATAGGTTTAGCTCCTTTGGTTTTACCAACCAGCAGTAATTATATCTGGCCTATACCAAGCGGGGAAATATCAGTAAATAAACTAATAGAACCAAATTCTTAAAAACACATACATAGTCATTTGAAAATAAGCTAAATTTTATACCAAATAATAAATATGATCCATTTTATTAAGTTTAAAAAATTAGCTTTTTTCATTGAATTCTGCTTCATTTATTATATAAAATGCTCGATTTGTATCACTCCACTATACCTTATTGCTCTAATTTTGAGAACTTTTTAATTGGGTTTATTTCCCATTTATCATAAAAATCAAATTATTTAATTTAACCAAAAGGTTTTCTAAAACATATAAAATGAGATTACGATTTATGGCTATTGTTTTGTTTTCAGTATTTTTTCAAAGTTCTTTTTCACAAACAGCTGCAGCTACTGAAAAAAGAATTCAGAAGTTAATTCAAAAAATGACTTTAAAAGAAAAAGTGGGTATGCTGCATGGAAATTCTAAATTTTACACTTCAGAAGTAAAACATCTCGGAATTCCAGAATGGGCTTTGTCTGATGGTCCACACGGAGTAAGGGCAGAAATGAACCGCCATAACTGGAAATATACGGGACAAACAAATGATTCCTCTACATGTTTCCCTCCTGGAACCGCTATGGCAGCAAGTTGGAATCTGGAACTGGCTAAACAGCGCGGTATCGTTTTAGGTGAAGAAGCTCGTTTTCGTAAAAAAGATGTTTTACTTGGGCCAGGAATCAACATCATTCGTTCTCCGCTTTGTGGAAGAAACTTTGAATATTTGAGTGAAGATCCTTTTCTTATTTCTCAACTTTCAATAAGTTATATCGAAGCTTTGCAAACCAAAGATGTGGCTGCATGTGTAAAGCATTTTGTAGCCAATAATCAGGAAGAAAATCGTTTTGTTGTAGATGTAAATATGAGTGAACGTGCTTTACGTGAAATTTATTTGCCGGGTTTCAAATCTTCAATTGTTGATGCAGGAGCACTAGGAGTTATGGGTGCTTATAATAAATTCAGAGGTGAATATTGTACTGAAAATAATTATTTAGGGCGAACACTTTTGCGAAATGAATTTAATTTCAAAGGAGTTTATATGTCAGATTGGGATGCTGTGCATAGTACTGAAAAAGCAGCTTTAGCCGGTTTAGATTTAGAAATGGGAACTGAAAAAGAAAACTATAACGATTGGTATTTTGCAGATCCTTTGATTAAGGCAGTTAAAGAAGGAAAGATAAAAGAAAGCGTAGTTAACGAAAAAGTGGCAAATATTCTGAGAGTCATGATTAAAACTAAAGTCTTGGATCCTGAAACACGCGAAAAAGGTTCTTTAAATACGAAGGAACACCAACAGGCGGCCTATCGTTCTGCAGTAGAAGCTATTGTTTTGTTGAAAAATGAAAAACAAATGTTGCCTTTAAATATGAGTGCTTTGAAATCAATAGCAATTATTGGTGATAATGCTACCCGTACACATTGCGGCGGCGGATTTAGTTCAGAAATCAAAGCTTTGTATGAGATAACACCACTTGAGGCGATGACCACAAAATACGGAAAGACAATGCAAATAAATTTTGCACAAGGGTATGAAAAACAATCTCATGTTGTTGAAAGAAGCAGCGACGGACAATTAAATACAGATAAGGTAGATTGGAAATTAATCGAAGAAGCAGTGGCTCAAGCCAAAAAATCTGATGTAGCAATTGTTTTTGCCGGTTTAAACCATGATTTCGATTCGGAATCATTTGACAGGCTGCACATGCGTTTGCCTTACGGACAAGAAACGTTAATTCAGGAAGTAGCCAAAGCAAACCCTAAAACGATTGTCGTGATTATTGCTGGTTCTCCACTTGAATTAGCAGGTATTGAATCTCGTGTGCCGGCCTTAGTTTGGGGATGGTATGGCGGAATGGAAGCCGGAAATGCGATAGTTGATGTATTGAGCGGTACAGAATTTCCGTCAGGAAAACTGCCTTTTACTATTCCGGTTACTTTAAGTCAATCCCCAGCGCATGCTTTAGGTGCATATCCCGGGCATAATTTAAAAGTAAATTATGATGAAGATATTTTGGTAGGTTATCGCTGGTTTGATATAAAAGGTATTGCCCCTCAATATCCTTTTGGTTACGGTATGTCCTATACTTCGTTCGAAATTACAAATGTTACTTCTGATAAAAAAGTCTACGGTGTTGATGATGAAATAACAGTAAAATTCAATATCAAAAATACAGGAAAAACAAATGGTGCAGAAGTAGTTCAATTGTATGCAGGTCAAACAGCACCATCGGTTTTAAGGCCTAAAAAGGAATTAAAAGCTTTTAACAAAATATTCCTAAAACCAGGAGAACAAAAAACAATTGGTTTAAAAGTAAAAGTAAAAGACCTGGCTTTCTACGACGAGAAAACTTCTAACTGGAAAATTGAACCGGATGAATTTGTGCTTTATACCGCTACATCATCCAAAAACATCGTGAGTAGTTTGACTGTTACTGTACAATAAGAATCTCTTGATATTCTTGAAAATGAAAAAAGTTGCTTAAACGCAACTTTTTTCATTTTATAACCCATTTAAATATTCTGACAGATTTTTAATAAATCCTCTATTTATAAATTTACAATTAATTTAAAAGAAGTATTCCTCCATTATGAGGAATTATTACTTCAACTTCCTGGTTCGTTTTAATTTTTATTGTTTTTACTTTTCCATTTAATTTTTCATCGTCCTGATAGCATTTTAACGATAATCCTGAAACCATCATTGGCAATTTTATTTTAAGCTTTAAAATTTCTTTTTGCGCATTCACACCTGCTATATACCATTTTGTTCCTTTACGTCGGGCAAGTACCACATATTTCCCTGGATATCCGTCTAAAAATCGAATTTCATCCCATGTTGTCGGTACTTCTTTCATAAAATTAATAGCCCAGTCCGGAGCATCTGTCAAATTGTTTGGTGCTAACGCAAAATGCTGTACCCCGCTTTGAAATAATACGGCTGTAGCCAAAGCAAAAACATCCGAAGTCATTCGTTTTGAACCTTTATCGGGAGTGTTGTCTGCATTGTAAAAATCATTGAGGGCACTTCCTCCAAAATCCATGCTTCCTACTGTGTTTCGAATAAATGTATGTATCGAGGCGCTTATTGCTTCATTGTCACAGCTTGCTTGTCCAAAATGCAAATTTTCGCTGGCTAAAACAGCTTCACTAGAGGCATAATTTGGATACATACGCTCCCATCCTCTTGGTAATGTACAACCATGAAAAATAACCATTATCCCAAAATCATTTGCATCTGTCAGGATATCTTCATACAATTTCATGGTCACTTGTTTGTCTCCACCAAAAAAATCTACCTTAATTCCTTTTACACCAATACTTTTCATCCATGCCATTTCCTGACGGCGAATTGTCGAATTGTTCATCAACCCTCTCGGTCCTTGAGGCGCATCATTCCAATATCCATTAGAATTATACCATAAATACAAACCAACTCTTTTTTCTGCACCATATCTAGCCAGTTCTGAGATTTTATCCTTTCCTATCTGAGTATCCCAAAGTGCATCAACTAAAATGGTTTCATATCCCATAGCGGCACTAAAATCAATGTATTGTTTCTGTACCGGAAAAGTAGTATTGCTATCCATTTTCATTATCCAGCTCCAGGAACCTTTCGTATACTGATATTCTTTGGAAGCCTGGTATTTTGGTTTAACCAAATCAAAAGGAATTGTAGTTTCTACAATAGGTGCCAGAGTTTCTCCAATTGTGATTGTTCGCCAGGGAGTTTCTCCAATAAGCGGTATTCCCGGAGCAGTTGTTCCGTTTCCATTATTTTCTCCTGCCATTGGAAATCCGACAGTATATAATCCTTTATCATGTCCAATAAGTCTGCTCCCACAATAACCACTATCTACACCTGTCTCGGATATTAAAACCCATCCATCATTATTTACTTTAAAAAGACACGGAAATGTATACCCTTCACCTATGCCATTTTTTCCCATTGGAGCATCCAACGTATAGGATGTCTCATAACTCGGGGCTGTTCTGGCGTAGCCTGTCATTGGTTTGCTTTGCGGACAAAGAAAATTAGTTGTTCCTTGAGGCAGAATAAAACCTGAAGCTTCTTCCTGTACTACACAGGCACGTGCTTCTTTTTGCGGATATACTTTATATCTAAAAGCTACATTATTATTACTTATTCTAAAAATTACATCAATAGCATTTTTTCCTTCTTTCGTAAAAGAAAATACAGCTTCGTTTGCCACATAATGAACTTTACTTTGCTTTATATTAGGTAAATAGTAGGTATCATCAATTTTATTTTGATTCACTTTTGCTTCAAAAACTAAACCTGAGGTAAAATCACCGACATTGGTTTTCAATCCCAGAGGTGAATTTTCTAAAAAGGTTTTTTCATTATATGAAATACTGTACAATGGTATTCCAGTCGAGACCGAAACGGAAACCTTAAGTTTTCCATCAGGGCTTTTTACAACAGATTGTGCATTTAATGTAATGAAACTAAACAGACATAAAGATAAAACATACTTAAAACGCATAATTGACTTAGATTAATTGGTTTATTTTTATTTGCAAAAAAATGAAATAATTATTGTACAAATACTTTTATTGTTCTTAAATCTTTGGCATCTGAACTACTACCGTAATACAACTCATATTCGCCCGAAGTCACATTCATTCCATTAATTTTAGAATCATAAAATTCGAACGAAGAAGCAGGTAAATCTATTGTTACATTTTGCTTTTCTCCGGCTTTTAATTCTACTCTTTTAAATGATCTCAATGTTTTCAAAGGGCCAGCTTTATCATTTAATTTTCTAACATATACCTGAACAATCTCTGTTCCATTGCGTTTACTGCTGTTTTGTATTGGAAAACTTAATTGCGTATTTTCATTTGATTTTATAGTGGTCTTGTTTAATTTGCCAATCCCAATATTAAATTTAGAGTAACTTAATCCAAAACCAAATGGAAACAGCACATTCGTTGTATATCTATAAGTACGTCCTTTCATTGAATAATCTTCAAAATCACCTAATATTTCAGAATTTTTATAAAATGAAACAGGCAATTTCCCGGCAGGATTATAATCTCCAAAAAGAACATCGGCTACAGCCTGACCTCCGGATTCTCCTGGATACCATGCCTGTAAAATAGCGTCACAGCTTATTGTCTCAGGAGTTAAAGCAATAGCTGAACCCGAACAGTTTACAAAAATTACTTTTTTGCCCACAGCTTTAAGTTCTTGCAAACATTTTCTCTGCACAGCCGGCAGCTCAATGTTTGTTCGGTCTCCGCCTTTAAAACCCGGATATGAAACCGGCATTTCTTCGCCTTCCAATAAAGTTGAAAGTCCTCCTACAAAAACTACGGTATCTATTCCTTTTAATTTTTTAATTAATCCACTAAAATCGATTGCATATTCTTTTCCAAAATCGAATTCAAGATTAGCCTGCCAATTGTTGGATTGGGCGAAAATAATTTCGATTTTATATTTTTTACCTGCTTCGACGACAAAAGGAAAATTACTAGGAATAGTACGCCAATTGGTATATTTAGCAACAGATTTTCCATCAACTATTAATTCAAAAGCTCCTGTAGCACCTGTTTTAAATACAAGCGTATCATTTGCTTTGGCAGTAAATTCTGTTTCATATTTTCCTGAAAATCCTTCTAGTTTAACTCCAGAAGCAAACTCATGCTGACCAGCAGTTGTCATTTTTATAGGATTCACAATTTGCTGAGATATAACACTAGTACCCTCTCTATTTGGATTATTCCAATAGGTAACTTTCATTCCTTTCTTTCCTTCAAATGAAATTTGGTCAAAATAACTTTGGTTTACTTTATCCTCGACTAAATCACAGGCTTTATCATAAAAGATTTTGTCGGCTGAAATTTTGGATTCAATTCCAGCTTTAATGGTAATCGTTTTATTTGGAGTTCCATTATAATTTCCCCACAGCATTGGTTCATTGCTGGCATTTGGACCAATTAAAGCAATTTTACCCGAAGTTTTGTTTAATGGAAGTATATTGTTTTTATTTTGCAAAAGCGTCATTGACTTTTGAGCCATTTCAAGTGCTAATTGCTGGTGTTCTTTACTGTTAAGAACTGATGGAGGAATTTGCGTCCAAGGAACAATTGCATCATCATCCATTTCGCCCAAATCAAAACGCCCCACTAAAACACGAAGCAGACTTTTATCAATATCATCTTCCTTTATTAAATCTTTGGCAACTGCTGCAGGCAATTCTTTAAAAGGATACTTTTCCCAAACACATTCTACATCCGTTCCTGCCAGGACCGCTTTTGAAGCAGCGTGAACCGCATCCGACGAAACTTTATGAGTGGTGTAGAAATCCGTAACCGCCCCACAATCTGAAACTACCAAATATTTATAACCCCACTCATCACGAAGAATACGCTGTAAAAGTTTAGTATTACTACAACAAGGTTCATCATCTATACGCTGATAGGCACACATTACTTGTCTAACATCGGCATCTTGAACTAACGCTTTAAAAGCAGGCAAATAGGTTTCATATAACTCACGAGGATCTACATTATTCAAATTCAATTCATGCCTGCTCCATTCTGGTCCTGAATGAACGGCATAATGTTTTGCACAAGCTAAAAGCTTACGGTATTTAGCATCTGCAGGACCTTGCAATCCTTTTACAACTGAAATTCCCATCCTGGTAGTCAGATAAGGGTCTTCGCCATACGTTTCCTGACCACGACCCCAACGGGGATCTCTAAAAATATTTACATTAGGTGTCCAAACCGAAAGGCTCAAAAAACGTTTGTTTTCATTTCCATCTTTAATCCATTGGTTATATTTTGCTCTGGCTTCATCGGATACAGCATCAAAAACACGATACAGTAATTCGTCATCAAATGAAGCTGCCATTCCAATAGGCTCAGGAAAAACAGTTACATTATCATTGTTTGCATAGCCATGTAATGCTTCGCTCCACCAATTGAATTTTTTAATTCCAAGTCTTGGGATAGCATCCGACTGATCACACATCAATACAGCCTTTTCTTCAAGAGTTAATCTCAAAATTAAATCTTTAGCTCGCTCAGTAGCACTAAGAGAAGGGTTTTTATAAGGTAACTGCTGTGCATTTGCACTAAAAAAACATACTAAACTTATTATATAAACATAACTACTTTTCATAATTTGTGTATTTGTGTTGCGTGTATGATACCAATTTTAGTAATAATTTATAAGCCAATTAATTTTGAAATTCCTGTAATATTTTTAATTTTTTAGAATTCTTAACTGATAAAACTTTGGACTATTACGAGTTGTTTTTGCTGTTATTTTTATGTTTATTTCTTCTATATTATCTACATTCAGACTCATTACTTTATTCTCTAAAGACACTATATTGGCAGGTTTTTCATTGATAAGGATTGTGATGGTATCTATTTTAAAATTATCAATGGTGCTTATCTCCAAAAGTTTACCCGACTTTTTTTTATTTACTAATTGATATGAAATATAAGACCGTGTACTTCTCCATGCCTTTGTATCTTCATAACCTGATTCACTTTTTTCGCCTTTATAACGGTGATCAACTTCTGACTGCTGTTCACCGCAATTAATTTTATCAATTGTTTTAGATTCCAAAGCCATTGCTTCTATTTCCTGCTGCTTCAATAATGCATGTTTTTCCTGATACTGTTCTTTGGTATAATTCTGGAAATACATTTGATATCGGGAGTCATGGATTTCAAAAAAAGGTTCTAATTCTAATGAATCTAAACGGAAATGCAGTTTATCCAATTCCTTCAATTTTGCAACATAGTCTTCCTTTTCTCCTATTAAAGCATATGCCTGATCAAGAGGATAATATTTACCAGCCGCGACATGTCCCATTCGGCTGTCATCAGCAAATAATCCATCTAAATTTTTGTCTGATGTTTTGGCAGCCAGTACAATCGGCCCGTTCACAAAAGCACTCCAATTCGAACCGTCTGGCAAACTTTCTAAATGTGTCGAAGTTTTAAATTTAACCGTTATTTGATCTCCCGATTTCCATTTCCTTTTGAGAATTACATAACTGGATGGTTTAATTTCTGTTTTTTGAATTTTTCCGTTTACAAAAATTTCAAAATTTTCAGCCCACTTCGGGTAGCGGATATTCACGGAAAATGTTTTGCTTTTTTTTAGTTTTAAAACAAGATCTGTATTATTTTCAAATGGAAATTTTGTGCTTTGTTCAAGGTAAATATCTTTTTCTTTCCAGTTTAATTTTGATGAAATAAAAAGATTTACAAAAACATCTTTAGCTGTGTGACTGTAAATTAATTCCCCATATTTGGAATGATTTTCAAGCCCTGAACCTACACAGCACCACATACTTGTTTCTGGTTGTGAATATACCCGATAATGATTCGGTCTGATGGGAGTAAAATATACAAAACCACCTTTTTCCGGATGCTGGCTTGACAGAATATGGTTGTATAGCGTACGTTCGTAAAAGTCAAGATATGACACATCGCTTTTATCCAGAAATAAAGCTTTTCCTAAACGCTCCATATTATAGGAGTTACATGTTTCAGGTCCCTGATTTGATTTTACCATGCCACTAAAATCTTCAACAGGATTAAAATGTTCAGCAAAACTGTTTCCTCCAAAAGCTACACTGCGTTTTTGGGTTACATTTTTCCAAAAAAACTGTACAGCATCTGACCATTTTTTATTTCCTGAAAACATTGCAATTTTTTCAAAACCAATAACTTTTGGTATTTGTGTATTCGCATGCAGTCCTGTTAATTTATCTTCTTTTTTTATTAGTGGATTTAGAATGGCTAAATGAGAAATTTTCTCGGCAGTTTCCAGATATTTTTTGTCTTTAGTAAGGATATACAAATCTGCAAAAGATTCATTTATTCCCCCATGTTCTGTTTTTAATATATTCTGAATCTGCTCATCAGAAAGCGGGCGAATTAATTCAATAAACCAATCGCCTAGTTTTATTAAAATATCTTTTGCTTTTTTATTTCCTGTATAATGATAAGCATCATACAAACCCGCAAAAAGTTTGTGAATATTATAAATAGGAACCCAGGTGTTGTTTAAGCCAAAATTACTTCCGTCTATATCTCCGTTATGAATTCGATCCCAAAAAACTTTTCCCTGCGGGATTCCTCCCACATAACCATTGCCATTCTTTTCCTGACAAATAGCCAATTCTGAAATCATGTACTCTAAACGATTTTTAAGCTCTGTATTTCCAGTAGATGCGTACATCATGGACAAGGCAGAAAGATAATGTCCGGCAATATGCCCGTCAAGCCCTATGCTTTCCCAATTCCCATATCGTTCTGCCTTTACAGGTATTCCGGAAGCAATGAGGTAAGGAGCCAAAAGCCTGTCAGGATTGAGTTCTAAAATATACTTAAGATCAACATCCTGAGCATTTTTAAAAGGCCCATCGTTCAATCTAACCTCTTTTAAATCGAAAGACTGCATTTGAGCAACTGCTAAGAATGCCGTAAAAAACCCCAGTAAGCTATATAAAATTTTGCTTTTATTAAAAAATATTATCATAATAGCAGGTGGTTAAGAAATTGTTGATATCTGTCTTAGAATCTTTATTTATTATGGGTATCTACCCTAATTTGAATTGCATTAAACATTTAAATTAAAACCACGTTGTCCTCCATGGCATCTGATTATTCAGAATATTCTAAAATTTAAAAATCATCTTTATAAATCATGTCACTTTCCGGCGGTCCAAGATAAGATGGTTTCAATCCTCCTGTATTTATAACAATCTTCTGCAGCACAATACCAGGGTCTAAAACGTGAAAACGTAAAACATGTTTTCCTACTTTTGAAATACTATGTTTAGTAGCACTATGAATCAGGTGTTCTGCCTGCCATTTTCCTAATTCGCCACGATAATGTCCGTTAAAATTGATAAGTCGTGGTTTTTCTCCATCGAAAGAGACTTCATAACGAAGCCCTTTATTACTATTAAAGTTAAGCGTAGGAGCCAAAAGCAGTTCTACGTTAAACTCTCCGGTTGAAACAAAATCAATTTCATATTCAACAAAAATATTTTCTGTT
This sequence comes from Flavobacterium sp. W22_SRS_FK3, assembly GCF_052113665.1. NCBI lineage: Bacteria > Pseudomonadati > Bacteroidota > Flavobacteriia > Flavobacteriales > Flavobacteriaceae > Flavobacterium > Flavobacterium sp. W22_SRS_FK3. The sequence continues at coordinate 25,541 of NZ_JBGQOF010000007.1, read as the reverse complement.
TGAGATGGATACTTATTTTGCGGAAATGTAGTGATACCGCTTTTTGTTTTTCCAAAGTCAGGAATTACCTCCCAATGAATATTTTCTGAATTATTTACTTTAGAAAAATGTTCTGCTTCGATAGCAACATAGCCCTCTTTTTCTAAGAATACATTCGAAACTACCTGATCTTTTTCTGAAACATAACTTACTTCAGGTAAAATGTTTTTGGGTGAGTCGTGCCATGCTTTATATCCAATTCTCATCTGATCCATGATGTGAGTCCATTTACCTCCTGAAATTTGATTATTATACTTGTTTTGAAGTACAGAATCCCTTGCGAAATTGTTTTTTACCTGATCGGCAAAAGTGTTAGCCAGAATATTTTTTTCTGAATCCAGTTTCCTGTTATTCGCTTGGGCAAAATACATTTCATACAAATTGCTGCAGGCATCTATAGGATACAAAACCAATTGAAAATAAGCGTCCTGATATTCCTCTGGAATTTCATTGTAAATTCGATATGCGTCTAATGCCAGATTTTTATAATCATTAACTACTGTTTCAAATTCATTGTAATTTTCCAGACTGTACGTATTGCTGTCCAGCATTTCGGGCGTAACTCTTCGGTTGAATTTCGGATATGTATTTAAGAGTCTTGCGATTTCTTTGGCGTATTTTGTTCCAAACTGACCTGCGGCCCATTTTTCTGTAAATTCAAATAGATTGTGAGAATTGAACTTTTTAGGATTCCACGCCATATCTAAAAAGAAACTGATCGGAAATTCCATTGGTTTAAGATCTCCTACATTTACAATCCACACCTTATCAACACCATGCGAATAGCTCAGATTCATCTGTTCCCAAACCCTTTGTATCGGACTAATATTGATCCATTTTGAATTTCTTGGGCCTCCCACATAATCAAAATGATAATACATTCCGTAACCTCCTTTGTGTAAAGGTTTTGTCAGGTCTGGGAGTTTACGCACATTTCCCCAATTGTCATCACAGAACAATAAAATGACATCATCCGGAACACGCATTCCCTGATCATAATAATCCTGTACTTCTTTATACAATGCCCAAACTTGTGGTGTTTTTTCAGCTTTTTTTTGCGTTACTTCTGCAATAATTTTACGCTGTTCTTTTACGATATTCTCCAGCAGACTTATATTGGTTCCTTCACTCATAGCTTCATCACCATCTCCACGCATTCCTACGGTTACCAATTTTTCCCAATTCTTGCTACGTTCTATTCCGCTTTTCCAGAATTCATCTAAAACTGTTTTATTTTTAGCATAATCCCAAATATTGGGAAGATTATTTTTTTTAATATACCTGTGCCAGTCTGTCTGTGCTAAAGCCATTGGTTCATGGTGGGATGTACCCAAGATAATTCCCATTTCATTAGCTAAAGGTCCACTCGCCGAATCATCATCATAAAAAGCATTTCCCCACATGGCAGGCCATATATAATTGGCTTTTAGCCGAAGGAGTAATTCAAAAACCTTCTCATAAAACTTACTATTAAAGCCTCCAAATGTTGCTTTTGCCCAACCGCTTAATGCGGGAGCTTCATCATTGATAAAAATTCCTCTGTATTTCACTGCGGGTTCTCCATCGGTGTATGTTCCTTTGATAAAATAAAGAGTCTCTTTTTTCTCAACAGGCACATCAGCCCAGTAATACCAAGGAGAAACGCCAATTTGTTTCGATAACTCGTAAATTCCGTAAATTGTTCCGCGTTTGTCGCTTCCGGCAATTATAATAGCTTCTTCTACACCTTTAAATGGATTTTTAATATTTTGAATACTAAATTTTTCGTTTTTGCCTTTCAACAGTTTTCCGTCGATTTTATTTACCTTAATTAAATCATCAATAATTGAATTGGTTCCGATTGTTCCTATGATAATCAACGGCGAAGAAAAATTTGATTCCTGATTAAAAATAACAGGTTTTCCTCCGGTAACTTTTTCAAAATCAGTTTGTAAATTAGTAATAGCACGTAAAACACCAGCATCTGTTCCATTGCTTACAAAAAAAGACAGCTGTGAAGATTTCTCTTTTAGTACAACAACGTTGTTTCCTTTTTCAGTTGTAATAAAGGGCTGCGCTTTTAAAATAGCACAACTAAAAACGATAATAGGTGTGAGGATATATTTTGAAAATGTATTCATGAATTTTATTATTTTGCAATTCAATTACTATTTTAAAGATCTTTATTTCTGCTGAAACAATAACGGCGCAAACCTAAATAAATCGTGTCTCCAAACTGGCCAAGTATGTCCTCCAGAATATTCACTGTATTTATATTTAATTCCGAGCTGGTCGAACTTTTTCATCATTATTTTGCAGTTTTCATAAGCGATATCTTCTTTACCTCCCATTGAAATCCAAAATTCTTTTATATTCGAATTAATTGTTGCGGCATTTTTTTTCATGAACTCATATTGAGGCTCTGATAAAGTTGAATTATTGGCCCACCAACCTGAACTAAATATACCAATGTAAGAAAACAAATTAGAATTTTTAACACCCGCATAAAGCGTTTGTAATCCTCCCATAGATAACCCTGCTAAAGCTCTGTTTTCAGCATCTGTTTTTACTTTAAAATTGCTTTCTACAAATGGAATTGCTCCTGCTTTTAATTCATTTTCAAAAGCTTTTAGTGCATTTTCATTAAAACCTGCAATTCCGCCTGTATTTCCCATATTGCCGTCAAGCATTGCGATTACCATTGGCTTTGCCTTAGTATCAGCTATTAAATTATCTAAAATCAAACTTGCTTTTCCCTGATTTGCCCAGCCTGTTTGATCTTCACCTCCTCCATGCAAGAGATATAAAACCGGATATTTTTGTGTGGCATTATCATAACCCGGTGGTGTATACACATACATTTCACGCCACGAATTCGTTCCTTTCGAAAAGTATTTTTTAATTCTGATATCACCATGCGGAACATCCTTTAACGTATAAAAATCGCCGTCTTTATTTGGAATTTCAATACCACTTGCCATACGTCCCATACCGTAAAATGTTTGACTTCCCGGATCTGCGACAGCCACACCATCTATAAGCAGGGAATAATAATTAAAACCCTTGTTGATTACATCAGTAGTTACAGTCCAGAGCCCTTCTGAATCTCTTGTCATATCGTATTTTTTGCCCAAATCTATTTGTACTTTTGAAGCTTCGGGAGCTGCGATTCTAAAAACTACCCGATTGTCTGGCAATATTTGCGGATATTTAGCATTACGGCTATTCGTTTCTGCCTGAGATCCCAAAATGGTATATCTTGTAAAATCTGACTGATTAACAGTCTTAAACAAAAACTGCGAAAACATATATAAGCCATTTTTCCACACTTTAAAATCATGGACTCCCGGTTCAATATAGTAGATATGAGGTACATCATTTTTATATAAATAATCGTGAGTTCTTTCACTATTCCCGATAAGCCAGTCATTGTCACCACAAGAAATCCAAAGGAGTTTTAATTTCTTTTTGGCTTCTTCTGGATTGGGGAGCAATTCTTTTGGCATTTTAGTATTAGGAGCTGCTGAGAAAGCACCTATCCAGGCAAATTTATCTAAATTACCCAATCCGAAATTTAAAGATTGTCCACCGCCCATAGACAAACCAGCAATTGCACGGTGCTCTCTGTCTTTAAAAGTTGGATATTTTTTTTCGATAAAAGGAATCAGGTCATTTAACAAGTCTTTTTCAAAAGCAGCAAATGCCTGCACTTTATCTGGTGCCATGATGTTACCAGAAGCGCTGTCATCTTTCATGGCTCTTCCATTGGGCATCACTACAATCATAGGCTCTAATTTTCCTTCCGCATAAAGATTATCTAATATAAGCTGCGGACTTCCTCCGTTGAGCCATTCTTTTTCATCTCCCCCTATACCGTGCAAAAGATACAAAACCGAATATTTTTTCTTTTTATTGAATCCTGGAGGTGTATATACTGTCGCTTTCCTAATAGAACCAACAGTTTTAGATTCATAGCTGATAGTCTCTATTTTTCCCGATGGTACATTTGCATTTAACTGATCAAAGCCGATAGGAGCCTGTAGTAGTAAAGGCATTTTTCCGTCTGAAAATTTATATCCTAATAAAGAGAGCATTTTTTCGGCATAACGTCTTCCTAAGTCTCTGTAACCAGCAGCATTAAAATGTAAAAAATCAGGTTCAGCCGTGCATCCTTTAGATGAAATCACATAAGAATTAGGTATTATTTTTGGTAGTGTCGCAATTATTCTATTCATGCTCCCACATTTCCCATTCTGGTCTTCGTTTACAGTTTCTCCCGAAAGTAACGGTACTTTTTTTGAATCCAGATTGAGGTCTTTGATTAAATTATCGTAGACTATTTTTACTTTTTTTGGCCACAGGGTATCTCCTGTATTCGATTCTCCCTGATGCAAGAGTATACCTTTAATTACTCCTTTCTTTTGTGCTATTTTTGCCAACTCCACAAGCCTTTGATAAGGATTACCTTCGTATTCTTTTAAAATACCTTTCATCCAGTCTGGCGCTGCTGCAACATATTCTGCTGTTTTATCTTTGTCAAAAAGTTCAATCTTACAGCCTCCAACGGCTACATTAATTACACCTACTTTTATATTTTCAGGAAGATTGGCTACCAGATTTCTTCCAAAATAATCAACTGGTGTTAGTCCGGTATTACAGCGGCACAATGGCGGTATAGCGGTATACCAATTTCCCCTTTCACGTTTCAGTTCAGGACAATTGACTGCCTGTAAAACCTGAAATCGATCATCAACACCCTCTTTATCCTGCGGTTCTATTTTGGCATACCCTTCCATATTCGACTGGCCAAAGCTCAGATAAACATGAAAATTAGCATCTTGAGAATATCCTTTTTGTGTTATTGAAAAAAGAACTGCAAATGCGAAAAACCTAATTATTGATTTCATTATAGCTGTTTTTAGTATCAAAAAATTATTTTAAATCTGAATTTAAATACGCAAGAAATTAAAAACTAATTTGTTATTTAAATAAATCCAAATCTACTGCTTCTCCCATTCTAAGATAACCAGCTTCGTTTGGATGCAAAAAGTCACCATCGTGCATGTTGGATAAAATCGTTTTTGAAGCTTCTTCTGAAGCCATTGCTTTATCAAAATCAATTACAGCATCAAAGGCATTACTGTTTCGGATCCAAGCATTTACAATATCTTTAGCCTGTTGTCTGTGTGGTGCGTCATAGAATGATTTTTCGAAAGGCAAAATGGTACAACCATACACTTTAATGTCCTTTTTATGAGCTTTGGCTATCATAACTTTATAAGCTTCAATAAGTTCTTGTGCCCTGATAATCGCATCCTTAGGGTTTTTAATTCCTCCAATATCGTTTACACCTTCCAGAAGTATCAGCCATTTTGTACCTTTTTGAGATAAAACATCTCTGTCAAAACGATCTAATGCTGTTGGACCTAATCCTCCTTTAATGACACAGTTTCCTCCAATTCCTAAATTCAAAACACCAATATGACTCGTTTTCTTATTAGATAATAATCTTGAAGATAAGATATCTGTCCATCTGTTTTGTTTGTTGGTTCCTGATCCGCGTCCATCTGTAATAGAATTTCCAAGACATACTACAGTGGCAGCATTTGTACCAGCATTTACATCCAGCCCCATAATCGAATACCAGTGGTCTGTTTTTATTGCTCCTTCAAAAGCTGTATTATTTACATTATTACCCGGCAAAATATAAGAGGTAGTTCTGGAGCCAGGATGTCCTGATGTTTTTTGGGAAGTTGCTCCATAATAAATTGTAATGGCTAAAAGCTGTCCCGGCTGTAAATCAAAAGCAAAAGAATCCGAAAAAACTTCTTGTTCAGGATTCATTGTTATTCCTGAATTACCATTAAAACTTACTGTTTTTTGTGTTGCTGCATCTATACCTGGAGCAGTAGTTACATTTGCAACACTTACCGATTTCAAAACTGTTGGCTGATCGCTGAATATATTAGAAAAACGTAATTTCATGTACTTTCCTCCAATCGAGACCCTAATAATTTGCCTAATCGTATTATCTGTAAGACCCGGATCAGGAGGCATATTGTGTGTTTCTACTAACTGCTGAGCTGTAGCCCAAGTACCTACCCAATTCTCCTTATTTAATTTTTCTGATTCTTTTAGGGATGGCTGATTAGACTTACATCCTAAAATCAAAAGAAACAGAGGTATAAACAATAGCCATTTAAAATATTCTCTTTTCATATTTAATTTGTAAAGATTAATGCACCCGCAATTCGATATTTTTTTTATTCAGCCTGGGCATCATTTGAAGCCGTGGCATATAATCCTACCAATGCTCCTGTAAAACCTCCTGCCGTATTTGTTGAAAGTATATCTCCAGAAACACTTACTCCTAAGTTTTTAAAATCAGTACCATTTAGAGCATAACTAAATTCATAACTGTCTCCCGCTGCTTTTACCTGAAGGCGAATAGTTTTTTTAATGTCTATTTTAGTGCTTGCTATAATTTTTGACTGACCTTTTTCTGTTCTTTCCAACAAGATATAGGTTTCCTTTCCTTTCTTTGTTATTCCAAAAACATAATTAAAACGTTCGTTCTGTAAGCATACAATTCCTGCAAGATCCTTTTCAGATTCGGGTTTATAATCAAGTGTTGTGGCAAAAGAAAAAGTATTATGCATTTGTCTGTAAAAAAGTGTCGAAGTGGGTTTTACTTCTTTAATATTGACTTCAAAAGGATTAATCTGAAGTCCTTTTTTAGTTATCTTGATAAAATTTTCACGAGGCCCTCTAAGCCCTATCCATCTGTAATCTAATATTTTATCAGTAAAATTTTCAGTAAATGTAAAATTCCCATTTGGAAAAAATCCATCTTTACCCGTTTTGTTTTCGGTAACTCCTTTAGGCATTTTTATTTTTGGCTCCAAAGGCACTAATCCGTTTTCAAAAACCGGAAAAGTTCCTGACCAGTCTACCGGAAGCATAAAAGTTTCGCGTCCTGTATTTACTCTGTCTTTATTATTTGGACGAACACCTAAAAATACACCGTAATATCTATTATCAGGCCCCAGTACTAAATCAGCATGTCCCGCCCAGTCTACTTTATCTTTTCTGTTTTGCGGAAAATATCTTTGTGTAAGAATCGGATTATTTGATGCTGGTTTAAAAGGTCCTTTTGGACTGTCACTAATAAAAATAACTTCACTATGATTTCCTCCGGTTCCACCTTCAGCACACATTAAATAATAATTTCCGTCTTTTTTATACAAATGGGGTGCTTCAATCCATATTGGTTTTTTAGAAAGGTCTACACCTCCATCCACTATAACTTTATCCGTACCCGGAATTACTTTATCCTTTTCAAGATCATATTCCCATACTTTAATGACACGATGACCTTCATATAATTGTTTTCCTTTATCGGGAGCATCATTATGAACTACATAACCTTTTCCGTTATCATCAAAGAAAATACATGGATCAATTCCGTCAAAACCTAATTTTATAGGACTTCCCCATCCCTTCATAGGATCTTTTGTTTTGACTATAATATTACCCAGACCTCCTGAAAAAGCCGTTACAATCATGTAGAAAGTATCATTATGAGGATTATAAGTTATTCCAGGAGCATATACACCCTGGCTGATACCAGTATCATGAGGGTTAAACTCGGAAACATTATTTAACACACCTCCCAGGTCTGTCCAATTCACTAAATCCTTAGAATGGAAAATGGGAACACCTGGAAACATCGCAAATGAAGAACAAACCATATAATAGTCATCTCCTTTTCTGGTTATAGCAGGATCCGGATAACATCCCTGTAGAACTGGCGAGTAAAACTCATCTGGTTTCAATGGATTATTTTTATAAATATTATCATCACCCTGATAAATAACATTTGAAAAGACCGGAGACTTTTTGTTTGATTTTCCTGTAATGGTATCCTTAACTTGTATTCCTTTAAAAGAAAAAAGAAAAATCAATGATAACAAGAAAAATAGTTGTTGCTTCTTCATTGTAATTGTTTTTATAACATCTGTTTAAAATGTAATTAGTTTAAAATTAATTTGCAATCCTGAAATTTTATGATAATTATACATTTGCTCCATGTTTATCATAAAATGTTTTTCAAAGTTTAAGCTATAAATGAATTCAGAATTTCTTAAGCTAATTCAGAATTTAAAAGCCGAGGGAATCAACCCCCGGCTTCAAACTTAAGCAAACTCATCTAACTAACTTATAAGCCATTCTGTAAAATTAACACTTATAATTACGGTTAAATTTGCTTATAGTATCATATCTAGTTATATCCAGGATTCTGATATTCTGCCTTTTCAGCAGCACTCATTTCCATTAAATCTATCTGTCCCTGAGGGATTGGACGCAAATAATGATATGGTTCAATAGTTCTGGTAACAACTTGTGGTGTATGATCACCATAATTTGATCCGCCAATTGAATATTTCCCGGCAAGTTCATTCCATTTTTGAGTTCTTACTAAGTCGTACCAACGGTATCCTTCACCATAATATTCACGTGAACGTTCGGTCAGAATAAAATTAATATCAATTACCGCAGGTGTTGCACTTGTTAATAAAGCACTATTGTCTGCATTCTTTGCAACATTTCCATTATTATCCCAACGCCATTTTCCAGCACGGGCACGTATTACATTGATTAGGCTTCTTGCAGTCATAGAACCCGTTGCTCCTTTTACTGCAGCTTCAGCAGCAACAAAATAAAGTTCTGAAAATTTAGCTATCGGGAATGGTCTTGTACTACCGGCATTTGGCTGTCCTAAACCTCCGGCATTATCAGTTCGGTATGGCCCTAATTTCCATAATCCCGGATAAACTATTCTGTTTATTCCTGATGGTGAAATAACATAATCAGCTCTGCCTGGCAAAACTCCGGCACCAACACCATTTTCACCTGCTCCCGAAGGATATGTAATTGGTGTAGCTGGTTCATTATTTAAAAACGTTACAATTGCACCATTTGGTGTTACAGGTAATCCATTCGCATTATATAATGTTGGAACTCCTGTTAACCCGGTTCCAATCAGATTCCAATTTCCACGGTAAACAGAAGTAAATGTTCCGTCATATCTGGAATCATTTGTCTTATCAGCAAAAGTATTGGTAAATACTTCAATTGGTGGTGTCATTCTTGTCCATGGGCGTCCTAAAAACTGATCAGCAGCACGCTGCACGGAAGAAACTGAAGTTCCTGCCGAGTTTTTACTTCTGATAGCTGTATAATTGAATGTACCCATCCAGCCGGCAAAATTATCAGGTGAACCTCCACTTCCGTATGTAAGACTTGCACCATTGTAATACTCACTTTCTTGAGTATGGTCAGCATAAAGCATTACTTCTTTATTACGATCATTAGAACCTAAGTTAACATCATAATAATAGTCCAACAACCCATATGAACCCGGATTATTAATTCCGTCTAAAGCAAGATCGTATGCTTTTTGAAAATACCATTGTGCATTGTGTCCATCAGGATCTGTTCTTGGTGTATCAGGATAGGTCGGAATATTATTTGGATTTTCTAACCACCATGCATAGGTAAGATATGCTTTTGCCAAATACAAACGCGCTACCGTTTTAGTTACCGTACCAGTTAATCTTTGAGCATCAGGCAATTCATTTACAGCCATTACCAGATCCGGAAAAATAGCTTTAGTATAAACCTCTGGTACTGTATTTCGCTTAGAAGATCTCGATGGTTTAGTGTTAAATTTTAGTTCTCCTGCACCCAAATCTAAAGGTACTCCACCAAAATTCTGTACTAATAAAAAATAATCAAAAGCCCTGAAAAATCTGGACTCAGCAATTAAACTGTTTGCTACACCCACTGCTGCTGCATTTTCAATAATTCCGCTGGCCGTGTTTATATCATTGTATGAATTATTCCAAACTACATCAGCTCTGCTCGAATTAGGATTAATAACTCCAACTCCGGACAAATCATGATCTTTGAAGTTTCCGTCGGCCTGTTGTCCATATGTATTTTCATCAGTCCCGGTTTGAACAGAATTGTAATAATAGGCTTGCCCGTATATCCAGCGTAAATGAGCATAATGTGAAGTTAATCCCTGTTTTACACCCGCTTCTGTTTTAAAATACCCAGGTTCATAAAAATCATGTGGTTTTTCTTCTAAAATATCCGAGCAGCCTGCAAAAGAGAACAAAACTACTGATCCTATAATTAATTTTTTATAAATATATCGTTTCATGGTTGTTCCTGATTAAAATGTTAAATTAAGTCCGAATAAATAATTTCGGGTTGAAGGTGTGTTTGTTCCAATAACCAAAAACCTGCGTTGGTATGAATTTACTGCCTGGTTTTCATCCCCTAGTGAATTTGTTTCAGGATCCATTCCTGACATTTTGTGGTATGGAGAAAAAAGTACAAAAGGATTTTGAGCCGTAACATAAAGTCTTAGTTTTTCAATACCTAAATCTCTCATAAACTGCTGATCTAATGTGTAACCTAGTGTTAATGCTCTGATTTTTACATACGAAGCATCAAAATAACCCATTGTTGACATATACTTCGGATTATCTCCACTTCTAATACCTTTTGGATTTGGGAACTCAGCATCTCTGTTATCCGGTGTCCAATAATCTACATCCACATTACTTCTGCGTCCGTTAAGTAAATTAAGGTAGCTTGCACCTCCATAAAGCGTACTGATTAGCACACCACCACTCTTAAATGCTCCCACAGCAGAAAAATCGAAACCTTTATAGGTTAAATTTGTATTAAAACCTCCCTGAAAATCCGGGTCGGTATCTATAATTTGTCTGTCACTTCCATTAATTGCACGTGTTGGAGAACCATCTGCATTAAAATCTCCGGTGTATTTAACCTTAATAGATCCCACAACAGTTCCCTGCTGATTAATTCCAGTAGGCCCAGGCTCATAAATAGACATGTAAGGATCCCCTTCCTGCCAAATACCCACCTTTTGATAATCATAAATAGAATTGATATTATGACCAACAAACCAGGAGTTCCCTTCATCTCTTGTCGCTCCTGAAGCCAGTTTGACTAATTTATTATCGTTAGCATATAAGTTAAAACCCACTGTCCAGCTCAGTCCTTTTGGATTATCAAGGATTACTCCGTTTAATGCTATTTCAAAACCTTTATTTTCAGTCTCTCCAACATTTCCAACATAATTACTCACACCTCCTGTTGGTGGCAGATTAACACTTTGCAGAACATCTGTTGTGTGTGTTGTATAATATTCAATCGTACCAAATAACCGATTATTAAAGAATCCAAAATCTAATCCATAATTCCAGGTTGTAGAGAATTCCCAGCCTAAATTAGGGTTAGGCGCTTGTGTAACATAGACACCTGTAGAATTTGTACTTCCAAAATTATAAGGTCTGGTACCCAAAGCTCCTAAAGTCGAATACGGAGCAACTGCCTGATTAGAAGTTGTACCATAACCAGCACGCAATTTAATTAAATTAACCCATGAAAGTTTTTTCATAAAAGATTCATTTGAAACTGTCCATCCTGCAGATACAGCCGGATAAGTAAACCATTTATTGCCTGGTGCAAGTCTTGAAGAACCATCTGAACGAACTGTACCAGAAATAAAATATTTATTATCATAAGAATACATTAATCTGGCCATATAGGACTTTAATCCCCATTGTGTATAATCCTGGTCTGCAGGGTTTATAACTGCTTCTTCTTCACTTTGTCCTAAATTGTAAAACTGAAAGGCATCAGAAGTAATACCATTTCTTGTTATACGAGAACTGTTACTTGTACGCTGTTCATTTGAGTACAACCCAACAAAGTTGATTGTGTGTTTATCCGCAAAAGTTTTATCATAAGTCAACAAGTTTTCAATAAGCCATTGTGTTGACAATGTGTTGCCAATAGCTGCATTTGAAATCGTTGTTGGATTTACATCAAATACACCATATCCTTCATAATACCCACTGTTAGAGGTACGAAAGTTCAATCCGCCGTTCATGCGATATTTTAAACCTTCAACTCCTGGTATTTTTACCTCGGCAAAAATATTATTATACGAACTAAAAGCTCTTGTTTGGTTTACATAAGATTCTCCTAAACCTTCTATAGTATTTCTTGTGTACACCCAATTTTCATCAGCTCCCATTCTCACTGTTCTTTTCAGTGATCCGTCTGCATTATATGGATTTGCCAAAGGTGACGTACCTAAGATAGTTCCCGTGCCGATATTATCGCCATTTGTAACAGCATAATTACTATTAGTAGTAAATCCCATACGGAAAATTTTTCCAATTTGCTGGTCTAAACCTCCTCTAAGGCTGAAACGCTCATATTTTTGACCAGGCAAAACAGACTCTTCTTTATAATAACCTAAACCTGCATTGTATGAACCACGTTCTGTACCCCCTGAAACACTCACATCATGACTAATCATCTCACCAGCACCATACAGCAAATCCTGCCAGTCTGTATTGGTATCTCTCGATTCATCAACACCATCACTATATAAAGTTGAATAATCACGAAGTGCTGCAAACTTCGCACCATCCATCATATCGTATTTACCAAAAACCTGCTTGATACCAGTAAACCCATTATAAGAAAATGTGGCTTTCTGGTTCTTACGTCCCTTATTAGTTGTAATTAATATAACTCCATTTGCACCTCTTGAACCGTAAATAGCAGTTGCAGAGGCATCTTTTAAAACATCTACAGATTTAATATCAACCGGATTGATATCCCCTATCTCCCCTCCAAAAGGAACACCATCAAGTACAACTAACGGATTATTATCACCCGTAAGCGATCTGGTTCCACGTATACGGATTTGCATAGCCGCTCCTGGCTTGGTAGAGGTTTGTGTTAGCTCGACCCCTGCCAATCTACCCTGTAGTGCTTGTGTTACATTGGCAGATTGCACTTCATTTAATTCTTTTCCTCCAAGAGAAGCTACAGATCCGGTTACCGCTTCTTTTCTTTGCGTACCATATCCAATAACAACAACTTCTTTTAATAGGCCTGACTCTTCTTCAAGCTTCACATTTAGCTGGGTTTGTCCATTTACCGAAACTTCTTTAGTTTTTAAGCCTATAAAGCTAAAAACAAGCACTCCATTAGAAGGCGCATCAATAGTATAAGTACCATCAAAACCGGTACTTACACCATTCTTTGTCCCTTTTAAATTTACATTAGCTCCAGGAATAGGACCACTCGCATCGGATACTGTCCCTTTGACTTTCGTTTGCGCACCCGCATCGAGTGAAAAGGCAAACATTAAGATCAAAAAACAAAAGCATTTTAAATGCTTCGATTTAATTGTAACAAAATAGTTAGTCATAAAAATTGATTTAGATAATTAATTTGGTTGAGTTAATAAGTGTATTTACAACAAATATAAAAAAAAACAGCCAATACACAATCGGTTGTTTAATTTTTTACTTGTACTATTACTAATTATATAGGTTTAAAAAATAAATGGTGTAATTTTTATGTTAAATAAATAAATTATCTATAATTATATATTTACATAAGGCTCGAAGAATAATAAATTAAGTCTCTTTTTCGTATATCGTTGAAAAAATCATAAAAATTAACATTACATTAAAATCATAATAGTAAATTAAAGTTTGATTAAAAAACAAAAGTAAAAATACTATTAAATACAGCAGTATCGACAAGAACAACTGATTGCATTATACTGAAATTGTAGTATATTGCACTTTACTGTACAAAATAAGAAGTAAACAGCCACATACAATCGGTTGCTTAAAATAAAAGACTCTTTAAGTAAGGAGTCTTTTTATAATATTTACAATGTTTACCCTGTAAAGCTTCCAGATGAAAGTTTTTTTGGTGTCAAAAATTATTCATTAGTTTCTTTTAGTTTCATTACACTTTGATATGCTTTTTTTGGCTTTAAGTTACTATTAAATAATAATGGATAATTTGTCCTTCCTTTTATCGGCCAATCATTTAACCAGGACTGTCCATCGTGGACTCCCCAAAATGTTACACGGCTAATTTTATCTTTATGTTTCAGGAACAACTTAAAAATTGACGCATAACGATTAGCGAGCTTAACCTGAACAGAATCCGGAAGTTTTTCCTGATAAGGATTCATTTTGGCATTTCCTTCAAAATTTTGATTGACATCAGCGCCTTTTAAATCCCATGGATTTGGTAAAACTGTAATATCTAATTCTGTAAAAGCAACCTTTAAACCCAAAGCAGAATAAGCCAAAATGCTTTCCTCAATAGTCTCTATAGAAGGACTTTCCAATCGCCAGTGCGCCTGAATTCCAACGCCATCAATTTTTCCTCCTCCTGCTTTTATTTTTTTGATCAGATTAATATTTCCTTGTCTTTTGGCGGGCTCTTCATTATTATAGTCGTTGTAATACAAATCAACTTTTGGATCAGCAGCGGCAGCTAATTTAAATGCATCAACAAGGTATTGCTCTCCAAGTGTATTGAAAAAAACTGATTTTCTTAATGTCCCATCCTCGTTCAAAGCTTCATTGACAACATCCCACGAATCAATCCTTCCTTTATATTTTGAAACGATTGTAGTGATATGGTCTTTCATGAAATTTTTCATCTCAATGCTGTCTTTAATTTCTGCCATCCAGGAGGCCAATTGACTGTGCCAAATCAAAGTATGACCATGAATAAACATTTTATTCTTCTCGCCGTATGCAATAAATTTATCAGCCATTGCAAAATCATATTTATCTTTTGCAGGATGTAAAAACATCGATTTCATGATATTTTCTGCCGTTATAGCATTAAACTCTTTTTTGATTAGAGAATCTTCTTTTTCATTTTTCTCTTCAATTTGATTTGCACTCAAAGCAGTTCCAATGCAAAAATCATTTTTAAAACTGTCTTTCAACGAAACAACATTGTTTTCTTTTTGTGCATTACAGCTGCTCAAAATTATAAGAGTTAAAAGCAGTAAATAGTAATTAGTTAATCTCATTTGTATTAGTTTAAATTGATAGCTCATTTTTTATTCAGATATTTAATTTCCTGGTGCAAAAGGAAATTTTAATGATTTAAAATAGTCTAAAGATTGTGTTGGTTTTCCTACTCCTTCCGGTAATTCTTCTCCTGAATATTGTTGAAAATACAACAAACACGCATCTCTCCACCATTTTGCTTCTTTATATTGAATTTCTAACAACATCTGAACTTCTTTAAAACGTTCTGCGTCAACATATTTTTCGGTTTTATTCCAGGTATTTTGCATGTTTTTTACCTGATTTACACCTTCCTGATACTTTAAAGCCATACCGTTCCAAAGCGTTTGTCCGTTTTTTAATTTATAATCCCAGGAGACATGATGAAACCATAATAAATCTTTTTCAGGACAGGTTTTTATATCATCAAAAATTTTCCCTACTTCATGAGCATATTGTGCTGTAGCATTTGTCCCGCTTTTAGATCTGTCAAAACCAATCCCGTTTTTATCTGCTTTATGGTAATATACAGGATTCCATTCTGGTCTTGATAAATTAGAAACCCACGGACCTGGACCGTAATGATGTCCTGTGTCCATAATATGATGCAGCCCAAGTGGTGTCATATAGTTGACAACAGCTTCACGCGATTCGATCATCATTTTTTTGACTGGCGCAATAAAATTTTCGTCGTTAGAAAAAGTACATCTCAGCCATTCATCAGCAATAACTTCCGAATCTAAATTAGGATTCCATGCCAATCTTCCAAAGCCGTACCAATTTGCCTGCGCAAAAGGATGTCCGGTCCAGTTTAAATCATTTCCGATATTGGAGACTCCTGCAATTCCGGTCAGTTTAGTTTTCGTTAAAGAACCGTCAATGACTCTGGCTACCGTTGTCCCTTTTCCTTTTTGATAGGTATCCGATTCTAAAACTTCCTGAAACAATTTTGGCAGAAAAACCAAATGCGTACTGAAACCCAAATATTCCTGAGTGATTTGAAACTCCATCATCAAAGGTGTTTTTGGCATCGCACCAAACATGGGATGAAAAGGTTCACGAGGCTGAAAATCGATGGCTCCATTTTTTACCTGAACAATTACATTGTCTCTAAATTTTCCGTCGTACGGCACAAATTCAGCATAAGCTTGTTTGGCTCTGTCATTAGCATCATGTTCAGAATAGACAAAAGCTCTCCACATAATTACGCCTCCAAAAGGTGCAACGGCATCTGCAATCATATTTGCTCCATCAACATGATCTCTTCCGTAATTTTGCGGGCCAGGCTGACCTTCTGAATTTGCCTTCACTAAAAATCCTCCAAAATCAGGGATTCTTTTATAAATTTGTTTGGCTTTGCTTTTCCACCAATTAGCTACATCTGTATCTTTTGGGTCAGCTGTTTTTAATCCTCCTATTTCGATTGGTGCCGAAAAGCGAGCGGTTAGATATACTTTTATTCCGTATGGTCTGAATACGTTTGCCAAAGCTTCTACCTTTTCTAAATATTGAGGCGTTAAGATTAGAGCATTCGCATTTACATTTGTCAAAACTGTTCCGTTAATTCCGATTGATGCATTTGCCTTGGCGTAATCAATATAACGCTGGTCAATAAAATCAGGCAGTTTTTGCCAATTCCATAACGAAAAACCTGCGTAACCTCTTTCAACAGTTCTATCTAAGTTATCCCAGTGATTTAAAATTCTAATATTAGTTTTGGGTGTATCAACAATGTTTAAATTTTGTATTGATTTATTTGTCTGAATCAATCTCAGAAAGTTATAAACGCCGTATAAAAGGCCAACATCTTTTTTACCTGTAACAACAATATGCTTTTTATTTTTTATTGAAATGGATTTGATAATAAAACCTTCATCATTTATCTGCTCAAAATCAGAACCAACTAACTCTTGAATTTCAGAAGTCAATACCGCTTTTGAACCTACAATTATTTTATTTTCACCTTCTAATTTTGCTGCAGTCTGAAATTTATTCCCTAACATATCATTCAAAGCAGCCTGTAATTCGTTTTTAGCAATTTTTGAAGTTTCCGTATTATCTAATACTACTATTCCTTTAATATTTGACAGATAACCTGAAATTATTTTTGAATCCGTTTTCTTTTCATATTGTAACCATAGTTTATAGTCTTTTTGAGACAATACAGGCCAGCAAACTACAAAAAACAATATGGTGAATCTAAAAAAAGTCTTTTTAATATGCGTCATTTTATTATTTCTGTTTTATATTCGTTTATGTTTAGACAAATAAAAAAATCTGTTTAAAACAGGATATTTATCAAAATATAAGCTAAAAAAATATGGTATTTAAAATATTTTTACATTTGCAATCGGTTGTGCTAAAATACAAAATTAAGGTAATAAAAAAATAAAAAGTCTCTTTTATATATTATTTAAAAATATTAACCTCTCAAAACGTACCAGCCAGAGTTGAAAGTATATTGATTTAATAAAAAAACCTGCTAATTCAAAATACGAATTAACAGGTTAATCAAAGAAGTAAAATATAATTAAATCTTCCTTGAAGACTCACGTATTAGTACTTGTGTATTTAAAAATGTAATTTCTTTCGCATCCTCTTCCTTAACAGATTTTAGATTCTTGATGATTAATTCGGCTGCAGCCTTACCCATTTTCTCCGCTGGATGGGTTATAGTAGAAATATTAGGCTCAATTATCTCTGAGATCGGATCATTATTAAAGCCTATTACCGCAAACTGATCAGGCACTTTAATTCCTCTTTTTTTTGCAGTCTGTACAGCACTTACTGCAAGAATATCACCCGGAGCAAATAGTCCATCAGGTGGCGTTTTCAAATCAAATAATTGGTTACAGGCCTTTACTCCTGCTTCATAAGTCATCTCTTTTAAACTTATAATCAGATTATTTTCAACTGGAATATCATGTTCTAACAAAGCGTCAACATAACCTCTTTTTCTTTCATTATAAAGAGTACCAAATTCTGAACCGGCAGTTAGATGCGCAATTCTCTTACATCCTTGTTCTATTAAATGCTTAGTTGCTTTGTAACCAGCCAAATAATTATTGATTACCACCCGAAAAGTATCGTAATCTTTAGGAACCCTGTCAACAAACACTAACGGAATATTATTATTGGAAAACTGTTTAAAATGCGAAGTATCCTTTGTTTCCATTGCCAAAGAACAAATAACCCCGCTTACTCTATTACTGTATAGTGATTTAGCTAAATCTACCTCCATCTGGTAAGAATCATGTGACTGCATAATAATAACTGAATAGTCAGATTTTTGAGCAGCAATCTCAATACCACTGATTAGGGATGATAAAAAAGGCTGTGTAACGGTTGGAATCAAAATACCAATAGTTTTTGTTACGTTACCCCTTAAACCTGCTGCTAAAGTATTAGGAACAAAACCCATTTCTTTTGCAGTCTGCTTTACCTTTTTTATTGTCTTATCACTGATACTATGATGATCTTTGAGAGCTCTCGAAATTGTTGATGTTGCAAGATTAAGTTTCTCTGCAATATCATAAATCGTTACGTGTTTATGTTCTTCCATAAATAAAAATAGTAAATCTGTAAATGTACTCCTTTTAGTGATACAATAATATATTTCACAATCATTTAAGATATTTAAAGTTTTATTATAAAATTTTATAACGTATTTATATTGAATATACATTTTTTGAAACATTATAATGAACATAACTTTTTTATTTTAAAAAAAAGTTATTTCTTTACACAATCGGTTGTTTTAATTTAATCGTAAAAAATGAAACTAATGAGAACAAAAAAAATCATCCCTGTAATAGCATTGTTAATTTCATGTTATTGCTTAGGACAGAAAAAAGCAGCTAAATTTTTATTTCAAAACCCCAAATTAACTTTTGAAGAACGTGTAAATGATCTGGTAAGCAAATTGACACTGGAAGAAAAAGTATCACAGATGTTAAATTCATCTCCGGCAATTCCCCGGCTGTCTATACCTGCATATGACTGGTGGAACGAAACTTTACACGGTGTAGCAAGAACTCCTTTTAAAACTACTGTTTATCCTCAGGCTATAGCAATGGCTGCTACATTTGATAAAAATTCACTTTTTAAAATGGCCGATTATTCTGCACTTGAAGGAAGAGCTATTTATAATAAAGCTGTTGAATTGGGCCGAACCAATGAACGCTATTTAGGTCTTACATATTGGACACCCAACATTAATATTTTTCGAGATCCACGCTGGGGACGCGGACAGGAAACTTATGGCGAAGATCCTTATTTAACGAGTGTATTGGGAGATTCATTTGTCAAAGGCCTCCAGGGCGATGATCCTAAATATTTAAAAGCTGCTGCATGTGCCAAACACTACGCCGTACACAGCGGACCTGAATCTTTACGACATACCTTTGATGTAGATGTCACTCCTTATGAACTTTGGGATACGTATCTTCCTGCATTTAAAAAATTAGTAACAGAGTCCAAAGTAGCTGGTGTTATGTGTGCATATAATGCTTTTAGAACTCAGCCATGTTGTGCCAGTGATATTTTAATGACAAACATTTTAAGAAATCAATGGAAATTTGAAGGTTATGTGACCTCAGACTGCTGGGCAATTGATGACTTTTTCAAAAATCATAAAACGCATCCCGATGCTGAATCCGCTTCTGCAGATGCTGTATTTCACGGAACAGATATTGACTGTGGTACAGATGCTTACAAAGCTTTGGTTCAAGCTGTGAAGAATGGAAAAATCAGTGAGAGCCAAATTGATATTTCTGTAAAACGCCTTTTTATGATCCGTTTCAGACTTGGAATGTTTGATCCTGTCGAAATGGTAAACTATGCACAAACACCATCATCAGTTTTAGAAAGTACCCAACATCAGCAGCATGCGTTAAAAATGGCAAGGCAATCCATGGTTTTACTTCGAAATGAAAAGAACACACTACCCTTAAACAAAAACTTAAAAAAGATTGTGATTCTTGGTCCTAATGCAGACAATTCTATTTCCATATTAGGAAATTATAACGGAACTCCAAGCAAACTGACAACAGTGCTGCAAGGAATTAAAGATAAAGTGGGGATCAATACAGAAATTATTTATGAAAAAGCAATCAACTTTACCAATGATACTTTATTAGTATATCAGGATCTTAAAAATCAATACACTTATGAAGGAAAACAGGGTTTTAAAGCAGAATATTACAACAATAAAGATCTGACAGGTAGGCCTAAAGCTGTGAGAACAGAATCTGAAATCAATAACTTTTGGCAGGAAGGCGAACTTATTGTAAATGCTATTAAAGCAAACCATTTTTCTGCACGTTATACTACAAACTTTACGGCAACTCAGGATGGCTCAATTACATTTGAAATCAGTGCAGATGATGGATATCGTTTTTTAATAGACGGAAAGGAAGTTATAAATGCATGGGACAAAAATAGATGGGGAGAAAAAACTTTTAAATTAAGTACTAAAAAGAATACTGTATATAATTTAGTTTTAGAATATTGGCAGGGAGAGGGAAAAGCAAACGTAACCTTAAATACAGGTAATTTTGAAAGAACTGATTTTAAAAAAATAGCGGAGAAAAATAAAGATGCTGATGCCTTTATTTATGTCGGCGGAATATCCCCACAATTAGAAGGTGAAGAAATGCCTGTTAACTATCCGGGCTTCAGTGGTGGTGACCGCACATCTATCCTTCTTCCAAAAATCCAGACTGAACTGATGAAAGCGCTTAAAGTTTCGGGAAAGCCAGTGATTTTTGTTATGATGACCGGCAGTGCTATAGCTATTCCCTGGGAAGCAGAAAATATTCCTGCCATACTCAATGCATGGTATGGAGGTCAGGAATCAGGAACAGCAGTCTCGGATATACTTTTTGGAGATTACAATCCTGCAGGAAGGCTTCCCATAACCTTTTATAAAAGCGATTCAGACCTGCCTTCTTTTGTAGATTACAGCATGGATAACAAAACGTATCGTTATTTTAAAGGCAGTCCGCTTTATGGCTTCGGTTATGGACTTAGCTATACTACATTTAAATATGATCAATTAAAAGTTTCCTCCGAAATAAAAAAGGGTAATCCTCTTTCAGTCTCTGTAAGAATAACCAACTCTGGCAGAATGGAAGGTGAAGAAGTTGCCCAACTCTATGTAATCAATCAAAATAAGTCCATAAAAGCTCCGATAAAGAGCCTAAAAGGTTTTGAAAGGCTTCATTTAAAATCAGGTGAAAGCAAAACCATCAACTTTACACTTTCTCCGGAAGACTTGTCATCAATTACGGCAGAAGGTGTCCAAAAACAGTTTTCTGGCAAAATTAAACTTGCAATTGGCGGCTCTCAGCCAGATGAAAAAAACGAAATAAAAAGCAATATAGTAACTCATGTTATTCAAATAAACTAACGATAAAAACTTAAGCTTCAACCCTATTTCAAGATTACATTAATACACAATAAAATGAACAAGACAATAGACCAGTTATCAGCAGATAATATTAGAGCATTGGCCATTTCAATGGTTGAGAAAGCCAATTCAGGCCATCCCGGCGGATCAATGGGAGGAGCCGATTTTATGCATATTCTTTATACAGAATATCTAAAATACGATCCAACCGACATGCATTGGATTTTCAGGGATCGTTTTTTTATGGATGCCGGACATCTTTCGGCTTTGATGTATGCCCAGTATCATTTGCTTGGTAATTACGAAAAATCAGATTTAGAGCAATTTAGACAATGGGGTTCTGCTACGCCGGGACATCCCGAAATTGATGTAAAAAGAGGTATCGAAAATACCTCCGGACCTTTGGGTCAGGGTCATGCAATGGGTGTTGGTGCAGCAATTGCCGCCAAATTTTTATCGGCCAGATTTGATAATTTATTCGATCATAAAATATATGGTTTTATAACCGATGGAGGCGTTCAGGAAGAAATTTCTCAGGGCGCAGGACGTATTGCAGGACATTTGGGACTGAATAATTTTATTATGTTTTATGACTCCAATGATGTACAGCTTTCCTCAATGACCGATGAGGTTACCACAGAAGATACCGCCATGAAATACGAATCCTGGGGATGGAAAGTGATCACCATCGACGGTCATAGCCATACCCATATTCGCTCAGCTTTGAATGCGGCTCATGCCGAATTGGAAAGACCCACCCTAATTATTGGAAGAACTATAATGGGCAAAGGCTGTGTTACGGCAGACGGATCAATGTATGAAGGCCAGTGCGAACTGCACGGAAAACCAATTGGTGCTACCAAAGCGTGTTTTAAATCAACACTTCTTAATCTGGGCGCAAATCCGAAAGATTCCTTTGCTGTATACGAAGAAGTTGCTGCACATTACGAGAATATTTTAGACAAAAAAATAGCAGAATCAGCAGATAGAAAAGCAAAAATTGCTCAGTGGGAAAATCAAAATCCTGCATTGTCAAAAAAAATCCAGAAGTTTTTCTCAGGCGATTTACCAAATCTGGATTTTGGCAGTATTGCACAAAAAGCAAATGCTGCAACACGTGATGCCTCTGCAGCTGTTTTGGGCTATCTGGCTGAAAATGTAGAAAACATGATCGTATCTTCTGCCGATTTATCAAATAGCGACAAGACAGACGGTTTTTTAAAAAAATCATCCGTTTTAAAAAAGAATAATTTCAGCGGAGCATTCCTGCAGGCTGGAGTGGCTGAATTGACAATGGCGGCAATCGCTAACGGAATCGCACTACACGGAGGCGTAATTCCTGTTGTAGCAACATTTTTCGTATTCTCCGATTATATGAAACCAGCCATTCGTCTGGCAGCGATTCAGGAACTTCCGGTAAAGTATGTCTGGACACATGATTCTTTCCGCGTAGGAGAAGACGGACCAACGCATCAGCCTATTGAACAGGAAGCACAGATCAGGTTGTTGGAAAAAATCAAAAACCATTCGGGAGACCAAAGTTTATTGGCATTACGTCCGGCAGATGCAATCGAAACTTCAGTAGCCTGGCAGATAGCACTGGAGAATAAGAAAACTCCAACGGGACTGATTCTTTCCAGACAGGATATTAAAGACATCCCAACTCTTGGAACTTCAAGATTTGAAGAAGCAGGCAAAGCCAAAAAAGGAGGATACCTGGTTAAAGAAATTCAAAATCCAGATATTACCCTAATCGCCAACGGATCTGAAGTGGCAACATTGATCGATGCAGCTGCTGAACTTGAAAAAACAATAAATATCAAAATAAATGTAGCCTCGATAATCTCAGAAGGACTCTTCAGATCACAGTCAAAAGAATATCAAGAAAGTGTAATTCCAACAAACGGACTGGTTTTTGGACTTACGGCAGGGCTTCCTGTGAATCTGGAAAGCCTTGCCGGAAACAGAGGAAAAGTTTTCGGATTGGATCATTTTGGATATTCAGCTCCGGCATCAGTTCTGGATCACAAATTTGGTTTTACCAGTAAAAATGCCTGTGAGGAAATCATAAAATATTTAGAAGCAAATAAGTCTAACTGAATTGAAAGTTTGCAATGATTAAATAAAAAAGAGTATTTCCTTTTTTTAGTACTTGATTAACAGCCTCCAAATTGTATTGATTTGGAGGCTGTTTTTTAATTGTCTTAAAATTTTCGAATAATCCTTCTAAAATCAATTCAAAACGCAATTATCTGAGGATTGATAAATTCAACAAATAATCTAACATCACTAAGTTTTCATTAATAATATCGAAACTAAAATCCGAAATTATGGAAATCCGTAAAAACAGCATTTCTTTTAAGTCGAACTTTAAAGAAATAATTTAAGGATGCTATAATTATGCTAAAAAGAACTATTTTAATTGAAAACAAATTTTCCATAACGGCAAAAAACAATCAGCTGGTACTAAAATCAGAACTGAAAGAAAGTTCTATTCCAATTGAGGACATTGGTTTTCTTGTTCTTGATCATAATGAAATCTACCTGAGTATTCCTGCTATGAATTTACTTGTTGAGAACAATACTGCTATTGTCATCTGCGGGAAGAATCATCTTCCTAACGGAATGCTGTTAAACCTCAACAGTCATCATATTCAACAGGAAATATTCAAAAATCAAATTGAAGCTTCAATACCTTTAAAAAAACAGTTGTGGCAGCAAACCATCGTAGAAAAAATTAAAAACCAAGGGCAATTACTCGAAAAAATAACGGACTCTAAAAATAGCTTTGCATTTCTGGCAAATAAAGTTTTAAGTGGTGATTCATCTAATATGGAAGGAGTAGCAGCACAGCAATACTGGAAATATTTCCCTCTTCCGAATTTAGATTATGATGGAATCAAACGTGAACGATACGGAAATTATCCTAATAATTTCCTGAATTATGGCTATGCTATTTTACGAGCCGCCACTGCAAGGGCTCTTTCCGGAAGCGGATTACTGAATACATTAGGAATCCACCATAAAAGTAAGTATAATGCTTTTGCACTTGCCGATGATATTATGGAACCATTTCGACCAATTGTAGATGAAAAAGTCTTTGAAATTATGCAGCGTTTTGATGAACAGGAATTAAACACTGCTATTAAGGCCGAATTATTACAAATATTAACCCGAACAGTGTACTTTAAAGAAGAGAAAAGTCCTTTAATGATAGCTTTACAAAAAACGTCAAGTTCTCTCCAGCAATGCTTTACAGAAAATCGAAAAAAAATTAAATATCCAGCCTTATGGAGCTTAACGGATATCGAATAATGTGGCTATTTGTTTTTTTTGATCTGCCCACAGAAACAAAAAAGGACAGACGAAATGCATCCGGTTTTAGAAACAATTTATTGAAAGATGGATTCTCGATGATGCAATATTCTGTTTATGTACGCCATTGTGCCAGCAGTGAAAGCGCCGATGTACACGAAAAGAGAATCCACAGACTATTGCCTCCCTTAGGAAAAGTAAGTGTGCTTCGAATAACCGATAAACAATTTGGTAATATTTTGAATTTTTGGGGAAAAGCTGCCGTACCGTCTGCACCTCAGCCTACACAATTAGAATTATTTTAATTTTTTTCAAAAAAACAATCTTGATGCCATTTTTGAGGATTCAAATCAATATACGTATAAATGTTGTCATAAGCATTTGTATTTCTAATAATATGGTCATGGAAAGAACGTTGCCAGGCAAAATTCTCAAATCCTTTTTTATGAATAAATTTTGAAGAAGTTGTCTTAAAAGCTCCAATCAAACTCGACAAAGATTTTATTTTAACAGCCTTGTCTTTAACGATCAAACTATCAATTTCTAAAATTAAATGGAGATGATTTGGCATAATAATGTAATTATGAATATCAACATATAAATATTGTTCTTGCAACCAAATTATTTGTTCTTCAACAATTTTACCATAAAAATTCAAATTCATTTTTATTCCTGACAAGGATTCTGCTTGATTTTCATTAGAATTATTTTCATTAGAATTATTTTCATTAGAATGATTTTCATTGAAATGATTTTCATTGAAATGATTTTCATTGAAATGATTTTCATTAGAATGATTCCCATCGGAATGATTTCCATTGGGAAAATTTTCATTGGAATGATTTTCA